>JAFTEJ010000132.1 GCA_017453725.1 Clostridia bacterium | reverse complement strand
TCGCGTCCTTATCGATCATCTCTTCGAGGTCGGCGTAGTCCCAGACTTCGATCTTCTGTATCTCGTGGGAGGTGCGGAAGCCGTCAAAGAAGTTGATGAACGGCACTCTGCCCTTGATGGTGGAAAGATGCGCGACGGCGCCGAGGTCCATGACCTCCTGCGGGTTGCTCTCCGCGAGCATCGCGTAGCCGGTCTGGCGGCAGGCGTAGACGTCGGAGTGGTCGCCGAAGATGTTGAGCGCGTGAGAAGCGACGCAGCGCGCGGAAACGTGGATGACGTTCGGCAGCAGCTCGCCCGCGATCTTATACATATTCGGGATCATAAGCAGAAGTCCCTGCGACGCGGTGTAGGTCGTCGTGAGGGCGCCCGCCGCGAGGCTTCCGTGTACCGTACCGGCGGCGCCGGCTTCGGACTGCATCTCCATAACCTTGACCTTGTCGCCGAAAATGTTCTTCAGACCGCCGGCCGACCAGGAGTCGGTCAGCTCCGCCATAACGCTCGAGGGCGTTATCGGGTAAATCGCAGCTACTTCCGTGAACGCGTAGCTGACGTGCGCGGCGGCGGTGTAGCCGTCCATAGATTTTCTTTGTCTTGCCATTTTTCTTCCTCCGTTTAAAAAAGTAATGTTCTGAACATACGCAGATATTTTATCACTCTTTCCGCCCCGTGTAAATGCTTTTTTATAAAAAATCCGGCAAAATTATTTCACGAGTCGGCCGGATAAGAAAAGAGTGCAATTTTTTTGTGTTTTTTGCACAAAAAGTATTTACAATTTCGTCAACAGGTGTTATCATTTAAATAGTTATATATACAAGGAAGGAGTGTGAATCGCAGCGCGGGCGTACTGACGCCGTTCGCTGTTGAACAGGGGCGCCCACACAGGCTCGCCGCACGTCATGGCGCGCGGCCCGTAAGCGGCTTTGCCGGAGCTTGGGATACCCCGCCGCCTTTCGCGACAGGCGTGCGTGTGGACCGTGTCTGTTATCGCCGTCGCCTCCGCCGGAAGCGGAGGACGCGGCCGATCCGACGGGAGTTATTCCCGCCGGGATTCTCACTTATGCATTTTTCTTTGTAGCTTAACGACAGAAAGGAAGGCAGTTTATGTTCAAAAAATCAACCGCTATGATTCTTTCGCTGCTGTTCGCGTTCTCCGCGTTCGGAGCCGCGACGCTGTTCAGCGGAGTCATCACCGCAGGAGCGGTCTACTACGATTATTACAACTATGAAAAGCTCCCCGGCTGGAGCGAGTTCACGGCGCAGGATCTCACGGAGATCTATAACCCCGGACTCTCGCTTTCGCAGTGCGATGTTCCCTCTTTCGCTCCCGAGCGCGTGGAGAAAGTCACAAAAATCGACGTTATCAACAGCAGACCCGGCGAATATGCCGGTCACATAACGCTCGGTTCGTTCGTCGAGCTCAACATCGGCGAGATAAACCCCGACAACAACCCCATCAACCTCCAGTGGTGCGCCAAAAAGGCTCCGTCCAGCGGCGCTTCCCTCGCCGGCGGACGCGACTTCTCCGACGATACCGGAATCTGCTTCTGGGTCGCCCACAACACCGCCGGAGAGTGGGTCGGCAGCGTTAAGATCAACCTGTTCTGTCTGCCCTACGCCGGCCCGACCGCTTATTACACCGGCGACGACCCCGATATGGTCGGCGCGATGAACGGCTTCTGCTTCGAAGCGAGCAAGACTCCCGACGCGGACGGCTACCTCTACTTCGACTTCAAAACCGACTTCGAGCAGGTAGACTGGTTCTGGAAGCACGACGACGGAAAGAACTACTCCATTTTCAGCGGCAACGGCAAGCGCCCGCTCCCCTATAATATGCTCCCCTACATCAACGCGATGAGCATAACCATCGACACCGCTTCCGACGGCGACGTCTTCTACATCGGCGACTTCTGCGCCTACAGCGACAGCCGCATCCATCCCGACGAGCTTGCCGAGGCGATTGACGTCTTCGACGCGCTCGATCCCGAAGCCTACACTGAGGAAAGCTACACGGACGCGACGGAAGTTTACCTCCGCGCTTACGAAATGCTTCTCGATGAAAACTTCCAGGACAACTACACTCAGCGTCAGGTCGACGCGATGGCGCAGGAACTCCTCGACGCTATAAGCGCGCTTCTCCCGATGTTCCCCGCCAGAGCCGACGTGAAGCTCAACGGCTTCGGCGTCTGGGACGACGACGACCTCGACGCGATCTCCGACGGCGGCGTATCGTTCGACCCCGTCGTGTTCGCCGAGGAGGGCGTCGGCCCCGACGAGCCCACGCTCGAGATTATCGCTAACGGCGACAGCACCTTCAGTCCTCCGTATTACGGCTGGAGCTGCTTCAAATCCACGGTAGACGAGGACGGCGAAGAGGTCGCGGTCAAGAACCCCTTCGGCGCCGACCTTAGCGATACGGACGGCATACGCTTCTGGCTGAAGAATCCGGACGAGTGCGTGCCCGTCGCGATGCAGATCTTCGTCGGCGTCGCAGGCGAAGTAGAGTTCGTAGCCGAGGACTTCAGCATCTCGCGTCCCATGGAAGCCGGCAAGGGCGGGTATGTTTCCGCCTCCTGGAGCAGCTTCTATGAATTCACCGAGACCGACGCGGAGATTTTCGATTACCTCGACCAACTCGACTTTATAGCGATCCAGTTCGAGGATCTGCGCCAGGTGTTCTACTTCATTTCCGATCTGCACGCCTTCGTATGGAGCCTGCAGGCCGCCGATATGAGCGAGCTGACCAGAGTTTACAACAACACGCGCGCTTACGTCTCGACTCTCAACGAAGCCGACTACACCCCGCGTTCCTGGGAAAAGCTGCAGATCGCGCTCGACAGCGCAGAAGCGCTGCTCGACAAGTACGGCGTAACGCAGGATGAAGCCGACGCCGCGACGGAGGAGATAAACAGAAGAGTCAACAACCTCTTCCTGCTCGGCCCCGGACCGACCCTCGACGAGCTCAATTACCTCTATTCGTTGATAAGCTGCGCGAAGAACTACTGGCGCGGCAATTACGTCGCCACGACCTATAACGCGCTGAAGACCGTTACCGACAGAGCCGAAGAAGCGATCGACGACGATATCACATCCGAATTCTGTCAGGAGCTCTGCGCGGATCTCGAAAACGCCATTGCCGGTCTTATACCCATCACCCACACCGGAACGATCGAAAAGGGCTTCTTCAGCTTTGAAAGCTACAACACCAGATACGATCTCAACGGCGCCACCGGCGCTACCGGCGACCGCACCAAGGACGTTGATTACTCGCTCGCCAAGCGTTCCGACGTCAGCATAATCCCCGAGGGATACAGCCAGGCCCTTATGATGAAATCGCGCGTTGATATGTCCTCCGAAGAGGACGACGAGCACGGCGTGCTCCAGTTCAAATCCATGTACCGCAACGGCGCCGGAAGCCCGGTTTTCATCACCCCCTCCAACGGCGATCCGCTTGTCAACGATCTGACCGGATCCGACGGCTTCCTCGTCTGGGTCGGCGTCAACGACGTGAACCTCGTTTCCGAAGGCACCTTCCGCGTCGGTATGTCCTGCTGCGACATACGCCCGCTGTTCGAGATGCACGCGATAGACATCCCGCTCCCGCCCACCGGCAGCGGCTGGATCTATATACCGTGGAACTACTTCGACCACTACGACGAATGGACCAACGGCGAGCCGATACGCCTCAATGAGATACGCTTCTACATCTTCCGCTTCGACGGCAAGGTCAAGGAGGGGCTCGAGGTCTACATTACCGGACTCCAGGCGTATACAGGCACCGCGCATACGACTCACGTCCAGCCCGCCTTCTCCAATCTTACCAACGGACAGACGGTCGACGTTTCCGAAGGCGCTTTCGTGCCCGACTGGAACATCGGCAACGCAATGCTCGACGGCAAGTATTTCACCTACGGCAGCGGCATCGACACCAACGGCGAACATACCATAAAGCTGATCAACGGCAACAAGTCCACCGAGGTAAGCTTCACGGTCACCGGCGGCGAGACGGTTTATGAGAGACCGATCGTTTACGGCGTCGCCAACGGCGGCGAATATGATGAAGCCGTCACGCTGACCTGGAACGTCGGTGAAGCGACCCTGAACGGCAACGCCATCGAACAGAGCACCGTCGTCAGCGCGCCCGGCGAATACACCATCCACGTCGTCAACGGCGACAAGGAAACTACCGTGACCTTCAAGATCAACGGAGACACCCCGCCCGCTTACAAGAGAGGCGATATGGACGAGGACGGCGAAATCACGGTCGGCGACGCCCTCAAGGCGCTCCGTATCGCCGCGAAGCTCGTCGCGGCCACCGATAAGGATATGCTCATCGGCGACGTTGACAACGACGGCGACATCACCGTCGGCGACGCGCTCAAGATCCTCCGCGTCGCGGCGAAGCTCGTCCCCGAAAGCGACCTCGGCTGACAAACGAGACGGGGCTTCTGCCTATGAAGCTTTAGCAGCCATAGAAGAAAAGAGAGCGTACGCGGGATTTCCGTGTACGCTCTTTTGTTATCGTTTCGTTGAGGCGGCGCGTGACAACTATGATACGGTCAGCGCGTTTAATACAGACGGCGACCTGCGGCTCATAATTCAGAGAATGCGGAAGCCTTCAATCGCGCTGTTCAACGCAGCAGGACGGCAAGGCTTATCAGTCCTCCGGGTAGCCTTCGGGGTTGTTTTTCTGCCAGTTCCATGCGTCGCGGCACATATCGACGAGGTCCTTTTCCGCGTGCCAGCCGAGTTCTTTTTCCGCAAGCGCGGGGTCGGCGTAGCATTCCGCGATATCACCGGGACGGCGTTCGACAACGTCGTAGGGTATCTCGAGCCCGTTCGCCTTCTCAAACGCTCTGACGGCGTCGAGGACGCTGTATCCCCTGCCGGTGCCGAGATTATAGGTATAGACTCCGCTCGCGGAAAGCTTTTTCAGCGCCGCGATGTGCCCCTTCGCGAGATCGACGACGTGGATGTAGTCGCGGACTCCGGTGCCGTCAGGCGTCGGGTAGTCGCCGCCGAAAACGCGCAGGCGGTCAAGCTTGCCCGCCGCGACCTGCGAAATATAAGGCATCAGGTTATTGGGAATTCCGGAGGGGTCCTCCCCTATCCTGCCGCTTTCGTGCGCTCCGACGGGGTTGAAGTAGCGCAGGAGCACTATGCTCCAGCTGTTATCCGAGCGGTAAAGGTCGCGGAGGATGTCCTCTATCATAAGCTTCGTTCTGCCGTAGGGGTTGGTGACGGAAAGCGGGAAGTCCTCGGTTATCGGCACCGTCGCCGGATCGCCGTAGACCGTCGCGGAGGAGGAGAAAACGAGCCGCTTCGCGTCGTATTTCCTCATCATTTCGAGAAGGTTGATGGTTCCGACGATGTTATTATGATAGTATTCGAGCGGCTTCGCGACCGATTCGCCGACAGCCTTCAGTCCGGCGAAATGGATGACGCCGTCGGGGCGTTCGTCGGCGAAAACCTTTTCAAGCGCTTCGCGGTCGAGCAGGTCCACCTTATAGAAGGAGAACTGCCTGCCGGTTATCTCCCCTACACGCTCCAGCGCGGCGGATTTCGAGTTGGCAAGATTATCGACGACGGCTATTTCGTAGCCGGCGTTGAGGAGCTCGACGCAGGTGTGGCTGCCGATGTATCCGGCTCCTCCGGTGATAAGAAGCTTCATATTATCATCCTTTCGATGCTTTTTACTTATTCTGTCCGATATGGCTGATCTTCGGCAATGACAGTCAGCCGGAGCCCGCAAATTCATTTGCCGAATTTATCGAGATACTTTTCCTGCCTCGCGAGCACGAAAAGGTACTGCTGCGCGACACCGGCGTAGCCGCCGAAAAGCCCGCGCACGTCCGCGCCCTCATAGAGCACGCGCACGACGCGCTTCATCCAGACGTCCATCGGGAAGGAATCAAGCCGCCCGAGCCCGTAAAGCATAACGCAGGCTGCGACCTTGTCCCCCACTCCGGTCACGCCCTTCAGCGCAAGCATACAGGCTTCTTCTTCGGCGGACGCGGCGGCTTCGAGATCGAGCTCGCCGGAAGCGACCTTCCGCGCCGCTTCGATTATGTAACGCGCACGGTAACCGCAGCGCAGCGGCGCAAGGTCTTCTTCACTCAGCGAAGCGAGCCGTTCCGCACTCGGGAATGAGCTGACTCCGTCCGCGAGCGGTTCGCCGAAGCAGCCGCAGAGCGTTTCGACGATGTTTTTTATGCGCGGTACGTTGTTGTTCTGCGAGATGATGAACGAGATGAGGGCCTCGAAAGGTTCCTGCTTCAGTATACGCAGTCCGCGACAGGTCTTCATCGCCTCGGCGACGTAGGAATCGGACGAGATAACGCGCTCGATCTCCGCATAGTCGCGATCGAGATCAAAGTAGGTCGTGACGGCCGCGGCGAGCGCCTCCGGCTCGCAATCGGCGGAGAAAAGCAGTTCTCCCCCGCTTTCCGCAACGGTTATCAGCTTATCGCCGACGGCGGCGCGGAAGCCTTCTCCGTGCGCGCGCCAGCGGAACGCCTGTCCGCAGTCAAGCGTCAGCGGCAGGTTTATCCCCGCCGCGTCGCAGCATATTCCTTCTTTCGTCTTTCGAAACTCCATCTTCGCGCCCCGTCTTATATTTCTCTTTTGGTATTCTATCACAAAAGCCCGCTCCGTTCAATATGTCTTTGAAAATTATTTCAGATGTCATAATCAGAAAAAATTTTTTGTTTCCACTTGATATGAACGATTACTTCTGATATAATCAGCATGTATAAGTAGGATTATGCCCTTACGGATACGGAGAAGATTATGTTTAAGAAAGCGATTATTCTGATACTGACGCTGGCGCTCCTTTTCGGCGCGTCCGGCTGCTCGCTTTATGAAGGCGAGATAAGCGACCTGTTCCTTCCTCCCCGTCTGGGAGAGGAACAGCAGGCGCTGCTTGAAGCGCTCAAGTCCGCTATCGGCGGCGAATACACGCTGAAGCATCCGCATACCGGACAATACCGCTCCTCCGTCATATTCGCGGATATGGACGGCGACGGCGAGGACGAAGCCGCCGTCTTCTGCATGCTCAGCGGAATGACGACGGTGCAGCTCCACTTTTTCGACATCGTCGACGAAAAATGGACGCACATCACCGAGATCAACGCCGACTGCTCCGAGGTCTACCGCTGCGAACTCGCGGATATAGACGGCGACGGCGCTTTCGAGCTCGCTGTCGGCTGGGACATCCTGCTCGGCGAATCCACGCACGGCTCGGAGGCGTCCGCGAAGGGACTGAGCATTTACGGCTTTTCCGACGAGGGATACAAGCAGCTTTTCTCCGCTCCTTATTCGTATATGCTGAAGGTCGACCTGAACACCAACGCTTCCGATGAAATCGCCGTTATTTACACAAGCGGCGACCCCGAAGTCGAAGGCGAAACTCCGAAGACTTTTTTCACCGTTATCGAAAGCAGGAACGGCGCGATCGTCGCGGACAGATCCGCCGAGCTTTACGGCGGCGTATCGTCATACGTCAATATTGTCGGCGGCAAGATCGGCGAGGGCAGTCCCGCGGTATTCCTCGACGCGCGTCTGAACAGCGGCGAATACGTTACGCAGGTCGTCCAGTACGGCAGCTACGAAGGAGATTCGCTCGTTCTCCTCTTCCCTACGCTCAGCGACAATCCGACGCTCCGAACAAACGCCGTATACTGCATGGACATCGACCAGGATACTATCATCGAATTCCCGATATGCTCCCCTCTTCCCGATTACGACGCCGATTCGGCCACTGTCCGCTACAGGACCGACTGGTGCACCGTCGAAAACGGCATACTGACCACCAACGTCAGCTCTATAGTCAGTCTCACCTACGGCTTCTATATCAAGGTCCTTGAAGAAGACCGAAATATACTGACAGTCGAGGTCTCACCGGAGGAAGCCCTCTTTACCGTCCGCAAGGCGAACGGCAGCCTGACCGGAGACCCGGTATTCTACATAAAACGCTTCGCCGAGGAAGACGGCGCGGACGCCGCCGCGGAGGGCTATACCATCCTGTTCCGCACGGGCG
>JAFTEJ010000131.1 GCA_017453725.1 Clostridia bacterium | reverse complement strand
CTCGTCGCCGGGGTAACCCTCGACGCCGCTGTCGAAGTATTCGTCGCATAGCTTACCCACCCAGTACGCCGTCTTCTCCGGCGCGCCGCAGGCGGCGTAGATGAAGGGTATGTGATGGCTCGGCTGGTTGGAAATCGCGCACTGCCCGAGGTCCGAAACGCTCAGCTCACTCATCTCGTGCGTCTCGTAGCCTGGATCGTCGTAGATCGGCGGGAGGGAGAAAAGCTCGTCCATCTTCCGTATCAGCGCGTCTTTGCCGCCGTGGAGCGCCGCGAAGCCCTCGGTATCGTGCGGAACGAAGAAGGAGTTCTGCCAGCTCGTCCCCTCGGTGTAGCCGTAGAACCACCGGTGCTGATTGAAGTCGTCGGTGAACTCGCCGTCCGTCTTTTTGCAGCGCATCAGTCCCGTGTCGGGGTCGAAGATGTTCTTATAGTTGTTCGCGCGCTCGCGGTACTCTTTCTCGATGTCGTATTTGCCGAGGATGTGCGCGACCTGCGCGACGCAGAAGTCGCAGTAGGCGAAGTCGAGCGTCAGGTTGACGACGTCGTACTCCGCGCCGTGAGGCACGTAGCCGTACTTCATATACTCGCCTATGGCGTTCCTGCCGAAGTGGCGGTCGGGCGACACGACGGAGGCGTTTTTCAGCATTCCCTCAAAGGCGGTTTCGAGCAGCTTGCCCTTGAGAATGCCCTTGACGGCGCCGTCGGCGATGACGGAGTCGATCATCGTGCTCGGCATCGCGCCGGATTCGCCCATCGCGGTCCAGCGGGGAAGCCAGCCGTGGTCGACGTAGTCGGTCACGAAGCCCTCGACTATCTCGGCGTAGTCCTCGGGCAGGATTATCGAAAGCAGCGGGAAGACGGTGCGGAAGGTATCCCAGAAACCGCTGTCGGTGTAGCGCTTGCCGGGCTTGACCGTCGCGTCGAACGGGCAGTAATGCACCTCGTTTCCGCCCGCGTCGATCTCGTAGCACTTGTGCGGATAGCACATCACGCGGTAGAGGCAGGAGTAAAACGTCCGCATCTCCTCCTCGGTCCTGCATTCCGCCTCAAGCGAAGACAGCTTGCGCTCCCACGCTTCATTGGCTTCGGCGCGTACCGCGTCGAAGTCGAAGGAGGTCTCGCGCTCCATATTCAGCTCCGCCTGTTCGAGGCTTATGAAGGAAACGCCCATACGCAGGCGCACGTCGCGGCTCTTGAGCGCGGCGAAAAGATTGCAGCGTTCGCCCTCGCTGTGGAGCGCCTTGACGTAGCCGCCCTCGCCGTTGTTCGCGGCGTTGTCGAAGCGGTCGCAGTTATCGGCGTCGATATCGCAGTCGAGCTCCGCGACGAAGTATTCCTTATAGCTGCGGTTCTCGTCGAACACCTGCCATTTCGGGCAGTCGTTCGTCCATCCGTATATGCGGCGCTTTTCAGGGTCTATGGTGAAGGACGCCTCGCTGCGCGTGCAGAAGAAGGCGAGCTTCGGGTCGCGGTCGGGATGGTCGTAGCGGAAGCGCATAACGCAGCCGCGCTCCGTCGGAGTCAGCTCGGCGTTGATGCGCCAGCGCGCGACGTAGAGGGATATATAGTCGGGGTCGAGTATCGCCCTTCGCTTGTCGAAGCCCGCCCAGTGATCGTACTGCGAATGGCGGCTCTGTCCCGCCTGCGGCTGTATCAGAAGCGCGGCGTGGTCGCCAATCCACGGGCTCGGCTGGTGCGAGAGGCGGAAGCCCTCGAAGGCGTAGGCGTCCGGGTCGTAAAAGAACTCGCAGCGGCTAATCAGCGAGCCGGTCTGCAGCACGAAGCCCGCCATACCGAATGGGCGCTGCGCGAAGGGCAGCGTGTTTCCGTTCGACCAGCGCGGCTCGTTGCGCGAGCCCATACGGGTGTTGACATATCGCAGGTATCCGTCAGATTTCATAATCCGTCCCCCAAAACCGTTATAGAATACTGCAATAATTCTATCAAAAAGAGGGAGCGGTTGTCAAGAAGGTATTTACATTTCGCGGCTTTTATGTTAAAGTTATTCAGTGAAAACAATTTCGCGAAAGGATGATTAATATGAGAGCTGTTCTGACAGTGGTCGGCAAGGACGCCGTCGGCATACTCGCGCGCGTCGCGGGCGAGTGCGCGAAGTACGGCGTGAATATAAGCGAAGTCTCGCAGACGGTGCTTCAGGAAATGTTCTGTATGATAATGCTCTGCGACATTTCGGGTCTGACGGTGGATTTCGGCGAGTTCGCCGACAGGATGAAGGCCGTCGGCGACGAAACGGGTATGGCTGTGCAGGTAATGCACAGCGATTTATTCGATTCGATGCACAGAATCTGAGGAGAGAGAAATGCTCAATACTCACGATATTCTTGAAACTATACGGATGATACGCGACGAGCACCTCGATATCCGCACCGTGACGATGGGGATCTCGCTGCTCGACTGCGCCGATCCGGACATTGGTAAGGCCTGCGAAAAAATTCGCGCCAAAATCGTGCGCTACGCGGGCGAGCTCGTTCCGACCTGCGAAAAGCTTCAGAAGGAGCTCGGCATCCCGATTATCAATAAGCGCATAGCCGTAACGCCCGTCGCGATGCTCGCGGCGGCCTGCCAGAGCTCCGACCCGGTGAAGTTCGCCAAAGCGCTGGACGCGGCGGCAAAGGACTGCGGAGTCAACTTCATCGGAGGCTACTCCGCGCTGGTGCACAAGGGCTTTTCCGCAGGCGACTACGCGCTCATCGAGAGCATCCCGCGCGCGCTTGCGGAAACTGACCTCGTCTGCTCGTCCGTCAACGTCGGATCGTCGAAATCCGGCATAAATATGGACGCCGTCGCGATGATGGGAAAGGTGATAAGGCGAACCGCCGAAGCGACCGCCGACCGCGACTGCATCGGCTGCGCGAAGCTCGTCGTCTTCTGCAACGCGCCGGAGGACAACCCCTTCATGGCGGGCGCGTTCCACGGACCGGGCGAGCCGGACTGCGTGATAAACGTCGGAGTTTCCGGCCCCGGCGTCGTCCGCGCAGCGCTGGCTGACGCGGATCCCGGTATGGATCTCGCCGGCGTCGCGGAGCTGATAAAGCGCACCGCTTTCAAGATAACCCGTATGGGCCAGCTCGTCGCGAAGCGCGTTTCGGACGAGCTCTGCGTGCCCTTCGGCATTGTCGACCTTTCGCTCGCGCCGACTCCGGCGGTGGGCGACTCGGTAGCGCGTATACTCGAAGAAATGGGGCTGGAGGCGTGCGGCGCCTGCGGCACGACCGCCGCGCTCGCGCTGCTCAACGACGCGGTCAAAAAGGGCGGCGTTATGGCGTCCTCACACGTCGGAGGGCTTTCCGGCGCCTTCATCCCGGTAACGGAGGACGAGGGAATGGTCGCCGCAGTCCGCGCGGGAGCGCTTTCCATCGAGAAGCTGGAAGCGATGACCGCCGTCTGCTCCGTCGGCCTGGATATGATAAACGTTCCCGGCGATACGCCGCCGGAGGTCATTTCGGCGATAATCGCGGACGAAGCCGCAATCGGAATGGTCAACAACAAAACCACCGCCGTCAGGCTGATTCCCGCGATAGGGAAAAAGGCGGGCGAGGAGCTTTCCTTCGGCGGACTGCTCGGCGGCGGTCCGATAATGGAGGTCAACCGCTTTTCGCCGGGCGCCTTCATCGCGAGAGGCGGGCGCATTCCCGCGCCGCTCCACAGCCTGAAAAACTGACAACCCAAACTGAATAAACGGAGGCAAAACAATGAAAAGGATTACAAGCGACATCGTCTACGTCGGCGTCAACGACCGCAAGCTCGACCTCTTCGAGGGGCAGTACATCGTGCCGGAGGGCATGGCGTATAACTCCTACGTCATCCTCGATGAAAAAATCGCCGTTATGGATACCGTCGATAAGAATTTTACCCACGAATGGCTCGATAACCTCGCCGAGGCGCTCGGCGGCAGAAAGCCCGACTACCTCGTCGTTCAGCATATGGAGCCGGACCATTCCGCAAATATCGCGAACTTTATGAAAAACTATCCCGGTGCGGTCGTCGTATCCTCCGTCAAGGCGTTCACAATGATGAATAACTTCTTCGGCACCGACTTCGCGGACCGCCGCGTCGTTGTCGGAGAAGGAGACACGCTTGCGCTCGGGAAGCACACGCTAAGCTTCATAACCGCGCCGATGGTGCACTGGCCGGAGGTCATTATGACCTACGACAGCGCGGACAAGGCGCTTTTCTCCGCCGACGGCTTCGGTAAATTCGGGGCGCTCGACGCCGAGGAGGACTGGGCTTGCGAGGCGAGGCGCTACTACTTCGGCATAGTCGGCAAGTACGGGGCGCAGGTGCAGGCGGTGCTGAAAAAAGCCGCCGCGCTGGATATAGAAATGATCCTCCCGCTTCACGGGCCGATGCTGACCGAGAATCTCGGCTACTACCTGAATCTCTATAACATCTGGTCGTCCTACGGCGTGGAGAGCGAGGGCATCGTCGTCGCCTACACATCCGTTTACGGCAACACGAAGAAGGCGGTCGAGCAGCTCGTAGAGAAGCTCAAGGCGAAGGGCTGCCCGAAGGTCGCCGTCCACGACCTCGCCCGCGACGATATGGCGGAAGCGGTCGAGGACGCCTTCCGCTACGGACGGCTCGTTCTCGCGACGACAACCTATAACGCCGACATATTCCCGTTTATGAAGGAGTTCATCAACCATCTTACCGAGCGCAATTTCCGGAACCGCACCGTCGCCCTCATCGAAAACGGAAGCTGGGCGCCGCTGGCGGCGAAGACCATGCGCTCGATGCTGGAGGGCTGCAAGGATATAACCTTCACCGAAACGACCGTGCATATCACCTCCGCGCTGAACGAAACGAGCTCCGCGCAGCTCGAATCGCTCGCGCAGGAGCTCTGCCGCGACT
>JAFTEJ010000130.1 GCA_017453725.1 Clostridia bacterium | reverse complement strand
TCGCAGTATGACCGCGACCGCGTCGAGAAGATGGAAGACGTCGCCACCGTCGGCGACGAGATCATGGTCAAGGTCGTCGAGATCGACAGCCAGGGCCGCATAAACCTCTCCCGCAAGGCCGTGCTCGACGAGATGGACGGCGTTGAAAAGCCCATCGAGTCCTACGTCAGCAGACCCAAGACCTCCGGCGGCGACCGCGGACACGGCGATCGCGGACGCGGAGGACGCGACCGCGGCGGCGACCGCAGAAGAAGATAAGCTTCGTCCGCGGAAAAACGCAATAAAAATGAAAGACGCGCTTGCGACTCCGGTCGCGGGCGCGTTTTTGCGTGAATAACAACGAGTCGCGGGAAAGCGCGGGAACGAAAATCATCATATCGGCGTTTTTTTGTTTGTTTTTATTAGTTTTTCTATGTATATCTGTTGACTATTTCCGAAAGATCGGATATAATATACCTAATTGATAGGTAAAATACGGAAAGAGTAGGTTTTACTCTGATTTAAGGAGGAGGTTTTTATGAAAAGGACGTTATCGATGCTTGTTTCTCTGGCGCTTGTTCTGACGCTCTGCTTCCCGGTCTTTTCGATCGCGGCGGCGGCGGACGACGGAGGGGAAGCCTATCAGCTTGAGCTGAGCGCGAACTCCCCGAAATGCACAAGAAGCGATATGCGGGGGATTTTCGGCGATTCGCCGCTAACTGCCGCTTCGTACGCTCTGGAGGCCGAAGGCGACGCAGATACCTTCAAGCAGGTCACTGCGCTGTCGAGCTACAGCGTTCCGGCGCCGGGCTTCTATACCGCTTATCGGAGCACAAGCATTTCAAAGCCGGACTGGACTCAGGCGACGACCGTGCGCGTTGAAATCAAGTTTTATTACACCGCGACCTGCACTGTCAGCGGCAGCGACGACGGAGCGCTCTATCTCAACGGCGAAGCCGTGAGCGGCTCGGTCAGGCTTTATCAGGGCAGCGAGTACACCTTTTCGGTAAACCCGATCGAAAACTACGAGTATGCGCTGACAGGCGCGGAGGAAGACGTCGCATTCGAGCCCGATTCGAATATCGAAGTATCCCTCGTTTACACGAAGCTCGCCTACGCGACCGTTTCGCTGACGGTAGGTGAAGGCGGCGGCGCCGAGATCGTTTCCGGCGACAGAGTCGTTTCCAACGGCAGAGTCTCCGAAGGTGAAGGCTTCAGCGTTAACGTAACGCCAGACGCGAAAAACGGATACTACCTCGAATCTCTCACGATTGAAAAGGACGGCGAGCCCTGCGAGGGCGCCTCGGTCGAGGCTGTCGCCGACGGAGAAAGCTACGATATCACCGTCACCTTCGCGAAAGCCAGGATCGAATTCCCGGACGTCGAAGTGAATTACGTCGATATAGAAAAAGGAAACTTTGACGCCATCAGGGATTCTATCATATCCCAGGTTTCCTTTGTGCCCGATGATTTCGCGGACGGCGCGGAGTTCGAGGTCAAATACGTGACCGGCAGCATACTGGGCGTTGACATTTATGAGGAGCTGGATAACAATCCCATTCTGCCGAGCAATCACAAGTTCGGTTATTCCGGAGAAAGCGGAGAGCTGGAGCTCGGGAACACCGAGACGGTGAGGGTCACCTGCACGAACTCCCGTTTCCCCGGCGTCAAGCTGGTCGCCGCCGCCACCGCCACCGTGACGGATCTGCGTATCCCCGCCGCGGTCGAGGCTTGCACAGTCACGATAACCTACGGAGACGACCTGAAATCGGCGCTCCTGAAGGTCATAAGAGTCACGGATGAAGACGGCAGGTGCGTGGAGTTTGAAGAAGACCGCATAAAGGTCGCTCCCGAATCGCTCGATGTGAAGCTCCTTCAGCAGCAGGAGGTCAGCGTATACTTCCTCGGCAACGATACCTACGCTCCCGCGGTCGGCACCGCCGGCGTTTACGTCCGCCAGGCAAACGCCTCCCTCGACGTCAAGAGCGAGACGATCACCTTCGGCGAAACGCCCGCCATCGAGGTCAGGAGCAATCCGGAAGACCTTGACTATATCGTTTTCATTGCCGGCGTCGACGGCGACGCGACGGGCTTTATCAGCATTTATATTCCCGAGAGCGTTCAGAAGCTTATGGTGATGGATCTGGGATTCTTCTCCATCAACTTCTACGACGTTATGAGGGAGTATATGAAGGACGGCGTCACATTCGCCGAACTGAAGCAGCTCATCGAATCTATTTCTCAGACGGTGAACGCGGACGGCATTGACGCCCTCGTCGGAGATTCCGGCTTCGACATCGAAAGCTTGCGCACCGTCCTCGATATTCTTTCGTCTCTGCCGACCTTCGATATCAAAGCGAAGATCACTCTTGGCAACCCCCCGAAAAACGCCGGCGTATATATTGTCGGCGCGGCAACGGCGACACTGAATTACAAATTCAGAGCCGACCTCGCTTATCTTGTTATCAAGCCGAAAACCGATTCCGAAGAAGAATCGGTCGCCCTCCGCTTCAGGAGTGAGATGGGGAACGGGAACGTCCTCAGCTATGAAGAAGCGCAGAGCTTTGAATTCGGCGGCGTTCTGGAGGTCGGCGGCAGCCGGATCGAGAGCGCGAACGTCAAGTCGGTTTACTACGGCGTCACCTTCGGCGGAAAGCCCGTCTTCAGCAGCGGTTCTCCGGCGGTAACGCCCGGCGTTTACAAGGAGATCGTCTTCTCGCTCGGCGGCAACTACCTGCCGCTGCCCATCGTGAGGGATTACACGGTCGAGAAGATCCCGGTCGACATAACCGCTCCGGATATGAGCGCGGTATACGACGGAACTCCGCATAAGATAAGATTCTCCACCAACCTCGATGAGTTCGAAGAGGATAGAATATTCGTAATGTACAGCGGCGAAGGCTACAAGTCCTGCGAGGCGCCGACAAACGCCGGAACGTATACGGTAACGCTTAAGTACTGCGGCGACTGTATGCGCCAATGCGCCTCGGCGACCGCGACCCTGACTATCGAAAAAGCCCCCGTCGTTATCAACGTATCCTGCGCCGAAGACGTCGTGTACGGCCTTGCTGACTACGGCGCCGTCGCGAGCGCGGCCGGCCTGAGCGCGGTTGCGAGCGGACTTCCCTACGGAGAGGCGCTTGACGCGACCCCGTACGTCGTGAAGACGGAGAACTTCCCGCACGTCGGAACCTACACGGTGAGCGCGACGTTTGTCGATAACCCCAATTACGACGTCACCGTCAACGACGCGGTTCTGAATATTATTCCGCGTCCGGTCGAGGTCCTTATCGACAACGCCTCCAAGGTTTACGGCGAAGCCGATCCCGAGCTGACCTATACCGCCGACGGAGCGCTCGAGGGCGACGACCTCGGTATCGAGCTGACCCGCGGGGAGGGAAATGACGTCGGAACCTACGCTATCTCCGGCGCCGCCTCCAACGGCGATTACGCCGTGACCTTCAAGGGCGAAGGCGGCGAAACGGGCGTCTTCACGATCAGCGCCAAGCGTATGAGCGTAATAATAAACAACGCCTCCAAGGTTTACGGCGAAGCCGATCCCGAGCTGACCTATACAATCGAGGACGCGAAGCGCGGCGACGCTCCGGGTATCGTTCTGACCCGTGAGCCCGGCGAAAGCGTCGGGACCTACGTCATCTCCGGCGCCGCGTCCAACGGCAACTACGCCGTGACCTTCACGGGCGAAGGCGGCGAGACAGGCGTCTTCACGATCAGCGCCAGATCCGCGACCGTGACCATAGACAGCAAATCCAAGGTTTACGGTGAGGCGGATCCCGAGCTGACCTACACCGCCGACGGAGCGCTCGATGGCGAAGACCTCGGCGTCGTGCTGAGCCGCGAGGCAGGCGAAAGCGTCGGGACCTACGTCATCTCCGGCACCGCGTCCAACGGCAACTACGCCGTGACCTTCACGGGCGAAGGCGGCGAGACGGGCGTCTTCACGATAAATGCGAAAACCGTTATAATCAAGGTCAACAGCACGACGAAGACCGTCGGCGAGGAAGATCCCGACTTTGATATAACCGTCGAAGACGAGTTCGGCAATCCGATAGATCCCGAAACAATCGGGCTTATCGTGTCGAGAGAAGCCGGAGAAGAATCCGGCACCTACAGGATCACGGTGATGCTCGAAAACGGAGACTACGTCATCGACAGCGAAACCTTTGTCGGCGGAGAGCTTACGATAGAGCCCGCGCCGGAGGAGCCCGAAGAGGATAATCCGAACACCACGGACAACGCCGGAGCCGCGATCCTCTGGACCTGCGTATCCCTGCTGACGGTTTGTATGCTCGCGGCGGTATGCGCCCGGATAATCAGAAGGAAAAGGTTCGCTAAATAAGCTGTCGCCCGTTGAGGACGGTAAGCGGGAAAACGGCGAAGTATCGCCGTTTGAGGCGGGTTAGGATACCTGCCGCTCACATAGGCGAACGCCGGTATAAAACGACGCGCTCACGACTTCGGCCGTGAGCGCGTTTTTGCAACGTCAAGCTAATTCAGCGCCGCGGCGCCGAGGTTCAGATACGCGGCGAAGGCGAGCCACGCTATATACGGCAGCAGCAGATAAAACGCCGCCTTGCTGACGCGCCTGAAGAATACCGTCGTCGCTATAACCGCCGCGAGCAGAGCGAGAAGCCACGCGAAGGCGAACCAATACTCCTTTGCGCTGAAGAAGACGAGCGGCCAGAAGAAGTTGAGAATAAGCTGCAGTCCGTAATATATCAGTCCGTACTGCCTGTCGTCGTCGCGAAAACCCTTCCATACGAGCGCGGAAGCTATTCCCATCATTACGTATAGGATCGACCAGGCGATGGGGAAGACGACCGCGGGAGGCGACAGCGGCGGCTTCGCAATATCGGCGTATGATTTCATATCGCTCGCCGTCAGCAGGGCGGAGATCCCGCCGAGCGCGAGCGGTATCGCGGCTCCGATGATATACGGCGTCGCCTTTTTGAGTTTATTCATAAAAAATCACTCCCCGTACATTGTATACGGGGAGCGGCTTTAATATTCGGTTTTCCGCGACTCGGCTGCGTATTATATGAAGGCATCCTCGCCGATGAGCTTCGCCGCAACGCGGAGGATCATAAGCGCGTCGCCGACCGTGATCTCGTCGTCGCCGTCGACGTTGCCGATCAGCATATCCTTATCGGTGGCGGGGACCAGCTTCGCGGCTATACGGAGCGCCTTGAGCGCGTCGCCGACCGTGATCTCGCCATCCTCATCGAGGTCGCCCTTCCTGTAAGCGGGCTTGACGTTGATCGCGATGGTGGCGGAAACGCTTCCGTTGGTGATCGTGATGTTGGCGTTGCCTTCTCTGTTGGCGGTTATCTTGCCGGTTTCATCGACGGAAGCGACCTCGTCGTTATCGGAGGACCAGGTGGGAGCGAAGACGTCGGTGTAACCTTCGGGATTGACGGTGTATTCGGGAGTGTACTCTTCGCCGATGTTGAGGTCCTTTGATTCGTCGGTAAAGGTGATGGAGGTGATGTGAACGACGTTGATCTGAACGCCGCCGTTGGTGACGGTGCTTTCAAGCGCGGCGTCGAGCTCGGTGCGGAGTCTGTCGACGGTGATGGTGACCGCGGTGTTGGTGGTCTCTTCGACCTCGGCGGCCTTGAAGGTGAGGCTGATGGGGGCGACGGTGAAGGTCGCGCCTTCGGTGATCGCGCCTCCGATCACGAGCTTGCCGTTGTCGGCGTCATTATCGTTGACAAGATAAATACCGCCGGCTTCGTCGAGGATCGCCTGGAACTCTTCGGAAGCGGTGCATCCGGTATACTGAAGCTTCGCGGCGTCAAAGTTGATCGTGAGCGCGAAGGCGCCGATCTTAGCGCCGCTGATGTTGATGTGTACCACGGCGTCTCCGCCGGGGGTGGTCTCGGCACCGCCGCCGATTACCTGAACGGGCTCGTCCGCGAAAGCGGCGAACGGGACGGCGACAGCCATCAGCATAACGAATGCAACGATAGCGGAAAGGAATCTCTTGAATTTCATAATATTTTCTCCTTTGCTCATAATGCTAATGTTATTCTATCAAATTACGTTCGGGTTGTCAAGGCTTAATGAGTAATTTCTTGCGTTTTTTTTAAATATAATCGAGCGTCGGATATGAAAAAGCCGCCCCTCGGGGCGTGTGAACCCCGGGAGAGTATCCCCGGGTCCGCGCGCCCGTTGAGAGGCAGCTCTGAGACAGCGGTGTTATACAGTCCCCGTGACTGTGAGGACGGCGGTGGAAGGCGTGGTCGTCCAGGCGCCGGTGGCGGGGTCCTGCTCGAAGCTCCCGGCGGGCACGGTTATAACGCCCGGCACCGTCTGAAAGCTCCCGCCGGCGTAGGTGTAGCCGCTTCCGACGGAAAGCGGGCTGCCGTCAAGCTCGACCGCGAGCCCGGAAAGCTGAGGCGTGAAAACGTCGGAAAGCGTGACGTTATCCGTCGCGTCGGCGGCGGTGTTCCCGCTGTTTGCGACGGTGAAGGTGTAGGTCAGCTCGCCGTTCGGGGCAACGTTAGCGGGGTTGACGGCTTTCGTGACGGTCAGCAGCGGTTCGTTTGCGGCGGAGATCGTCTCGGAGGCGGTCACGGGAGCGGCGACGGCGTCTCCGGTGACGGTCGCGGCGTTTGTTATCGAGCCGTCCTCGCCGGGCGGCGCGAACTCGTTGACGGCGGCGGTGTAAACTATGGCGGCGTTGCCTCCCGCCGGCACGCTTATCCCCGTGAAGACGAGCGGAGGCCCCGCCGTTACAGCGGGCGCCGCCTGCGGTACTCCGCCGACGAAATACCGTGCCGAGCCGTCGACGTAGGTCAGCGGCGTCGCGAGCCCGGATTCTACGGCGTAGGCACCGAGGTCGTCTGTTACGGTCAGATCGCCGGCGGCCGCCGTGCCGGCGTTGACAAAGTTCAGCACGAATGTCACTTCGGAGCCGGCGGTGTAGACGTCCGTCAGCGCCGTCTTCGTGACCGTGAGAGTTTCGGCGATCTCGCCGCTGACGGTGTTGGAGCGCGTCGTTACACCGTTATAGGACAAGGCGGCCGTATTATAAAAGGTAGTTGCCATTTATCATCCTCCTGAATAAGGCCGATTGACGGAAAGGACAATCAGCCGATGCCGAAAGGATAGGATCCCTTCACGACATTATATGAGCCGCGCCGCGGAGCGGTAACCGGCGGGATAACAAAAATGCCTTGCGCTCTTGACATTTTGCTCAAATGGTGATATACTTCCCAAAGTCAATATGATATGCAGAAGCTGAATATAATGCGCGGATTGCGTGTGCGTACGGAAATAAGAGTCCGCGCCGACGCCGCGCGAAGCGGTGTTCGGCAGTGAAAGAAGGTAGTTTTTAGTGAATACCTTATCTGTGACCGGTCGGCTTTTCGCTGAGATGGTGAAAAGCGGAGCCGCGAATCTGTATGCCAACAGAACTATTGTAAACGATCTCAACGTATTCCCGATCCCTGACGGAGATACGGGTGATAATATGTATATGACGGTTGATTCCGGCGCCTCCGCCGCGGGCGAAGGCAGGCTCTGCGACGTCGCCTCAAAAGTCGCCGGCGGTATGCTTATGGGCGCGCGCGGCAATTCCGGAGTCATTCTTTCACGGATTTTTTCAGGTCTGGCGAAGGGCTTCGACGGAAAGGAAGAAGCGGACGTCGCCGCGCTCGGCGAAGCCTTCTGCGCCGCCGTGAATGAGGCCTACGGCGCCGTCGCGACCCCGGTCGAGGGCACCATCCTGACGGTGCTGAAGGACGCCGCGGGCTACGCCGGCGAACGCGTTACCGCCGAAAGCACCGTGGAAACGTATTTCGACGATTTCACGGCGGAGCTGCGCCGTTCGCTCGACAGAACACCCGACCTGCTCGAAGTGCTTAAGGAAGCCGGCGTTGTCGACAGCGGCGGAGCCGGTCTCGTATACATAGTCGAGGGAATGCGCGACGTGCTTTACGGCGGCGGAAGCGTTTCGGAGACAGCCTCCGCGCCCGCTTCAAGCGCCGCGAAAAACGTCGACGTATCCTCATTCACCAGCGATATGCAGCTCGAGTTCGGCTACTGCACCGAGTTCCTGCTCCGTCTGCAGAGCTCGAAGTGCGACGTCGGCGCGTTCGACGTCGACGCCTTCACCGCCCGGCTCAACGAGCTGGGCGAGTCGGTCGTCTGCTTCCGCGACGATACGATCGTCAAGGCGCACGTGCACACTATGACTCCGGGCGAGATCCTCGATTTCGGCCAGCGCTACGGCGAGTTTCTGACGCTGAAGATCGAAAACATGATGCTCCAGCATCACGAGGCTACGATACGCAACCGTTTCACCGTTTCCGCGCCGAAGCCGAAGAAGGCGTACGGCATAGTCGCCGTCGCCTCCGGTGAAGGAATAAAGCAGGTGTTCACCTCGCTCGGCACCGACGTCGTCGTCGACGGCGGGCAGAGTATGAACCCCTCGACTAAGGACTTTATCGATGCGTTCGAGGAGATAAACGCCGCCACCATTCTCGTTTATCCGAATAACGCCAACGTAATACTCACAGCGCGTCAGGCGGCGGAGCTGTATAAGGACGCCGACGTCCGCGTTATCCCGAGCCGCACGGTAGGCGAGGGTTACGCCTCGCTTTCGATGCTCGACACGACCTCCGGCGATACCGACAGCATCCTCGAAAACGTCGAAAGCATAATCGCCGGCGTTGTCACGGGTATGGTCTCCCGCGCAAGCCGCGACGCCGAAGTGGACGGTGTGAGCGTGCGCAAGGACGAGTATATCGGCTTTGCCGACGATAAGATATACTTCGACAGCCCGGATAAGTGCGAGGCGCTGCTCGGGCTCGCCGAAAAGCTGGACAGCGCGAGCCGCGACGTTATGCTGCTCATCTGCGGCAGAGACACGACCGAGGAGGAGGCGCAGAGCGTTTACGCGACGCTCGCGGAACGCTATAAGCGCACGGAGGTCATTATGATAGACGGCGGCCAGCCGATACACGACTTCGTGCTGATTCTCGAATGACACGTTCGGGAGAACAGGAAGGGAGATTGCGAAAATGCTGAGACTGTTTGTTGACACAGACTGCGACATCGACCTCAAGACCGCGAAGGAATACGGGCTTGAGCTTATCAGTATGCCGTATACCGTCGACGGCAAGCTGATTTGCCCCTATGAGGATTACGAGGAGTTCGATTATAACGAATTCTACGGAATGCTGCGCGCACGCGCCGTTCAGGACGGCGAGCTCCCTACGACGAGCTCGGTGAATGCCGAACGCTATAAGCAGTACTTCGAGCCTTTTTTCGCGCAGGGCGACGAGATACTCTACGTTCATTTTTCCGAAGCGATGAGCCAGACTTTCGATAATATGCGCGCCGCGGTCGCGGAGCTGAAGGAGAAGTATCCCGACGCCGTCGTCCGCGAGTTCGACACCAAGGCGATAACCTCTCTCGGCTACGCGCTCGCCATGGAGGCGGCGGAGCTTTACAAAGAGGGCAAGAGCGCAGACGAGATAATCGCGCATCTCGAAAAAGAAAGAGATCATTTTACTATTTACTTCTTTGCCGATAACCTGAAATTCTTCAAGCGCAGCGGCAGAGTCGGCGGTCTCGCCGCCACAATGGGAACGCTGCTCGGCGTCCGCCCGCTGATTTATATCAACGAAGAAGGACAGATGCTCAGCATAGGCAAGGAGCGCGGCAGAGCGAACGCGATCGACGCGCTGCTGAGGTATGCGGAAGAGCTCGGGGACGATATTGCCGGCCACCGCGTCATCGTCGCGCACACCGGAGCGGACGAGCTTGCCGATCAGCTCGCGGATATGGTGCGTGAAAAGTTCGGCGCCGATCTGAAAATCGAGAAGGTGGTCGTCAACCCGACCGCGGGCGCGCACTGCGGCCCTGACTCCGTCGGGCTCTGCTTCCACTCGAAGCGCCGCTGACAGGCGTATTCTTAAGCCCATCGGGGGTGTTTGTTATGATAAAAATAATCGTTGACTGCTTCGGCGGAGACAAGGGCGTTTCCGCGACCGTCGGAGGCGCGAAGCTCGCGCTCGAAAACTTCGACGACCTCGAGGTCGTGCTGACCGGCGACGAAACGGTGATCAGAGAAGAAATGAAGCGCATCGGGCTGAACGAACGCTGTACTGTCGTCCACGCTCCGGACGTTATCGACTGCAACGACAAGCCGACCGACGTCGTCCGCCACAGACCCGAAAGCTCGATGATGAAGGCAATAGAGATACTCCGCGCCGGCGAAGCCGACGGAATGGTCAGCACCGGCTCGACCGGAGCGCTCGTCGCCGCCGCCACGCTGCGCGTCGGCAGGCTCAAGGGAGTCAGCCGCCCGACCTTCTGCCCGATCATCCCGACAATGAACGGCAGGATCGTCGGCGTCTGCGACAGCGGCGCGAACGTCGAATGCACCGCTCCGCGCCTCTGCCAGTTCGCCGTTATGGGCAGTATCTATATGAAGAGCGTCTTCGGCGTCAAGAACCCGAGGGTCGCGCTGCTCAACGTCGGAGTCGAAGAGGAGAAGGGCGATCAGCTCCGCAAAACGACCTATCAGATGCTCAAGGCCGCCGAGGGGCTGAACTTCGTCGGCAATATGGAGAGCCGCGACCTTATGTCCGGCAGCTACGACCTCGTCGTCTGCGACGGCTTCTCCGGCAACGTGCTCGTCAAGAGCGCGGAGGGCACCGCCCTGCTGATGCTCAAAAAAATCAAGAAGGACATCTCCTCCCGTATGCGCAACAAGGTCGGCGCGCTCTTTATGAAGAAGATGTTCAAGGAACAGAAGGAGTTTATGGACTACCGCAACTACGGCGGCAGCGTCATACTCGGCACGAAGAAGGTCATCGTCAAGGGACACGGCAGCAGCACCGCCGTCTCCGTCGCCAAGTGCATCGAGCAGGCTTACCGTATGGAAGCGATCGACATCAACTCGCAGATAGAAGCCGCCGTCGCGGCGTTCGCCGATGAGAAGGAGAAAGCCGCCGAGTAAGCGGA
>JAFTEJ010000129.1 GCA_017453725.1 Clostridia bacterium | reverse complement strand
GATAAAATATGCAACAGGAGTATTGTGAGTTATCATCAATATCCCGGTTTGCGCAAAAATATATAAAATAGGAGGAAAACAATGAAAAAACTGATGTCAACACTCATTGCCGCCTGTATGCTTCTGAGCGTACTCAGCGGCGCCGTGCTGTTCAGCGGCTCCGCCGAAGCTTACGAAACAGTCAAGCTTGTCGGCTTCAGCAACTGGACGCAGACGCAGCTCGATACGAGCAGCGGCAACAACGGCTATGCGAACGGCTGCGGCAGCGCCCTTTACGTTGAGACGAACGCCGCCTACTGCGTCGGCGGCACGACTCAGGCGATAAAGGCCGTTCACGGCGGCGGCACCGCTTACAACAACTGCATAGTCAACTGGAAATACCAGACCGGCGGTCCCTGCACTGACGGCAGCGTATGGGCGACCGCCGACGGCGAGAGCGTCAGCGCTTCGGATTACGAAGGCGTCCGTATCGCCGTGCTCAACAGCAAGGGCGAACCCGCTCAGTTCACCAGAGTCATTTTCAGACTCACATACGGTTGGAACTATTCCAGCTCCATGCGTTACTGGGACGGCGCCCCCGTCTCCGATGACGACGGCTGGATCTACTTCCCCTTCTCCGAGTTCCAGAGCAGCAACGGCGGGGGAACTGACGTCTATGATTACTTCGATAACCTTGCCAAGGGCATCTCGATGCTGAACTACGGCGGAGAAGACGAGAACACCTGCTACTACTCCGGCGTTGAGCTTTACAGAACCGCCGGCGAAGTCCAGAAGGGCTCTCTCCTTTCCGCGATCGCGAAGCTCAAGGGTTACGATTCCGTGACCTACGCTTCTGAGATCTCCGCGGCCGAGGCCGTTGCCAACGACTCGAGCGCCACTCAGACGCAGGTCGACGGACAGCTTCTCATAATCAACAGCTGCATCGACGAGTACATCAGCAACCTCTATACCGATTACGCTTACGTTCAGCTCACCGGCGTTCAGGACTGGACTACCGACGATCTTGCGAGCCTGACCAAGTACGGCTCCACGTATGCGATTTCCGATAAGGGTCTTAAGGGCAACGCGACGCAGTCTGTCGAGATGACGGTTAAAGATAACTTTGCTCGCTTCTGCCTCGCGAGCAAGACGAGCAGCGGCTTCCTTGCGAAGAACCCCTTCCGCTTTATGGATACATCCAAGGGCTACAAGCTCTCCGACTTCGACGGCATCGCCATCGCGTTCAACGACGCGGACGGCAATCCCCTCGAGCTGAGTCAGTTCCAGGTCCGCCTTATGCGCGGCCAGGAGGACTGGAACGCCTACTATAACTACGAGGGCAACTACTACGATACTCCTCTCGTTTACCACGACGGCTACTATCATCTGTATTTCAAGGACTACCCCAAGCTTGCCGGCGACGCGATAAACGAGATCTCCGTCATTTCCGCGCTGTTCTACAAGGTGCTGCAGGTCGGCGACAAGGCCTACTTCTCCGACATCTGCGCCTTCAAAACGGACGGTCTTGAGGAGCCCGAGGTCGACTTCCACGACGTCGTCAAGGCGAAGAACGACCTCAACGACCTGCTCAACGAGGCCGACAATCTCGGCATGTTCGAGTCCGCTTACGAGCACTACGGCGTAGTTTCCGACGCGGATTACGTTTACGGCGATCCCAATAGCACCTATGACGACTATTTCGTCCAGAGCAAGATCATCAGGATGCTCATTCTGGCCGAGACCGCGGAAGAAGATCTTTACAGCGCTTTCGAAGCCTGCGTGAACGCCTGGGAATACAACTACACCGCCTCCAGCTACGCGAACCTGCTCGAAGCGATTGACGACGCGTGGGATATCTGCTTCAGCGACTCCAAGGCCGCGTCCGACGCGGAAGCGATCGAGATCCTCGACGCCGCTTACGATAAGCTCGTCCCGGTCGAGTTCACGACGACCACCGCCAACTTCTTCGAGGGCTGGACCGATACTCAGGTCAACGACGTCGTCGACGCGAACAGCGACAGACTCTGCGATTCCATCGGCAGAGGTCTCAACGTCGATAAGGAATGGAACGGCGGCGACTTCTCCAACAGCACCGCCTTCGAAGCTAACAGCAACCTCTCCCTGACCGCGCTCGCCGATTTCAACAGCAAAGCGATGGGCTGGAAGAACATGGACCGCAGCAAGACCCTGCAGCCCGAAAGCAACGGCGCGTTCCCGCCCATGAACGTCGAGGGACTCTCTCAGGCGGACGGTATCCGCTTCAAGCTCGAGGCCAACGGCAGCGTAGACAGAATCCTCATCGGTCTGTCCAACTGCTCCACTATGACGAGAGAGGACTACGCGCTTTTCATCAGACCCGAATTCGCCGATGAGAACGGATATATCAACATCCCGTTCAGCTACTTCGAGAAGTCCTTCTGGACCAGCGAGAAGTTCAACAAGAGCAATCTCGACGACGTCATCGTCTTCATCATCGAGTGCTACGGCGTCAAGGAAGACACGACCGTGACGGTCTCCGACCTCCGCGGCTACAAGAAGCTCAACAAAGCTTCCGCCGATCAGTTCGCCAAGCTCGCCGCCGTCGCCGATAATCTCGAAGCGTTCGACGTAGCCGGCAGATACGCCGAGCTCCTCGCCGAAGCGAGAGCGATCGGCAGCGACGCTTACGAATCCGCCGTTATGGACGTCTACAACAGAATCTTCGCCGTCCTCGAGACCTATAAGGATCCCGCGACCGCGATCGTCGACGTCCCCGGCTTCAGCATCTACACTCAGGAAGAGCTCGATATGATGGACAGCCTCGACGGCGAAAGCTCCCTGACCAAGACCGAGAGAGGCGTTATCTACAACCTGCCTCTCAAGAGCGGCGACTACGCCTTCGCCAACGGCGTCTATGTCCCCGGCACCGGCTTTGAAGACAGCCACGCGAAGGACCCCTTCTACGGAAAGCTCCTCCCGATAAACGGCAAGAACTTCATCGATATGCTCGGCGGCTACAAGCTGACCGATATCATCGCCTACCGCTATCAGGTTGAAGACGCGAATCCGGACAAGGGCAACGCCATCCACTACAGCAACGCCGCCGGACTCTGGCACGGAATGCTCACCGTAAAGCACGACGTGAAGCCCGACGCCGATAACTGGTTCACCTACTACATCGACGAGACCCCGATCGACACGGGCAACTGGTACTACAACGACTTCGATCTGCAGAAGGTCAAGGAAGAAGCCACCTTCGCGATTTTCGAGATCTTCGATCAGCGCGGCAAGGAGATGTATAACTGGCAGGTCATCCTGTTCGAGTCCGTCGACCGCAGCAGCCTGAAGGCGGCTCTCGAGAGATTCGCCGAAGTCGAGGTCGCCGGCTATGCCGACGCGCTGGACGTTTACTACAACGCCGACGCCACAGAGGCTCAGATCGACGCCGCCGCCGAAGCGCTCATCAACAGCGCCAAGCCGAAGGCTCCCGCAGCCCCCGAGCTCGATAAGGTCACCTATAACTCCGTCGCTCTGAAGCCCGCCGCGAAGAACATCGAGTTCAGATGCAACGACGGCGAATGGACCTCCACGAACCTGTTCGAAGGTCTTGCCGCCGACACCGAATACAGCTTCTACGCCCGCATCCGCGAGAGCGGAGTCATCCCGGCGTCCGATCCTTCCGAGGCTCTGGTCGTCAGAACCGCGAAGGCGCCCTTCAGCGGCGAAGTCGGCATCGAGGGCGAAGCCGTTTACGGCGCGACCCTGACCGCTTCCGTCGCCGGTATCCCCGATGACGCGGGCGAGCTGACCTACGTCTGGTCCAGAGCCAACGCGCTCGAGGCGGTCCAGGCCGGCACCGGCGCGGAATACGTCATCGGCAAGGCCGACATCGGATACACGCTCAGCGTTGCCGTCACCTCCGCAAAGTACGAGGGCAGCATCGTAAGTGAGAATACCGCCGAGGTCATAAAGGCGACTCCGGTCCTCACTACCGCGCCCGCGCCTGTGCTCCTTATCGTCGGCGAGTCGCTCGGCAGCGTTCAGCTGACGGGAGCCGAAGTCAGCGTCGAAGGCGCCTGGGCTTGGGTCAATCCCGAGCTGGTGCCCGATCTCGCCCAGTCCGGCAGCGCGTTCGAGGCGGTCTTCACCCCCGCGGACGAGGATTGCTACCTGCCGCTCTACGCCGAAGTCATCGTGAACATCTCCAGCAATCTGGAAGAGCTCACGGTCACCGACGAGGCGAGCGGACTTTCCGTCACCGGCGAATTCATCATCGGCTCCGAGCCCGTGATGACCGTCGCCGAGATCGCGCCCGCGCAGAACGCTTATATCAACCTGCTCCGCGCGGCGAGAAACAGCGAGAGCGAGAACAATCTCGTCCTGTTCAAGAACGTATCCTTCGATCGCCAGTGCTTCGCCGGCACGCTGACCCTCAGCGCTCAGCTTTCCGCGAAGAAGGCCGGTCAGGAATACACCGTCTGGTTCTTCGCCAACGGCGAGGTCAAGAGCGCTCAGGGCGTTGTTGACGAGTTCGGCGTGATAACCGTTGACGGTTTCGTCGCTGACGTAGCGTAAAATTAAAATCCGCTCCCCTTATGCACTTTGGGGAGGCGGTCAACTTCTCCTTCGGGGCGCCCGCTCGGGCGCCCCGTTTTTTTTCGCTCGCGGTAGGGGAGATTATCAATCGCCCGGGCTCCCCTGTGTACGGGGAGCTGTCGCCGAAGGCGACTGAGGGGTTGTTCTCGCCGCGGGGCGGGGAAGCCTTCCCCTTGTGGGGAAGGTGGTTTTTGCCTTCGGAAAAAACCGGATGCGGTGTCGCCGGCGCTCGCGGTAGGGACGAGCCTCGCTCGTCCGTGGCTCCCCTGTGTAAGGGGAGCTGTCGAGACCTGCGCAGCAGGGCGAGACTGAGGGGTTGTTGGCTTCCTCAAAGGAGACTGCGTAATTGCGCGGACGGGCATTGCCCGTCCCGGCCGGCTCG
>JAFTEJ010000014.1 GCA_017453725.1 Clostridia bacterium | reverse complement strand
GGCGAAGACGCGCGGAAATACTTGATGTATTTCAAGCGGCTTCAACGCCGACCGGCGCGAAAAGCTCCTTTTTAAGACCGGCGTATCCTTTATCTGCACGCCCAAAAGGGCGGGGGTTTCTTTTTGTTATGAGTTTTGAACTATGATGACGCTTCGCGTCAGTTAAGAGTTCGCTCCGCGAATGTTATTTCACCACCACGGGCGTATACCTCATCTCCGCGCCGGCGGGGGCGGGCGGGAGCGTGAGCGCGTAAAGCTCCGCGGCTTTAAGCTCATACGCGAATACCGTCTGCCCGTCGGCGTCGAGCCTGTCGCGGTCGGCGGGCTTCGTCAGCAGCGGAACGCTCTTCTTTATCGCGTTCAGCCGCGCCGCGCCGCGTTCGTTCAGCCCGAGCACGCGGACGTACGGCGGCAGCGGCGGGAGAGAGCCGCGCCTTATCCCGATAAGACAGCGCAGCAGCAGGCGGCGTATCCGCGCCAGCGTGTAGCGCTTTGACTTGACCAGCGCCGCGACGTCGGCGAAGCGCTCCGCCTCTGCGGCGGCTCTGGCTATGCGGTTTTCCAGCCCCTCGGTCACGCCGTCGATTTCGGCGAGCTCCGCCGCGCTCATCCCGCGCAGCAGGTGGAGCAGAGCGCGGTCGGCGGCATCGGTGTCGGAAAGCGGCGCGGCGGCGAGCGTTTCGGCGCAGCCGTCGGGGAGCAGGTGGGCGCAGTCCCTTCCCTCGCGGGCAAGTGTGCGTATGTAGCTCGCGGAGGCGAAACCATCGCTTTCGCCGTCGCTGTGTCCGGCTCCGACGCGCTTTACGGTCGCGATCTCCATCTCCGGCGCGAGCTCCGCGGCCGCGTTTGTGTATTCGATCCCGAGCAGGTTGTTCGGCGCGGCGAGCAGGGAAGAAGTCTCCGCGCTCACGCTCGCGCCGACTGCGGAGGCGTAGGTGCCGCCGCTTTTTACCGCGCCGCGAATCGCGCTTCCGTCGGCGGAGGCGATTTCGCACGCGGCGCGCTTCAGCGCTTCCGCGTTGCCGCATTCGCTGCCGAAGAGCAGACGCCCCGCGCCGCACATACGCAGCAGCGCGACGCCGCCGCGCGCGAAGTCGGCGGCGGAGGCGCACGCCCACGGCGCGGGCAGCTCGACGCAGAGGTCTATCCCGTTTTCGAGCGCGGCGCGGACGCGTTCGCGCTTGCCGAAGCAGGCGAACTCCCCGCGCTGCGTGACGTTCCCGCTCATAACGGCGACGACGCAGTCGGAGTCCTCACGCGCTTTCCGCGCGAGGAAGGCGTGTCCCTTGTGGAAGGGGTCGTATTCTGCTATGATTCCGGTTACCATTGGCATCTCCCTGACAAAAATCGCCGATTTCGGCGCACTTTTTTACCTTTTACTATTGTAAACTATTTTGTTATGAGTTACAATAGTAAAGTATAAATAAAATTCCGGCTCGCCGGAAAATGAATAGGAGAAATAAAAATGCTTATTTTGGTAGTAAACACCGGCAGTTCATCCCTGAAGTATCAGCTTATCAATATGGACGACGGCAGCGTATCCGCGAAGGGGCTTTGCGAACGTATAGGCATCGGCGGACATATCAAGCACTCCGCCTCGGACGGCAGAGTTTATGAAGCCGACCGCGTGATGGCGAATCACGAGCAGGCGATGGAAGCAGTTATCGAGCTTCTGACCGGCAGCGAATACGGCGTCATCTCCGACCCCGACGAGATCGACGCGATCGCGCACCGCGTCGTTCAGGGCGCGGAGGTCTTCCCGAAGCCGGTCGTTCTCGACGAGGAAAAGATCCAGCGCATCTACGACCTCGGCGAGATCGCGCCGCTGCATAACTACGCCGCCGCGCAGGGAATGTGGGCGTGCCGCAAGTGCTTCGGCGACAAGCCGATGGTCGCGGTGTTCGACACCTCCTTCCACCAGACGATGCCCGACTACGCGTATATGCTCGGTCTTCCTTATAAATACTATGAGAAGTACGCCATCCGCCGCTACGGCGCTCACGGCACGAGCCACAAGTACGTCGCGGAGCGCTGCGCCGCGCTTATGGGACGCGATATTTCGGAGCTCCGCATAGTCACCTGCCACCTCGGCAACGGCTCCTCGATAACCGCGGTCAAGGGCGGGAAGTCCGTCGATACCTCGATGAGTTTCACTCCGCTCGGCGGCGTCATTATGGGAACGCGCACCGGCGACATCGACCCGATGGCGATATTCAGAGTTATGGAGAAGGAGAACAAGTCTCCCGCCGATATGGTCCGCCTCTGCAACAAGGAGTCCGGCTTCCTCGGGCTTTCCGGCGTTTCAAGCGACTCACGCGACCTGCACTCCGCCGCTGAGGACGGCAACGACCGCGCCCGCCTCGTGCTTGAAGAGTTCCGTTATCAGGTCAAGAAATACATAGGCTCATACGCCGCCGCGATGGGCGGTATCGACGCGCTCGTCTTCACCGCCGGCATCGGCGAGAACGACGCCACCTGCCGCGCCGGAGTCTGCGAGGGACTCGAGTTCCTCGGCATAAAGATCGATCCCGCGAAGAACGCCGTCCGCGGCAGCGAGATAGACATCTCCGCCGAGGGCGCGTCCGTTCGCACCTTCATAATCCCCACCAACGAAGAGCTGGCTATCGCGAAGGAATGCGCGGCGCTGGTCTTCGGCAGGTAATCGAAATGTTCGATTTCGAGTCCCTGCGCGGCAGGGCTGTGCTCGCGCCGATGGCAGGGGTTGGAGATTCCGCCTTCCGCACCGTCTGCGCGGAGTCCGGCGCCGCCTGCGCCGTGACGGAAATGGTCTCCGCCAAGGCGCTGCATTACGGGGACGAAAACACCGCCGCGCTGATGTTCATACGCGACGCCGAGCGCCCCTGCGGCATACAGCTTTTCGGCTCGGAGCCGGAGGTCATCGCCGAGGGCGTGAAAATAGCCGCCGAATACGCGCCGGACTTCATCGATCTGAATATGGGCTGTCCCGTGCCGAAGGTCACCGGAGGAGGAGACGGCTCCGCGCTGCTGCGCGAGCCCGTCCTCGCAGGCAGGATAATGGAAGCGGCGGTCAAGGCGTCGCCGCTGCCGGTCAGCGTCAAGATACGCACCGGCTGGGACGGCGAACACATCGTCGCGCCTCAGTTCACGCGGATGGCGCGTGAATGCGGCGTTGCCGCCGTCGCCGTCCACGGACGTACCCGCGCGGGCGGCTACACCGCGCCGGTCGATTTTGAAACTATCGCGGCGTGCGCCTCCGAAGAAGGCGTCTTCGTCATCGGCAACGGAGGGCTGAACTCCGCCGCCGACTGCGCGGAAATGTTCGCGAAGACCGGCTGCGCCGCCGTGATGGTCGCGCGCGGAGCGCTCGGAAACCCGCTCGTCTTCCGCGAGATCGCGGGCGGCGAACGCGCGTCGAACGCCGAGCGGCTGGAGCTTTTTCTTCGCCAGACGCGGCTCGCGGTCGAGCAGAAGGGCGAGTTCCTCGCGCTGCGCCAGGCGCGTAAGCACGCCGGCTTCTACCTGCGCGGTATGAAGGGCGCGGCGGAGCTGCGCCGCCTCGGAAGCGCGGTCGAAACCTACGCCGGGCTTGAAACGATAGTGCGCCGCGCGCTTGGCTGAAAGCCGCTTTAAGCAACAACCCGTTGATTCCACAGCGGACTTGTCCGCGAAAGAAAGGTTTGATAAAATTGCCTATCACCGAACTGCTTGAAAGAAACGCCGCCGGATACGGCGACGAGGTCGCGCTCGTAGAGATAAACCCCGAGCTGCGCGAAAAACGCGTCACGTGGCGCGAATACGAGCTGGTCGAGAACCCGACCGCCGAAAGCTACCGCCGCGAGATGACATGGCGCGATTTTGACGAACGCGCCAACCGCTTCGCCAACTGCCTTATCGAGCGCGGGCTCGGCGGCGCGAAGATCGCGATCCTGCTGATGAACTGCCTCGAATGGCTGCCCGCTTACTTCGGCATACTGAAGGCGGGGAGCATAGCGGTCCCGCTGAACTTCCGCTACACCGCCGACGAGATAAAATACTGCGTCGAGCTCGCGGACTGCGACGCGATCGTTTTCGGCAGCGAGTTCATCGGCCGCCTGGAGAGCATATGCGAGCACACCCCGCGCATTAAGGACTTCATCTTCATCGGCGAAGGCTGCCCCGGCTTCGCGGAGCCTTACGCGCACCTCGTCAGGTATATGCCGGCGACGAAGCCGGACGTGAAGCTGACGGACGACGACTTCGCCGCGATATACTTCTCGAGCGGCACGACGGGCTTCCCGAAGGCCATCCTGCACAAGCACGCTTCGCTGACACATTCCGCGAAGGTCGAGCAGAACCACCACGGCCAGCAGCGCGGCGACTGCTTCCTCTGCATCCCGCCGCTCTACCACACGGGCGCGAAGATGCACTGGTTCGGCAGCCTCTACTCCTGCAGCAAAGCGGTGCTCCTGCGCGGCATAAAGCCGGAATGGATCATCAAGGCCGTCAGCGAGGAGAAGGCGACCATCGTCTGGCTGCTCGTTCCGTGGGCGCAGGACATCCTCGTGGCGCTGGATAAAGGCGAACTGAAGCTCGAGAATTTCCACCTGAAGCAGTGGAGGCTCATGCATATCGGCGCGCAGCCGGTGCCCCCGAGCCTGATCAAGCATTGGCTGGAGTATT
>JAFTEJ010000128.1 GCA_017453725.1 Clostridia bacterium | reverse complement strand
GGGCGGCGACAACCCCACAGGCGCTACGCGCCCCCTCCCCTAACCCCGGGGAGCCGCGGCGCCCACTTCGGCGGCCACGCCTCATCCGGCGCTTCGCGCCGGCTTCGGGCGGCGACAACCCCTCAGTCTTATTATCGGGCAAAGCCCGATAATAAGACAGCTCCCCTTACACCGGGGAGCCACGGACGAGCAATGCTCGTCCCTACGCCGACGCCCGTCGCTTCCCCCAAAAAGTTCCCGTAAACTTAAAATAAAAGGAGCAACACACCATGAAAAAACGCGTTCTTTCCGCACTCCTTACCCTCGCGCTGCTGCTTTCACTCGCGCCGGGGGCGTTCGCCGCGCTTCCCGCGGAGGCGGGGACGAACGAGGCCGTCGAACGCAGGACGGTGCTCTATTCCACCTCCTTCGAGGAGGACCCCTTCACTTCGCACGCCTGGGGCAACTCGGACATCGATCAGGATAATCACTACTGGCTGTATCATCACAACCCCGCCGGCGGCGACTATTTCCACACCGGCACCGGCTCGGTGATGTCCGACTCCTACGACTTCACCTACAACAAGCCGCTCTCCCCGAATAACTGGCTCAACTCCGGCTACGTCGACATACCCTACGAGGGCGTGACGACCGTGAGCTTCTGGGTGAGGGGCACGTCGTCCAACACCTCCGAGGAATTCAGTATCTGCTACGTCGACGAGGAATACGGCGGCGCGCCCACCGTCATCGCCGAGGGCTCGACGACGACCTCGTGGCATAAGTTCTCCGCCGATGTGACCGAATTCAAGGGCAGGACGGTATACTTCGTCATCTCCCACAACACCCCCTACAGCCCGTTTAACGACGGACGCCTCCTTCTCGACGATTTCGAGGTTGAGAACGTCGTGACGGAGAGCGTCGTTCTTTCCGAAGACTTCGAGACAGACCCGTTCCAGCGCGGCTGGAAACAGACCGATCCGGACGGAGACGGGCACGTCTGGGAGTTCAGAGGCAACTATTCGCCGAAAGCGCACGGCGGCACGGGCGCGGTGTTTTCCGAGTCTTACGGCAGGAATCCCGACGGGCCGCTCAACACGTGCAACTGGCTGTGGACTCCCGCCGTCACTGTTCCGGATATGGGCATGACCACGCTGCGCTTCTGGGCGCGCGGCTACAGCAATAACAGTTTCCGCGAAGAGTTCAGGATAGTTTACCTCGAATACAACACAGCCCAGACCTACTATCTGGACAGCAAGTCCACCGTCACGACCGGGGAATGGAAGGAGTATGCCTTCGACGTATCCTCGCTCGCCGGCAAGAAGGTCTATCTGATTATCGAACACCACAACAAAGAATCGCAGTATCAGCTCCTGCTGGACGACCTTTCGATAGTCAACGCGCCCGATCCGTATGAGATATACGCCTTCGATTTCGAGACGAATCCCTTCGATAACGACTGGACGCGGCATGATATGGACGGCGACGGCCTCAACTGGTTCTACGTCAACCCCGCGGGCACACTCGCCGACAGCTCGCTTTCGCACAGCGGAACCGGCGCGGTCTGCTCCGAGTCCTACTATGAAAGCCACCCGCTGACCCCGAATAACCGGCTCGTCACCCCGTATATATTCGTGCCCGCCGAGGGCGAAACGACCGTTTCGTTCTGGGCGCGCGGCTCAAACGCTACCGACTTCGCCGAGAATTTCACCGTCAGCTATATCCTCTACGGCGAATCGGTCCCGACGCAGCTGACCGGGAAGAAGACGACCACGAACGAGTGGCGGAAGTTCACCGTCGTCCTGCCCGAGAGGCTGAACGGCAAGTGGCTCAGAATATGCGTCTCCCACGCCGATACGACGAATATGTACCGTCTGTACCTCGACGATTTCTCTGTCCGCTGCGTGCCGCCGGTGAAGCCGGAGGTCATGAAGGGCGATATGGACAAGGACGGCGAGATTTCGGTCGGCGACGCGCTCATCGCGCTGCGCATCGCGGCGAGACTGCAGGCGTCGACGGATGAGGACGTCCTTATCGGCGACGTCGACGGCGACGACGAAATCACCGTCGGCGACGCCCTGCTCATCCTCCGCGTCGCCGCGAGGCTCGCTGACCAGAGCAGTCTGGAATAAGAGCGGGCGAAAAGCCTCCCCTGTGTAAGGGGAGGTGGCGCGAAGCGCCGGAGGGGTTGTGATCGCGAAGCGAGCTCATAACTGCGGCGAAGCCGCGTCACCGCCCGCAATGATATATCGCCTTTGGCGATATGATATACGCTTTGCGTATGATATATCGGCGTACCGCCGGCATGATATACCGCCTGCGGCGGTATTAAGGAGCAAATCGGCATAGCCGATTTGAATATATTGTGCCGTCCGCTTCGCGTCCGTCACGCGG
>JAFTEJ010000127.1 GCA_017453725.1 Clostridia bacterium | reverse complement strand
TGGTTCAGGTCGGTCTTCTGGATCATCTTGAGTCCGCTGACCGCGATGAAGCCGTAGAGCGTGATGCAGACGCCGCCCATTACGCAGTTCGGGATGGAGGCGAGGAAGGTCACGAACGGTCCGAAGAAGCTGATGACCAGGCACATGATCGCCGTGGTGAAGATGGTAACGATGGAGGCGTTGCCGCTGATGGCCACGCAGCCGACGGATTCGCCGTAGGTGGTGTTCGGGCAGCCGCCGAAGAAGGCGCCCGCGAAGGAGCCGACGCCGTCGCCCAGAAGCGTTCTGTGCAGACCGGGATTCTCAAGCAGGTCGCTGCCGATAATGGAGGACAGGTTATTGTGGTCGGCGATGTGCTCGGCGAAGACGACGAACGCGACCGGGATGTACGCGACCGCAACAGTGGCGATGAAGCTGCCGTCGATTTCCTTGAGGCCTTCGGCGGCGGTCAGGAAGGTGAACTCGGGAACCGCGAAAATCGTCATATCCTTGAACGCGTCAAAGTTGATGACTTTCAGCAGATCGTTGCCGGTGGCGTCGCCGATGAGGGTGAAGATCGTGGCGGCGATGTAGCCGGCGACGATACCGATGATGAAGGGGATGAGCTTGCCCATCTTCTTGCCGTAGACCGAGCAGAGCACGACGGTGAAGAGGGTGACGAGTCCGCAGATAATGCAGACGTAGGGGCTGGCAACGGAGACTCCCGCAGCGTCAAGCACCTTGCCGACCTGCAGGTCGCCGACGGCGTTGCCGGCCAGCGAAAGACCGATTATCGAAACGGTGGGGCCTATGACGACCGCGGGCATAAGCTTGTTGATCCACTTTACGCCCGCGAACTTGACTACCAGCGCGATGACGACGTAGACAAGACCCGCGAACGCCGCGCCGATGATAAGTCCGACATATCCGGCAGCCGCGGAGGCGGCTCCGCCGAACGCCGCGAACATCGAGCCGATGAACGCGAAGGAGCTGCCCAGGAAGACCGGGCTGCGGAACTTGGTGAAGCAGAGATACACGAGTGTGCCGATTCCGGCGCCGAAGAGCGCCGCGGACTGGGACATACCGTTGCCGATAATCGCCGGCACGGCGATGGTGGCGGCGAGTATCGCCAGCACCTGCTGCAGCGCGAAGATCAGCGTTTTGCCGAACCCGGGCTTGTCTTTGACTTGGTAAGTCAGATTCATAGTTTTTTGTCCTCCGTTTAGTTTTTGGATTTTTTATATCACGCGGAGTTAACCGCTAAGATATACGATGCGTTTCTGTCATCCTGAGCGGAGCGGACGAAGTCCGCGTATTCGCGCATAAGCGCCGCCTCTCTGTCATCCTGAGGCGCGAAGCGCCGAAGGATCCCCCGCCGTCAGCAGCCGTTTTGTCATCCTGAGCGAAGTGACGCTTCAGCGTCACGAAGTCGAAGGATCCTGAAGGTAACGGCTTTGTAAAAGAAAAAGTGCGCAGGCTAAAGGAAAATCAACAACCCCTCAGTCGCCTGCGGCGACAGCTCTCCTTCCACAGGGGAGCCCACGGACGAGCGATGCTCGTCCCTACGCCGACGCCCTGCGCTTATCTCTCCAGCAGCTTCACGCAGGTCTCGCCGTCGGTCTCGGCGAGGCGGACGGTGATTACCTCCGAATGCGACGTCGGGACGTTCTTGCCGACGAAGTCGGGGCGTATCGGCAGTTCGCGGTGCCCGCGGTCGATGAGCTCGAAAAGCTGTATCCGCGCCGGCCTGCCGGAATCCATCACCGCGTCCATCGCGGCTCGTATCGTGCGGCCGGTATAGATGACGTCGTCGCAGAGGACGACCGTCTTGCCCTCCACCGGGAAGGGTATCTGCGGCTCGCGCACTATCGGCGAATCCGCGACCCGGGTCAGGTCGTCGCGGTAAAGCGTGATGTCGAGCGTGCCGACTGCGGGCGCGGAGCCGGTTATTTCCGCGATGTTCCGCGCGAGGCGTTCGGCGAGCGGCACGCCGCGCGTCTTTATTCCGATGAGGCAGACGGCGTTCATATCGGAGTTCTTTTCGGTTATCTGGTGCGCCACGCGCATCAGGGCGCGTTCGACCGAGATCCCGTCGAGCAGTATCGCCTTTTCGCGCATAAAAAACCTCCCCGCCGGCCGGCGGAGAGGTTACAGACTTGCCCTATGTAACCGCTGCGTCTTGCCGGCGTCTCTGCACCCGCTTAAAGAAGCATCGTTTGTGTTCGTTTTTAACGGAGCTTTCGCTCATTTGCGAATAGTATATCACCTCGGGACCGCGATGTCAAGAGGTTTTTCGGCGATTTTCGGAAAAATATGACAAATGAATTGACGGCTGACGCCGTCATGAAGGCGCAAACCGCTGACGCGGTTTGAATATATCGCGGGCGATTAAAATCGCCCCTACGGTTTGCACGCGCGGAGGCGTATGTCATTCCGAGGAGCCGCCGCCAAAGGCGGAAACGTGAAAGCCGGCTATGCCCGCCGCCGACGAGGAATCCCGCACCTCAAGCAGCCGCGCGGTCGGCCTCCACTGTGTAAGGGGAGGCGGCATCCGAATCGAAGATGAGGATGACGGAGGGGTTGCGCAATTACGCAGTCGGCTGAAAGGAAACCGAACGCGCCCGCGTTGTCATCCTGAGGGCGCAGCCCGAAGGATCCCCCGCCGTCAGCAGCCGCGTTGTCATCCTGAGCGGAGCGACCGCAGGGAGCGCAGTCGAAGGATCTCACGGAGCGCAGAGGTCGTAGGGGC
>JAFTEJ010000126.1 GCA_017453725.1 Clostridia bacterium | reverse complement strand
GCAATCATTAGTTAAATCGTCATTCAATTGACCGGTTGTGTCTGTATAATATGTGATTCTTATATATTGTTCATCTGCATTCCAACCCGGATACATTCCGCTCTGATTAGTTAACTTGTTCATTACTTGCGAGTATTGATAGTTTGGGTTTGAAGTTGTTCCCATGTTCATTTTCAGAAACCATACTTTATTACCTAAAAGGCTGGATGATGTAAACATATCATATATATAATCATAAAAAACATTATACATCATTAAAGTTATTTGCGCTCTTGTTATTGTCATCTGAGGAGAAAAAGTATTCGGTGAAGTTCCATCAACTATTCCATTAGTACGCATTAAATAAACCGCGTATCTTGCCCAACTCGAAATGGACGAATCATCATTGTATAGAGGGCTATATGAAGGAGAGGTGTAATTCAACACGATATGATATGAGGTAAAAAGTGCATTAAGAGCCACACAAAACTGTTCTCTGGTTATAGTCGAATTTGGAGAAAACATTGTGCTTGATGTTCCTGAAAATATACCTCTGTCTTTAGCCCATTTGACATAACCCGCATACTGACTCCCACTTGGAACGTCTGAGAATCCGGTACTCACGTTATTATTTGTGATATTTACACCCAAGGTTTTTCCGATAAAAACACATGCTTCAGCACGTGTCATATTCTTATTCGGCTCAAATTGTCCTAAGCTGTTTCCGTCAATAAAGCCTCTGTCACTCAGATCGTCAATCGCAGTATAAGCCCAATGTGAAGTAGGCACATCTGAATAAGTTTTCGCGCTGGCTCCTGTTCCAAGAATTGTAATCAAACAACATAATTGACGTTATGTTGTTATCGTCGTCGAACTGCGCCGCAAATCGGCGCCGATATATCCGCCCGCCATGCTTAAAAAAAGGATAAATAATACTAAAATAGCCTGATTTCAGGACTTTTGAAGAATAAAATCGAATATTTTTCAAAAAAATATCTTGATTTTTCGGAAAACTTGATATATAATCGAAAATGTGTTAATGACGTATAAGTATCCTCGCCGCGAAATCGACGAAAACGGATCACGTAACGTCAATTATGTCATCCGGCTGCGCGAATCAGACAGCCGACAACCCTGTCACGGCAGAGCGGCGTGCCGTAGGGGCGATCTTGATCGCCCGCGCATTGGCGCTGAGCTTTATGTTTCTGTCATCCTGAGCCCGAAGGGCGAAGGATCCCCCATCTGACGCAGCCGTGCGGCCTTGGCTCCCCTGTGTAAGGGGAGCTGTCGCCGAAGGCGACTGAGGGGTTGTTGCCGCCGAAGGCTGCCTTGGCTCCCTCTGGGAGGGAGCTGTCAGCGCCGCTTGCGGCGCTGACTGAGGGAGAGATAACGCCGCGCCGCGATTTGCAGGAAGTTATATCCGAAGACGGCAAATCATCTCCCACACATTCACATCGTCTCCGGCACAACGCTCATACATAAGGAGAGACATCGTTATCTCTCCCTCCGTCTTTTGCCTTTGGCAAAATCCACCTCCCTCCTCAGAGGGAGGCAAGAACTCACCCATTGTATAAGATGCTCGTCATAGGCCTTTTATAAATTTTGCAAAGTAAAAAAATAACAAGGAGGAAAAAAGCTATGACAAAGAAGAAGTCAGCGAAGCGGGCGTTCATAAGTTCGTTTATGTCGTTCATAATGTGCTTCGCTATGCTGGCGGGAACCACATTCGCGTGGTACACCGACAGCGTCACGAGCTCCGGCAACAAGATCATCGCCGGTACGCTTGACATCGAGCTTTGGAAGTATGAGCCGACTAACGCCAATGCGGTCGAAGGTTACGTCGACATCAGCACCAGCGCCGCGCCTATTTTCAAGAGCTCCAACTATGCGACAAACAGCACCGAGACCCTCTGGGAGCCCGGCAAAACTCAGATCGCGTATCTGAAGATTAAGAACGCCGGCAACCTCTACCTCAAGTATCAGGTCGCGCTCGAGGTCTATAACGTTTCGAAGGATCTCTACAAGGCTATGAAATACGAGATTGTTCCCAACGCGAAGAACGGCGAGCTTGACACTTTGAGCTGGACTACTCTCGGCGGACTCGAGCCGGTTTCAATCGCCGGTGTTGAGATTCCCGACAACGGCAGTTACACCTTTGGTACCACGTCCGTAAACGTTCCTATGGCTCCCGGCGACGAACACTACTTCGCGCTCGCCATCCATATGGATGAAGAAGCGGGCAATGAATATATGAACGGCGAAGTCGACTTTGACCTCAAGGTTCTTGCTACGCAGCAGACCGAGGAATCCGACAGCTTCAACAATCAGTATGACGCGCAGTCGGTGTATCCCGAAATCGTTTCCGGCTCCGCTGTGTATTCTACTACAGAACCCACGACCGTGACTGCCGGTAATACCGAAAAAGTCGGTACCGCAAAGGTTACGATTCCTGCCGGAAGCGCGACCGCCAACAACACTGCTTTGGCTGATGGCGAAGGCATAAACCTTTACGTCGAGGAGACCGATACCCCCGCGAATTTCGAGGTTCAGACCGGAAACAGCACAACCACCTATGAAGTCGGTCTTGAGACCGATTCCGGCGCAAAGATTGTCAGCAATGGTACGGCTTTTATTGTCGACCTCAACATCGGCGTTGTCGATCTTCAGCAGTTTGCTCATAATGGCGTAGCTATGGAATCCGTTGATGACGTTGCTAATCTTGCTAACAACAAGTACTACTACGATGTGGAAAGCGGTGTCGTCACATTTATGACCACGTCCTTCAGCCCTTTCACGTCTGAATACAGATATTCCGGCGGACTTGGTGACGAGGATTATCCTTACTTGATTTCGGATATCAAAGATTTCCACGCAATGGCGAGCGATTATGTTTACGATGAAGGTTGGGAACAGAGTCTTAACGATTACTGCTACAAAATGACAAATGATGTAACGATTGAAAACTGGTGTATGAATGTCGTCTACGTGATGAAGGGAGCGGCTGCGCACGATTCTTATTCCAGCGTATTCTTCGGAGTTTTCGACGGCGATAACCACACCATACATTTCAATTGGAACGACGATTCCGCAATGCCTGAAACGTCAGCTATCTCGCTGTTTGGTGAGATTTGCAACGGCACTGTTAAGAATCTGAAGGTCGACTGCGATATTGACAGCGATCTTGATGTTGGCGTTCTCTCGTCATACACCTACTACGGCGCTCAGTTTGACAACGTTACTGTTTCGGGTACAATCAGAACCTCCGCCGGAGGCGGCAATATCGGAGGCTTTACGCTTGCTACTTGGGAGTCGACGTCAAGTTATCATTCACTGTTCAAGGATTGCACCGTCAGCGCAGATATTTACTGGAAACCTACAGACAAATCTACTGGCTACCTTTATATTGCACCGTATATTGCGCAGCTGGTCGGCGGAAGCTATCTCTACTTCGATAACTGCGTCAGCAGCGGTAGCTTGAATATTCCGTATAACAGCACAGTTAACGATATTTATACCGGCACTCTTTACGGAAGAAATCCAGGCTATGCTAATGTTCCGGAGGCGAATCTTACCAATATGAACGGCAAGGTCGGCGACGATGCTTTCGCGGCTATCAACAATATTTACGAAGGATATACTATTAAAAAAGACAGATAATCTGAATGATTGTCAATAATTAAACGCGCAAGCGGGCGGAGCAATGCTCCGCCCGCTTCGTTTTGTTGTGTTTTTGCGTCAGCGCGTTTTTTTGGTTGCTTCGCGCTGCTGAGTATTATTCTTCGCTTTCTTCCCTTTTCCGCGCCAGATTCGTTCGGCGCAAAAGCGACGTTTTCCGCGGATTAAAGCGAAAGCGTTATTCTATCGAGCCTTCGCTTTTGGCGCGGAGGTAGGCGTTGATGAAGCCGTCGAGGTCGCCGTCCATAACGGCGTTGATGTTGCCGACCTCGTATCCGGTGCGGTTATCCTTCACCAGCGTATACGGCATAAAGACGTAGGAGCGGATCTGCGAGCCCCAGCCGATTTCCTTCTGCGAGCCCTTGATGTCCTCGATGCGGCTGAGATGTTCCCTCTCCTTTATCTCGATGAGCTTTGATTTCAGCATACGCATAGCGACCTCGCGGTTCTGATGCTGGCTGCGCTCGTTCTGGCACGCGACGACGATGCCGGTCGGGATGTGGGTAATGCGGATGGCGGACTCCGTCTTGTTGACGTGCTGGCCGCCCGCGCCGCTGCTGCGGTATGTATCGACGCGCAGGTCGTCAGGGTTGATCTCGACCTCGATGCTGTCGTCTATCTCCGGCGTCACGTCGACGGAGGCGAAGGAGGTCTGCCTTCTGCCGGAGGCGTCGAATGGCGAGATGCGCACGAGGCGGTGAACCCCCGCTTCGCTGCGCAGGTAGCCGTAGGCGTTTTCGCCTTCGACGAGGATGGTCGCGCTCTTGATGCCCGCGCCGTCGCCGTCGAGCCAGTCGAGCAGCTTATACTTATAGCCGCTGCGCTCCGTCCAGCGCGTATACATACGGTAGAGCATCTGCGCCCAGTCCTGCGCCTCGGTGCCGCCCGCGCCGGGATGGAAGGTAAGTATCGCGTTGCAGCCGTCGTATTCGCCCGAAAGCAGCGTGGAAACGCGCAGGTGTTCGAGATCGGACTCGGCCTTGTCGACCGCCGCCTTCGCTTCGCCGAGCAGGGTTTCGTCGTCGCCTTCGACGGCGATGTCGATTATCGTTTCCGCGTCCTCAAACTCGGTGACGAGGTCGGTGTACGCCTTTATCTTGTTCGTGACGGACTTCGTCTGCCGCTGGTTCTTGCCGGAAAGCTCGACGTCGTTCCAGAAGGCGGGGTCCTGCGCTTCCTCCTCGAGGCGCTTGAGCTCTTCGCGCAGGTCGTCTATGCACATAGCGCGTTTCAGATCCGGCAGCCCCTTTTTCAGTCCGTTCAGCCGTAATTTCAGTTCGTCGAATTCTATCATAGTTACACTCCTATTTGAACGGGGTGGAGATCTCGGAGATGGCTTCGCTTATCTCCGCGTCGTCCGCCCTGCTTCTCGCGATGTCGCCGAAGGACACCATCCCGGCGAGCCGCCCGTCCTCGATGACAGGCAGGCGCCTTATCTTGACCGCCGCCATTATTCTGGCGGCGTCCGCGACGCTCTGGTTCGGCGTTACCGAGACCGCGCCGCCGGACATTATCTCGCCCGCGCTGCATTCGGACGGGTCCTTTCCCGCCGCAACGCAGCGCAGCACGACGTCGCGGTCGGTGACGATGCCGGCAATCACGTCGCGTTCGAAAACGGGGATCGCTCCCACGTCGTGCTCGCGCATCAGCCGCGCCACCTCGCAGACGGACTGTCCGCTGTCCGCCGCGACGACCGTTTTGCTCATTACGTCCTTGATTTTCACGCCATCACCCCATAATTATATATGGTTAGTGTGCGTTAGTAAAGCATATTTATTCGTTATTTTCATTTTTTTGAAGCCGGATGTTGCGCATGATGGTGTTCCTGCCCCGCCACGCGAACGCGGAAGCGGCGAAAAACTCCGGATCGTTTATCAGTTCTTCGGTGACGATCGGCGTCGTTTCCCTGAAGCAGCGGAATGGCGTATCCTCGACGTTTTCGTTCAGCGGGCACGCCTCCTGACAGCGGTCGCAGCCCCAGATATAGTCCGCGGAAGCGATCATACGCCGCTCTTCGGGCGTGAGCTCGCCCTTCTTCTGCGAAACGTGCGAAACGCATTTTTCCGCGTCGAAGCCGTCCTCCGAAAGCGCTCCGTGCGGGCAGGCAGCTAAACACTCGCCGCACTCCGTGCAGCGGAATCCGGGCGATACCGCCGCCTTCTCCGCCGGAAGCTCCAGCGTCGTCGCTATCTCCGCTATGAAGCAGTAGGTCCCGAAGCGTTCGTTTATCAGCAGTCCGTTCTTGCCTATAACGCCGAGCCCGCATTTTTCAGCGCACCTGACCTCGGAAAGCGGAGAGCTGTCCGCCGAGGGCTTGAACCTTTCGGCTGGGAATTCCTCCTCAAGCGCGGCGCAGACGCCGCCGAGCAGCGCTTTTATCGAAGCGTGGTAGTCCGGAAAGCAGGCGAACCGCGCAACGTTCCGCCTCACGTCCTGCGTGTGGTAAGGCACCAGCATCACTATGTATGAGCGGACGCCTTCCATCGGCGGTTTCAGCGTTTCCGCCTCCGACGCCGGCAGCGTTCCGAATACCTCTATTCCGTTTTGTCCGAGAATGTCAGCGATATAGTTTTTCATCAGCCGATAATATAGACTCTGACGTCGCGCCTGCCGAAGCGGCCGACGGTTGCGCCGCTTTCGTAGAATAGGTCGATGCGGTTGCCCTTGATGCCGCCGCCCGTGTCTTCCGCTATGCAGTAGCCGTAGTTGAACCTGCCGTCAACGGATTCGACGTAGAGGATCGTGCCGTAGGGTATCACGTTCGGATCGACCGCGACGGCGCCCTCGCGCACGGGCATGCCGAGCGCGGTAACGTTGTATTTTTCAATCGAGGAGTAGGTGTAGGCAGTGCCCTGCATTACCATAACCTTTTCATATTCGGCGGGCGGCGTCTTCCCTCCCGCCTGAAGCTGCGCAAGCTGCCTGTGCTTGCTCAGAAGCTGCTGCGTGGACGTGCCGACCGCCACGAGCTCGTCGACGGGCTTTTTCTTCGTTTCGACGGAGACTATGGTCGAGTCCACGCGCTCGCCGTCGACGTATTTATCGCGGTAGGTGGTCACTCTCACGCCCTTCTCGCCCGGCCGGGTGACGGTACGCGTTTTTTTGAGGTATTCTATCGATTTGTATTCCTTCGTCGAATACGGAATGCTCTCCGAAACCTCGCGCAGCTCGTAGGTGACGCGGGTGACCTTGATGTTCATATCGCCCGCGAGATAGGTGTCCTGCGACGGCGTGACCTCGTCGAACTCGCCGAGCACGACTCCGCAGGTCTCTATCGCGTCCCTGACGGTGCCGCCGATGACGGAGATCGTTTCGGTGACGCGATCGGCGGTGACGCTGACGTAGAAGGCGCGTCTGACGACAAGCGTTCCGGCAACGTCGGACGGCTCGGTGAATTCCACCACGTCGTCTTCGGCAAGCTCGACGCCGCAGATGTCGATAATGCCCTGCATATCCTTCCGCACTGTGATTATCGCTCTGTCGTTGCCGTCGACCGATACGAGAAACATATTGCTCCCCAAAATGACGTACATAAATACGCCGACAACGAATATAAGGAATATCGCGCCGAACAACGCCTTGCTGTGCGAATATATTCTTATGTTCTCCAGGAGCTTCTCTTTTCTCACTCGTCACCTCGGAAATTCTATAGGCTTTCGCGGCAATTTCGGAGCAAAAAATATCGCAAAACTGATAACGCCCTCTAAAACAATTCGCCGACAAATATCTGCCGGCGAAATTGCGTTTTTGGTGGAAATGTCAGCGCTTGCTGAACTGCGGAGCGCGACGGGCAGCCTTGAGGCCGTACTTCTTTCTTTCCTTCATACGAGGATCTCTCGTCAGGAAGCCCGCCTTCTTGAGTGCGGGGCGAAGCTCGTCGCCCGCCTGAAGCAGAGCGCGGGAAATGCCGTGACGGATGGCGCCGGCCTGACCGGTGACGCCGCCGCCGGCGACTGTGCAGATAACGTCGTATTTGCCCTCGGTCGCCGTAAGAACGAGGGGCTGACGAACGATCAGCTTGAGGGTATCGAGGCCGAAGTATTCATCGATGCTCCTGCCGTTGATGATGACCTTGCCTTCACCGCTGTCGAGGCGGACTCTG
>JAFTEJ010000125.1 GCA_017453725.1 Clostridia bacterium | reverse complement strand
GCCGAAACGAAAATTCAACACGACAAATCTGATCGTTACAGGGCGCGACGTTCAGTATCAGGAGCTCTCGCTTGAGTTTGAAGACTACCATTGGGTATTATTCGAACGGCCGGATGAGCACGAACTCCGTGTTGAGGAGACGCCTCCGTTTCTCTTCAAGATCAGGGACTATGTTGCAGACAAAGGCGAGTGGAGCGGAACGGTCTCAGAGCTGCTTGCCGCCATCGGCGAAGACAGGACGCCGCCTGCCGCTGCCTCGAAAGCGATAGTCAAATACTATTACGAGGTGATATACCCCGCGGGGATAGATTACCGAAACAAACGCACCAACAAGGCGCGGCTTCTCACGCTCAAGCTGCGCGACAAAAGTGACGCGAGTGACAGGAGTGACGGGAAAAACGATATATGAGGGTAAAAATGATATATAGCGAAAACGCCGTCACTGCCGTCACTGCCGTCACCGTTTCCTTCGGAAAGCCCCCAACGTGTTGCCGTGGATACGGTATAACAAGCATTGGATCCGTGGCCACGGACCCGCTTGTCAGGGGGTACCCCTGAAACCCCGGGAGGTGACGGCAATGGCTGACGCGAAGAAAACGGTAGTCTTCAAAATGCGCCTGACGGAAGAGGAATACGGCAAGCTCAAAGCGCAGTCCGAGCGCACCGGACGTACGATGAGTGATATTATGCGCGCGGCCTGGAAGCGGTTGAAGGTCGTCGAGCTGCCGCCCGCCGATCTCTCCGAGACGGTCGTCCTGCTCCGCCGTATCGGAGGTGAATTAAGCCGTCTCGCCTTCGCGGCGAACGAGGGCGAGGTGCGCGTTCCGGAGATCAAAAGCGCGCTCGGCGAGATCGCCGCCATCGACCGCGGACTGACTTCACTTCTGGCGGGAGGCGGCGCGTAATGGCGGTGACAAAGATCTGGCCGGTGCGCAATCGCTTCGACAAGCTGATAAAGTACGCGGTCAACCCGGAGAAGACCGACGCGGATATGGAAAAGTATCACGACGTCGACCGGGTGATAGACTACGCCGTCGACGGAGACAAGACCGAAAAGTTCTTCTACGTCAGCGGCGTGAATTGCATTCCGGAGAACGCCGCGCAGACCTTTTCGGCGACTCAGGAGCGGTTCGGCAAGACGACCGGCATCGTCGCATACCACATGTACCAGTCGTTCGTCGAAGACGAGGTCGACGCCGCCACCACTCACGAGATAGGTGTCAGGCTGGCGAAGGAGCTGTTTGAGGAGCGCTTCGAGGTGGTGGTCGCCACCCACCTGAACACCGGGCATTTCCACAACCACTTCGTCATCAACGCGGTGTCCTGGAAGGACGGCAAAAAGTATAACGACTGCAGGGACAGCTACCGGCTGATACGCGAGACCTCGGACAAGCTCTGCCGCGAATACGCTCTCTCGGTCATCGAGCACCCGCAGGGAAAGGGCATGAAGTACGCCGAATGGAAGGCGGAGCGGGACGGCGTTCCGACGCTCCGAAGCAGCATCCGCGCCGCCATCGACGTCGCCATCAAATGCTCGGTCAACAGATACCAGTTTGCCGATATGATGAGCGAGATGGGCTTCATAATCGACGAGTCGGGAAAGCACGCCAAGATCAAACACGCCGGTACAAAGCGGTTCGTCCGCTTCAACACGCTCGGCGAGGGGTACTCCATCGAGGAGATAATCGGACGGATCCACGCCAACAAAGAGCCGGCGATCTTCAAGCTTCCCGAGCAGGACGATCCGAGAAGCGTATTTGAAGGCGAAAGCGAGCCGG
>JAFTEJ010000124.1 GCA_017453725.1 Clostridia bacterium | reverse complement strand
CTGCGATTTGATATAAAAAATGCTGACGGAGGCAACGAGATCGGTCTTTCCCTTCACAAACAAGGACGGCATGCTTTGCTTTCTGTAGAAAATTTTGGGAAGAAAATACCGCCGGAACAGCAAGCCCGTTTGTTTGAACGGTTCTATCGTCTCGACGAGGTACGCAACAGCGAGGGCAATCACTACGGGCTCAGGCTTGCCATTGCCAAGGCGATTACGGAAGCGCACGGCGGAAGCATTTCTGTCGAATGCAGGGATGGAAAAGTCAAATTTACAGTTTCATTTCCTTTGAGAAATATTTAGGCTGTTTCAATGTATTTTCAAGAATCCTCCTGTATAATGATGACATCATAAATATAGGAGGTTTTTTCTGTATGAAGAAATCAAGTAAGCTGCTTGCACTCTTGCTGGCGCTGACGCTTGTAGTCAGCTTGTGCGCGTGCAACAACAACTCATCAAACAATACGAGCAATGGAACAAAGGCAGATATTGAATCTGCACTGAATCTGGCCAACATCAAGCCCGAATGGACGTATTCCGAAAATGCGGACGCCTGGACGATGGCAATCGTTACGGCTGTGACCAACGCCGAGCTGCCGGATTATCAGGGCGTTTCCGTCTGTGTTCCCGGCGCTTACGTGAAGGGCGTGGACACGGACGGCGACGGCACGGCAGACGCAACCAGCGGCACCGCCTCCGGCAATCTGGTGATCGACTATGACGCCAAGGTCACCAGCACCAACGGTCAGGTCTATAAGGCGGCTACCGCACCCGTGATCGTGAACACCGGTGCCGCCGGGTATTCCGCCCAGTCCAACCAGTCGGCGGGAACGACCTATGCCGCCGAAGGATATATCAACATTGCCTGCGGCAACCGGGGAAAGCAGAGCACGCTTTCTGACGGCACCTATACCGGCGATGCTCCTTCCTGCCTTGTGGATCAGAAAAACGCGGTTCGCTTCGTAAAGTTCAACATCCTGCTGGGCAATCTTCCCGGCAGCGTGGATTACTTCGTCTCCACTGGCGGTTCCGGCGGCGGAGCGCACGCGACGATGCTGGCGGCGACCTCCGATAACCCCGCTTTTTATGATTATGAAATCTCACAGGGAGCCGTTGGTGTTTATAAGAACTCCGACGGGAGCTATTCCACCACCGTTACCGTCGACGGAAGCGAGGTCGCACTCTCCGACGGTATGTGGGGCTGCATGGCTTATTCGGCGATCACCTCTCTTGCGGAGGCGGATATGGCCCTTGCTTTTGAGTACAATCTTGATCCCACCTACAGCTTCAATACGGATTTCCAGAAGCAGATGGCAGGCTATCTTGCCGCCGAGTATATGGCATACATCAACGGTAAGAATCTATCTGTGAAGGAAGCAGACGTCGGTTTTGACCTGAACGCCGACGGCGATACCGATGATACCGTCGCGCTGACCATCGAATACGATGCAAGCGGCCACAGCGATACCAACGGCTATTACGGTTCCTACGTGGATCTGTATCTGTCGGAGCTTGAGCAGAGCCTAGGCGATTATATTGTCCGTCTCGCTTATGCGGAGGACTGGACCTGGTTTGACGCCAGCGGGAATGCGCTTTCTGACAGCGAAGTTGCCGCTATGACCGACGCGGACAGAGCAGAGGCATTTATCTCCGGCTCCTATGCCAAGGGTAGCACCGGCAGTACCTCCGGCGGCATGGCAGGCGGCCCCGGCGGTGATTCTGCCGGTGGCCCTCCTGATATGAGCGGTGATTCAGCGGGTGGGCCTCCTGACATGGGAAGCAGTGGCACCAGTGGCGATAACGCCGGTGAGCCTCCAGACATGAACGGCGGCTCCACGGAGGAAGTCGGTACGCCGGATTCCGGTACAACCCAATCTGCCAGCAGCAAGATCGACTCTGCAAACTATGCTTCTTTTGACGAAATGCTTGCGGCATATCAGGCTGATATTGCCGAGATTGAAGCAGGCGACGCCTACGGTAACAACATCGTTGAGCTGTACAATCCGATTAACTACATCGGCGCGGAAGGCACGAACAATCCCACTTGGGCGAGAATCCTGATGGGCGCTTCTGAGGGCGACATCTCCATGTTCAACTCCCTAAATCTGCAGATCGCGTGGCTGAACGCCGGTACCGATGCGGAGATCGAATGGCAGTGGAACGGCGGTCATGTACCGTCCGAGATCTTCGGTGATTCGTTGGCTCTTTATGTGGATACCATGTACGGCAAATATGTTGACGGCGCTGTGCAGGTGAGCAAGGTTGCTGCCACCGGGCAGACTGCAAACGGAACCGCAACCGAAGCAACCGGCACCGATTTGTCAGGTTGGGTAAGCTATGACAGTGCAAGCGGTATTACAATGACTCTTGCAGGAGCGGCGAACTACCGTACCTCCGGCGCAAGCAAAGCCATCCCGGGCTTTGATGTTATGGACTACGGTCAGGAGGATTACGTCTTCGGTAGCAGCACCGCCGACGCACGGCACTGGAACAAGTATGTGCTGAAAGTGTTTGAGGAGAATAAGGACACGCTTGCATCCCTTTTTAATGCCGGGACCTGACTTGCTAAGGCATAAATGCTATTTGAATCCATCTATCAAAAACGGAAATGGATGGACTTTCAATTTAGCCGTCACAGACAAGTTTGATACGGCTGCTGACGAGTAATAATACCATTATAAACAAATGCGGCGGGTAAAACCGCCGCATTTGTGTCAACAACAGAGGTACGTTTTCTCTCTTTTTTCTCCCCAAACTTCATTTTTGCACTCTTTTTCTTGCCATTTTCAGCTTTTTTCAGTGATTCGCACTCACGAAAAAAAGCAGGAAACAAAAATGATTTTTCTCTTGATTTAATAAGCTTTCAGCACAGAAACAAATCTAAAAAATGTGTCTCGAAAGCCAATTAGTTGATTTGTTGCTAATAACTCGAAATCAGTTTGAGAGCAATCGCACGCGGGTTCGAATCCCACACTCTCCGCCATAACAAAAGACACTTGCGAAAGCAAGTGCCTTTTGTTATGAAAAGCCGCTATGAAAGAAGCCTTCTTGACATACGCGGTTTTATGCATTATTATATATGCGGATATGGAATACGCCGATAAAACAATCACCGTCCCGGCCGCGGCGCGGGGCGGAAAGGAGGGACACGCCGTGTTCGCAAAAAAGAAACCGACGTCGTTCGGGACGCTGACGCTTTCGATAAGCGGGATGCGCGCGAGCGTCGAATATGAGATGATAAACAAGGGCTCCGAAGCGGAGGTGTCGTATTACATACGTTACCTCGCGGAGGAGGGAACGGAGCGTCGGCTCGAGAAACGCGCGTACTGCTCCGTTGAAGCGGCGCTGGAGCTGCTCGGCGACTGCGGCGTGCCGTCGTGGAACGGCTTTCACGGTAAGCACCCGCGCGGCGTGCTGGACGGCGAAATGTTCCGGCTCGAAGCCGTCATCGACGGCGAACGCGTATGCGCGGACGGCTCACAGAACTTCCCGAAGGGCTTTCGCGAGCTGCGCGAGGGGCTTTACGGGATACTGAACGGAGAGGGGTAACGCTATGTCGATATTCAAGAAAAAGAACCGCGACGATATGCCGGACGGTATCGTGATAACCAGCAGGACGCAGCCGCTGACCTGCGGCGGCACCGACGCGTATATAGATACGAAAGCGCCGAAGGTCATCACCTCGGAGGAGATGACGCTTTTCGACGTGACGAGCGCCTTCAGAACGCTGGCGATCGACGGCTCCGACCGCCTCGATTACGTTTCCGCGTTCGCCGCGCCCTGCGCCGGCGGCAGCTTTGTCTTCCTCGAAACCCGCATGCTTTCGAATTACGACGAGCCTCGCCGCGAATGGGCGCTGCTTAAAGGTGATATATTCCCGAAGCTCGTCGCGCTCGTCCGCGAGTATGAGCTCGCGAAGGATAACGGCAGGCATTCGCAGACTCACGGGCTGCCGGAGAATTTCGGCGGCAGCGTGGATATAAGGTACGCCTCCGGCGAAATGATAAGCGTCTCGGATAACCAGAGCCCGGTCATCGCTTACGACGCAGGAGTCGCGATCGCGCAGGCGTTCGCGGAAGCGCTCGCGGGCGAACGCGCCGCGCTGCCGGAGCTTTCGGAGCTGACGGCGATACGTTTCGCGGAGGAGCGCGAGAACGGCGGCTTCACACGCGCGACGCTGACCTTAAACGCCGACGGCACGGGTACGAACGCGAACTCCTCGCGCTACGACGACCCGACCGTTTACGAGAGCGAGAAGCCGGTAGACGCGGAGACGGTCGCCGCCGTCCGCGATAATATTGCGCGCTGCGGGATGCTCGCCTGGGGCGGCCTGCCGGACAGCGACTATAAGCGCGGCCCGGAAAAATCGCTGACCTTCGTCTTCGCCGACGGCGCGGAGATAACCGTCCCCGACGGCAAGCGCCTGCCGTGGAGCATACAGGGCGGCTTCTTCAACGTCGAGCTCGAGATGAAGACGAAGCATTGAGGCTATACGCCGCTTTCTTTCAAATCACGGGAGGTAATAACAATGGAGCCTTATGAAATCATAAGAAATCTGAGAACGGAAAAGGGACTGTCGCGTAAAGAGGTTGCGGAAAAGGTCGGAGTTACCGCGCAGACGGTATACCGCTGGGAAAACGGTATGTCGTTCCCGAACGACGCGTCGCTGAAACGCCTTTCCGACCTTTTCGGGGTTTCGGTGGATACGATTTGCGGCTCGGCGCCCGACCTTATCTGTCAGTGCTGCGGTATGCCGCTTGAGGATTCCGTTATCAGCAGGGAGCCGGACGGCGGCCTGAACGAGGACTACTGCAAATGGTGCTACGCCGACGGCAAATTCACGTATTCGTCTATGGAGCAGCTAATAGATTTCTGCTCCGAGCATCTGGCGACCGAAAGCTGGCCCGCCGAACAGATAAGAGCGCATATGGAAGCGACTCTGCCCCGGCTCGGGCATTGGAAGAAATCTTAAGGCGTGCAAATCAGGGATACGCCATTTTCGCGGTTTTGACTATCGGGCATAATAAAAAGCGGAGCGATCGCTCCGCTTGTTGTGTATCGGATTTATAATTCCGCGAGCCCGCGCCGCCGGAGGCGCGATGGGAACCTGCCGTCAGTCGGTTATATCGAAATCGGGCACGATCGTTATTTCGTAGTCCGGATACAACGCACATACTTCGCCGTAAAGCGCTTCAACAGCCTCTTTTCTGTCAACGTCGAAGCTGATGACGGCGTCGAACCGCAGCTTTTTCTTTTCGGTATCGGCGTAGAAGCCGTGCATCTGGAGCGCCCAGTCGTGCGACATTACCGCTTTTCGGACGGCGTTGCGCATCCGCGCCGCCTCGTCGTCGGAGGTGTTGAAGGAGTAGACGCCGATGCCGGTCAGTATTATGCCGGTCTGCCGGTAAACGTCAATCTCTATCCTGCGCGTTATCCTGTCGACCTCGTCGACGGTCAGCGTGTCCGGCAGCTCGATGTGGACGGAGCCGTAATACTTATTCGGGCCGTAGTTGAAAAGTATCACGTCGTAAGCGCCAATAACGTGCTCTTCCGCGCAGATGATACGCTTCAGCTCGGCGGCGGTTTCGGCGTCCTCGCGTTTGCCGATGATATCGTTGAGCGTTTCTATCATCATTCCGATACCGGCTTTGATTATGAAGCCGGCGATCAGAACGCCGACGTAGGCCTCGAGCGAAACTCCCCAGAGCAGGAAAACGACGGCGGAAGCGAGAACGGAAGCCGAAAGGATCGCGTCGAAAAGCGCGTCGGAGCCGGAAGCGACGAGCGCGCCGGAGTTGACCTTTTTGCCCTGCTTTTTAACGTACATCCCGAGAAACAGCTTCGCGACGACGGCGACGGAGATGATGATTATCGAAACCGCGCTGTAATCGGCGGCTTCCGGAGTGATGATTTTCTTAACGGATTCAACGAGCGACGTGATGCCGGCGTAAAGCACGAGCGCCGCGACGATCATGGAGCTCAGATACTCTATCCTTCCGTAGCCGAGCGGGTGCTTTTTGTCGGGCTGTTTGGCTCCGAGCTTCGCGCCGATGATAGTGACGACAGAGGAGAGCGCGTCGGAGAGGTTGTTTACCGCGTCGAGTATAACGGCGATAGAGTTTGAAACCAGCCCGACGAACGCTTTGAAGCCCACAAGCAGCAGGTTCGCGGCGATGCCGACGACGCTGGTGCGGACTATCGTTTTTTCTCTTGCCGCCGCGAGCGCGGCGATATCGTTGTTCTGTTCGTTCATAAGAATGCCTCCAACGTTGAAGTTTTCGGCTCCGCTGTGCGCGGAGTCACTTTATATTGCAGAATGAAAAGCTTTTTACGAAAACGGATACGCCGGTTTCTTGCCGTATCGGCCGGTCATTCCGCGAGCGCGGCGCAGAATTCCGCGATTTTGGCTGCGTTCTCGTCGGAGGGCTTGTCTTTCGGGTCGATAAGTATAAGCTCCGCGTCGAGGTCCGCGCCGAGCAGCTCCCTGAGCCGCGCGAGCGCCTTGTCCGCGCCGCCGCCGGAGAAGCAGGTGAAGGCGGCGAAGCGCTTGCCCTTCAGCGCGTCGGCGTTGTCGGCGACGAAGGTGCGAAGCGGCGGCGTGAAGCGGCTCGCCCAGACGGGAGTGCCGAATATCACGCGGTCGTACTTTTCCGCGTCGAACTCATACGGCTCGAGCTCAGGTTTTTCCTTCATGACGGCGCTTTTGCCGCCCCAGAGAAACTTTTTGAAGCCGCTGTCGGGGAACGCCTTTTTCGGCGTGAGCTTTATCGCGTCCGCGCCGAGCTTTTCGGCGATCTCGCTTGCGACAAACCCGGTGTTGCCGTTGAGGGAGTAATACACAATCGCTGTTTCCATATATAACACCTCTTTGTTAATATTTTAACAGAAGTATTCGCATCGGCGCAAGTGCAAATTTAATCCGTTCTTCCGATAAAATAATCGGCGGTAACGTTATAGTAATCACACAGTTTTATCAGGTCTTCGATTTTCAGCTCGGCTCTGCCCGCTTCGATATGGTTGTATCCCTGTTGCGTTTTGTTCAGAAGTCTGCCGACCTCCTCCTGCGTTAGGTCGTGGTCTTCGCGCAGGTTTCTCATGCGTTCTCTGTAATTCATATAATCACCCTAAAAAAGGGTAGCACACTCAATCTTTGAGTCTTGACAAATACTCAAAGATTGAGTATAATTAATTGCGAAAGGAGGATTGAGATTTGGAGTTTATGGGTACAAAAGAAGCCGGAGAGAAATGGGGATTTGATAAATCGACCATCTCACGATGGTGCAGGGAAGGGAGAATAGACGGTGCGGAACAGGACGCAAAGGGAAGTCCGTGGAGAATACCTGTCAATTCCCCTTGTCCCGGCAAAACAATAAACTGAAAGGAAGTATATTATGAAAAGAATCATAAAAAGATTTATTATCATTGTATTATGTATTTGTATAGCGCTTGCAATGTTGTCAGCGTGCGGCAGTTCAAGTAACGGCAGCACTAGAAATTCGGATTCGTCATCTTCTTCAAAATCATATTCTTATTCTTATGACCCCACAGCTTATTACAAAATCAAGTCTGCAGATGCTGCAATAAAAGCGGTAAAAAACGATTATATGTTTGAATCATATATTAGGTGGGAACTTGGATTTAATAAAAATTATAGTCCTAATATCGGGTCCACGACTGCTGAAAAATCCACTGAATTTAGATATAAAAAGAATAAAAATACAGGCAGCTATGAGGGAGGCTATTGGGATTGTTGGGAAGTAACAATAAAAGGAAATATGAGCGGATATACTGATGCATATTTAAAAAATTTTGAGAACTACGGTTTCAAACTCACAGCTACGGTTATGTCTGAGGATGGAGAAGTACGTAACATCAAAGTCGAAAATATGGGTTAACACTTATATACTACATATGTCATCATAGTTAAAAAAGCGGAGCGATTTACTCCGCTTTTAGTTGATTAAGACACGCGACTCAAAAAAATGCTGAGCCGCGTGTTTTCGAATCTTTCTTATCAAATGTTTCTATTTTTACCTTCGTATTCTCTGCTCCAGTGGAACGCGAGGCGCGGGGAGCCGTCCGCCATGAAGACGGTGCCGCAGTGTACGAAACCGCAGGCGGCGATATTCTCCCGCATCCTGCGGTTGTTTTCATGCGTATCCACGCGGACGTTATCGCAGAGGCGCTTGCATTCGTCGGCGACAAAGCGGAAAACGCCGCGGCATTTCCCATCGCTCGCGATGCGGTGGATGGTGATATACGGCTCGTCGTTGAGCCACTTTCCGACGATGCCGGGATAGGCGGGGTCTTCGCCATCGCATATCGCGGCGACGGCGCGGATGACTCCGTCCTCCGTCAGCACGCGGCAGCGCCCAAAAGCGACGTCTGTTTCGATGAGCTCGCGCGTCGGATAGGCGCGGCGCCACTGCGTCGGGTTGCCGGAGGCGATCATATAATCCTGCGCGGCGGCGTAGACCTCCATTACGCGGTCGATATCCTCAGCGCGGGCGGCTCTCATTTCAAGCATACGTTCACGCCTTCTTTTTCAGCGCCTTCATCCTGTTGGCGTGGTCGAGGATGCTCTTGCGGAGGCGCAGGCTGTTGGGAGTTACCTCCAGCAGCTCGTCGTCCGCGAGGAACTCAAGACACTGTTCGAGACTCATTATGCGCGGCGGCACGAGGCGGAGCGCTTCGTCGCTGCCGGAAGCGCGGGTGTTTGTCAAGTGCTTCGTCTTGCAGACGTTGACGGTGATGTCCTCCGCCTTCGGGCATTCGCCGACGATCATCCCGCCGTAAACGGGCGTGCCGGGCGCGATGAACATCTGGCCGCGGTCCTGCACGCACCAGATGCCGTAGGCGACGGCGTCGCCGGTCTCGAAGGCGATCAGCGAGCCTGTGTTGCGGCGCTTTATCTCGCCCTTGAAGGGTTCGTAGCGCTCAAAAACGGAGCTCATTATGCCCTCGCCCTTTGTGTCGGTGAGGAACTCGTTGCGGTAGCCGAAGAGCCCGCGCGACGGGACGAAGAACTCCAGCTTCATCCGGCTGCCGACGGGGTTCATTTCGGAGAGCTCGCCCTTTCGCGCGCCGAGTTTTTCTATCACGGAGCCGACGGCGTCGGCGGGGACGTCTATAGCGACGCGTTCGACGGGCTCGCAGAGCACGCCGTCGATTTCGCGGTTGAGGATACGCGGCGGGCTGACCTGGAATTCGTAGCCCTCGCGGCGCATCGTTTCGATGAGGATGCTCAGGTGCATTTCGCCGCGCCCGGCGACGTTGAAGCTGTCGCTGTTCGGGACCTCGCTGACCTTCAGTGAAACGTCCTTGAGCGTTTCGCGCATCAGGCGGTCGCGTATGTTGCGGGTGGTGACGTATTTGCCGTCGCGCCCGGCGTAGGGGCTGTCGTTGACCGAGAAGGTCATCTCCATCGTCGGCGCGGAAATTTTAACGAACGGGAGCGCCTCCGGCGCTTCGGGCGCGCAGATGGTGTCGCCTATCGTGATGTCGCCGATGCCGCTTATCGCGATTATGCTGCCGGAGGAGGATTCCGTGACGGGCACTCTGCTGAGCCCGTCGAACTCGAAGATGTTGGAGACCTTGACACGCTTCGGGCTGCGCTCCTCGTGGTAGTTGCGGACGACGATGTCCTGATTCTGCTTTATGACGCCGCGTTCGATTCTGCCTATCGCGATGCGCCCGACGTATTCGTTATAGTCGACGGAAGAAACGAGCATTTGCAGCGGGCCTTCGTCGCTGTCCTCGGGGGCGGGTATGTATTCGAGTATCGTGTCGAAAAGCGGCTTGAGATCCGTGCCGACGACCTCCGGAGAGAAGGACGCCGTGCCCTGTCTCGCGGAGCAGAAGAGCATCGGGCTGTCGAGCTGGTCGTCGGTCGCGTTCAGGTCGATGAGCAGCTCGAGTATCTCATCGATGACCTCGTGTATGCGCTGGTCGGGGCGGTCGATCTTGTTGACGACGACGATGACGCGGTGCCCGAGCTCCAGCGCGCGCTGGAGGACGAAGCGGGTCTGCGGCATCGGGCCCTCCGCGGCGTCGACGAGCAGGATGACGCCATTGACCATCTTGAGGATACGCTCGACCTCGCCTCCGAAATCGGCGTGGCCGGGGGTGTCGACGATGTTTATCTTAACTCCGCCGTAGCTGACGGCGGTGTTTTTCGCGAGTATGGTTATCCCGCGCTCGCGCTCGAGGTCGCCGGAGTCCATAACGCGCTCCTTGACCGCCTGGTTTTCGCGGAATACGCCGCTCTGCTTGAGCATTTCGTCGACGAGCGTGGTCTTGCCGTGGTCGACGTGGGCGATTATCGCGACGTTGCGTATGTTCTTCATAGTTTCACTTCCAAAAGAAAATAAACGGATGCGCGCGTCTTATTCGAGCTCGAACGCGCCGGTGTAGAGCTGATAATACGTGCCCTTCTGCGCGATGAGGTCGTTGTGCGTGCCGCGCTCGATTATCCTGCCGTGGTCGAGCACCATTATGACGTCGGAGT
>JAFTEJ010000123.1 GCA_017453725.1 Clostridia bacterium | reverse complement strand
CATCCCGAGGGCGAAGCCCGAGGGATCCCCTGCCTTTTGCAACCGTTTGCAAAAGGAAAGCATACTCCCCGATATGACATACCCGCATACAGCAAAAACCGCCTCCCAGTCGGGAGGCGGTTTCGTCATATCATCGTTATTTCACGTCGACTATTTTCGCCAGATACACCCTGCAGTCGTGCGGGGCGACGCGCTCGGACTTATACTCCTTGAAAACGCCGGCCTCCTCGCCGGTGAAGGCGTCGGTCAGCTTCAAGCCCTTTCCGGAGGCGGCGGGGATGCCTATATCCTCAAATGCGAGCCATGTTCCGATACCCTCTTCATCGCTGAGGTTGGTGAACATTATCGCCAGCTCGTTATCCGAAAGCAGACGGACGTACACGTTGTTTTCGTCATTCTCGGTATGCACCGCGATGAAGGGCGGACGGCATTCGGGGTCCTGATTGATGCGTATCAGACGCGGATTTGTAAGCAGCTCTCGTGTAAAATCGTTCATATCGCGCACGTCGCAGCCTATCATCAGCGGCGAAGCGAACATACACCAGAGCGCGAACTCGGTGCGGTATTCGACGTCCGTGCAGCCGGTAAGTCCGGCGTTGCCGCGCGCGTACATCCCGACGGTGAGCATATCTATGTCGTTGAAGCAGCCGGCGCCGTTGCGCGAGAAGTTGCCGACCTGACTTAAGAATATCTGCTTGTAGCTATCATATGAGTCGTGGATGTCGCCGGTCGAGCGGAACATACCCGCGCCGGTGGAACGTATCCAGTCGTGGACTCCGTCCATACCCCAGTTGCAGGCGGAGAGAAGTATATCGCGACCGGTCGCCTGAAGCGCGAGGCTCATCCTGCGGTAGAGCAGGTGCGAGGGCGCCGCCGCCGGCTTGTAGCAGGTATCGTATTTGAGGAAGTCCGCGCCGTAGTCGGCGAACGTCTGCGCGTCGAGGAACTCGTGGTCGAAAGAGCCGGGGAAGTCCGCGCAGGTGCGCGTTCCGATGCAGGAATACATGCCGAACTTAAGCCCCTTTGAATGGACGTAGTCGCTGACCGCCTTCATTCCGTTCGGGAATTTGACGCGGTCGGGTATTATTCTGTTCGTGACGGGGTCGCGCTGTCTTTCGCTCCAGCAGTCGTCGATGACGAGGTACTCGTAGCCCGCGTCGCGCAGACCGGTCTCGACCATCGCGTCTGCGGTCTCGCGGATCAGCTTTTCGTCGATCTTGTCGGCGAAGGTGTTCCAGGTGTTGAAGCCCATCGGCGGGGTCTTGACTTGCATACGCTTTCTCCTTTTGCCGTTATTTCACCGTCTCGTCATCCTTAGGCGCGAGAGCGCTGTTTTCGATTGCGAAGCGGCAGATCTCGTCGACCGTAGTGAACGCCAGCGCGGTGTAGGTGTCGGCGGCGCCGTAATAGACGGCGATCCTGCCGGTATCGGCGTCCGCGAGCGCGGCGCAGGGGAAGCAGACGTTCGGCACAAAGCCGCTTATCTCATAGGGCATTTCGGGCGCGAGCGCGTAGTCGGCGCCTCTGTAAAGCACCTTCCAGGGCTCGTCGCGGTCGAGGATCGCGGCGCCCATTGAGTAGACGTAGCCGTTGCAGGTGTTGCATACGCCGTGGTAGAAAATCAGCCAGCCGATGTTCGTTTCGATCGGTATCGGTCCGGCGCCGATCTTCGTCGCCTGCCACCAGCCGGGCGCCTTGTTGCTCATCACCTTGCGGTGTCTGCCCCAGTAGATCATATCGGGGCTTTCGCTGATATAGATGTCGCCGAAGGGCGTGTGGCCGTAGTCGCTCGGGCGGGAGAGCATGTAGAATTTCCCGCCGATCTTGCGGGGGAAGAGAACGCCGTTGCGGTTCGGAACGAGGAAGGCGTTGTCGAAGCGGGTGAACTCCTTGAAGTCCTCCGTCTTCGCCACGGCGATGCTCGGGCCGCCGCCGAAGTCGGTGCACCAGGTTATGTAATAGGTGCCGTCGATCTCGACGAGGCGCGGATCGTAACCGTAGTCGGAGACGAACTCCTCGCCGTTCTCATCCTTCCAGTGTATGTATTCGGGGTTGATGTCCCAGTGGATGCCGTCCTCGGATGTGCCGAAGTGTATCTGCGGGAAGGTGGCGCGGCCGTCCGCACGGAAAACGCCGACGAATTTGCCGTCCTTCGGGACGACGGCGCTGTTGAAGATGCGGCCTGTGCGTCCGACGTTGTTCCATTCGGTGATGGGGTTACCGGAATAGCGCCACATCGGGAAGCGGTATCCCTCGGGCTTGTCCTGCCACGGGATGTTCGGAAGAGAGTTGCCGATGATTTTGATTTCCATAAATGGTCTCCGTTCTGCCGCTTTCAGCGGCCGTTTTTATAATTTTCTGTTGATTATTTCCGAAAGCATAATATATGGCAATGAAAAGCGGTTATCGATATAGGGCTCGACTCTTGAGTTGACTCTGTATTCCGAGGAAGCGATGGGGAGGCTGATACACAGCAGGTTATCGTTAAACTCAAAACTCCCGCCGCAGGATTCGATTGATTTTGCGAGAGTGTAGGCGATAAGCGAATCCCCGAAGTATAAGCCGTTGCTGTAATCAGTCTTGAGCGCTTCTTTGATAAGCTCGGGTATCGGAGGTATGTGTTTGTAGTAGCGGTAATTAAGCTCAATATAATCTCCGCGCCTGGTTGCCTCGAGGCGAACGCCTGTCGCGCGATTATTGGAGTAGGCCAGCGCTATCGGGAGAAGGATAATCATACCGCACTCCTTTGCGCTGATCGGCAGAATGCAGGGAGGAGTGAAAGCGAAATAATCAAAGCTCGCATCCGCCTGAGCGCAAATGGTGTTTACGGTGCGGCAGCAATTATCATACGCTTCCGGAAAAGAGCAGTAGCATTCGGATCTGCTCCCGTCTTTGTCAGCGGTGTTGTAGTCGAAAAGTGCGCTGAGGAGGCTTTGGTTCCGCAGCAGGAGGCAGCACAGCGAGTCTATTTTCGAAAGTTTTTCTCTTGTATATGCGGTAAGCTCGTTCTGCGACATATCGTCAACAGCGGAAAGAATCTTGTTCAGCGCTTCCCGTGTGTGAAACGACATAGCGTTCTTGATGCGGCAAAGCTCGCTGTTGGTTTCTTTTTCGTTGAGCATACGATTTCTCCCTTCGTTGGGATCAGCCCGCTAACATTATCGTTTATAATGCTTATTGATATACCCTTACGTAGTCGATAATATAATCCTGCGGGAGCTCCGTTTCCTCGTTCGGGCAGGAGTCGGGTCCCCAATTCTCGAGCGAAGTGTTGAGTATAAGGAAGTGCGGCTTGTTGAAGGCGCCCTGCATATCGGGGGTTATCTCCATCCGGTAAAGCTCGTGGTCGTCGAAGAAGAAGGTCATACCCTCGGCGTCCCACTCGACCGCGTAGATGTGGAAGTCCTCGCAGAGCGGGCGGTCGTTGATATATGACTTTTCGCGTCCGCCGTACTGGTCGTGTCCGCGTTTTTCGTATGATTCCCAGTGGACCGTGGAGAGCGTTTCGCAGTCGCGGACGCCGGCTCCGCCGGTCATTTCCATAATGTCGATCTCGCCGCATAGTGGCCAGTCGACGCCGTCGAAGAAGTTGGCGCCGAGCGTCCAGAACGCCGGCCAGAGCGCGCGGCTGCGCGGGAGCTTCGCCCGCATTTCCATACGTCCGTAGAGCCATGCCTTGTGCGGACCGGTTATAACGCTCGCGGATGTGTATTCCGCGCCCTCGTAGTTTTCGCGCAGGGTGCGTATCACAAGGCAGCCGTTTTCGACGAAGCAGTTTTCGCGGCGGTTGGTGAAATACTGCGGCTCGCCCTTGCGGAGCATACCGACCTCCTTTGTCCAGACGTTCGGATCTAGGTCGGGGCCGTTGAAGTCGTCTTCGAAAACGAGGTTTTCGTATTTCATATTATGCCTCCTGGTAAACACGGACGTAGTCGATATAATATCTCTGCGGAAGATCGGTGTCCTCGTTGGGGCAGGTGTTCTCGTCCCAGTTTTCGAGCGCGGTGTTCAGCAGGATGTAGTGCGGCTTATCAAAGGAGCCCTGCATATCGGGCGTTATATCGCATTCGTATATAACGGTGTCGTCGAAATACCAGACGAATTTCTCCTTCGTCCACTCGACGGCGTATATGTGAAAATCCTCGCAAAGCTCTTTGTCGTAGGTGTATGTTCCGTTGGAAGTGCCGCCGCTTTCGCGGTGCTCGCCGGTTTCTGCGGAAAGCCAGTGGAGAGTGGCGATGGTCTGCTTTTCGCGAAGAGGATTGCCGCCGAGCTTATCCATAATATCTATCTAGCCGCAGAGCGGCCAGTTGACCTCGTGGATGTTCGTGCCGAGCGTCCAGAACGCCGGCCATACGCTGCGGCTGCGCGGGAGCTTCGCCCGCATCTCGAAGCGGCCGTAGGTCCAGGAGTGCGAAAACTGCGTCGTCACCTCGGCGGAGGTGTAGTGCGCTCCCTCGTATTCCTCGCGGAGGGTCTGTATGACGAGACAGCCGTCCTCTATGAAGCAGTTGCGGTCTTCTTTTGTGTAATATTGCGGTTCTCTGTTGCGGATGAGACCCGTATCCTTGTGCCAGACCTTTTCGTTAAGCTTCGGTTCGTTGAAATCGTCCTCGAAGACGAGCTTCCAGTTACTCATATGATCGCCCTTTCGAAAATAATATGAATTTATTTTAGCATATCGTGACAGCAAAAATCAATAGCATTCGACATTTATCGCCGATTATTTCAGCTCGACGACGGTAACGCCGTGCTCGCCCTCGCCGTATGCGCCGGGGCGGTAGCTCTTGACCGCCTTGTGGCTTTTCAGGTAGACGGCGACGGCGGCGCGGAGCGCGCCGGTGCCCTTGCCGTGGATTATCGTGAAGTTTTTGACCTTGTTCATCGCGCAGTTATCGATAAAGGAGTCGAGCTCGATCTCCGTCTCCATCGCGGTCTTGCCGCGGACGTCGATTTCCAGCCTTGTAGGCGCTTCGACGCGCACGACGGACGTGCCGCCGGCGCTCTTCGGCTTGCCTATGCTGCCTTCGAGAAGGCGCAGGGAGGATTGCTCGAGCTTCATCTTTACGTTGCCGACGATGACGGTCAGTTTGCCGTTTTTGTCGGGCAGGGACTGCACCGTCCCGTTGCGGTTGACATCGGTGACGAAGACGGAGTCGCCGACCTTAAGCGGGCGGGGGAGCTCGTAATGGTCGTTGACTGGCTTGCGTTCAGCGATCTCGTTTTCAAGTCGGTTGAGCCCCGTGTTGGCGGCGAGCTTCGCTTCAAGCACTTTTTTGCGCGCGTTTTCGTCGTCGAGCTCGCGCGCAAGCTTGTTGAGCTGTTCCATAATGCCGGAAATCTGCCTGCGCGAATCCTCGAGCAGACGTTCCTTTTCCTTTTCCGCGTCTTTGAGAAGCGCGTCGCGGGTGCGTTCGAGGCCGAGGTATTCCTGCTCCGCCTTCGCCTTGCGCGCGCTCGCCTGACGGAGCAGGTCGTTGGCGTGCTCCTTCTCCTTTTCCGCCGCCTGCCGCGCCGTTTCGAGCTTGGAAATGACCTCTTCAAAGCGGGAGTTGTCGGCGGAAATAAGCTCGCCCGCGCGGGCGATCACGTCGCCGTCGAGTCCGAGCCGCTCCGCGATCGCGAAGGCGTTGGATCTGCCGGGTACGCCGATGAGCAGACGGTAGGTGGGCTTGAGCGACTTTACGTCGAATTCGCAGGAGGCGTTCTCGACGCCATCGGTGTTCAGCGCGTACTGCTTGAGCTCGGCGTAGTGGGTGGTGGCGGCGAGCGCCGCGCCGGTCGCCTTGACTTTTTCGAGAATGGCGATCGCGAGCGCCGCGCCCTCGACCGGGTCGGTTCCGGCGCCGATCTCGTCGAAAAGCACCAGGCTGTCGCGGTCGCAGCAGTCGAGTATCGCGATGATGTTCTTCATATGCGCCGAGAAAGTGGACAGGGACTGCTCGATCGACTGCTCGTCGCCGATATCCGCCATCACGCTCTTGAAAAACGCCGCTTTGCTGTTTTCGGCGACGGGGATATGCAGTCCGCAGGCCGCCATAAGCGAAAGCAGCCCGAGCGTTTTCAGCGCGACGGTCTTACCGCCGGTGTTCGGTCCGGTGATTATGAGAGAAGTATACGCGCCGCCGAGCCGGACGTCTATCGGCACCGCCTTGCTCTTTGCGAGCAGCGGGTGCCGCGCCCTGACGAAGTCGATGATGCCGTCGGCGTTCAGCTCCGGCTCGCGTCCGTCGAGCTGGAAGGACAGCCTCCCGCAGGCGAAGGCGAAGTCGAGCATAATGATATTCTTATAGGTCGAACGTACCGAGCCCGCAGCGACCGCGACGAGGGAAGAAAGCTCAGCGAGTATTCGCGCTATCTCCTTCTGCTCCTCGGAGCGCAGAACGGCGAGCTTGTTGTTCGCGTCCACCGCCGCCATCGGCTCGATGAAGTAGGTGCCGCCGCTGCCGGAGGTATCGTGCACAAGGCCGGGGAACTCCCCGCGGTACTGCGCCTTGACGGGTATGACGTAGCGGTTGTCGCGCACGGTGATGAGCGCTTCCTGCAGATACTTCTGCTTATCGGGAGACATTATTATCTTCTGAAGCGAAACGCGCAGCTCCTCGGCAACGGCGCGGCTTTTGCGCCTTATCGAGAGCAGCTCCGGACTGGCGCTGTCGGCGATTTCCTCGGGTGAGATTATCGCGGAAACGATGCGCTCTTCAAGGTCGGCGTTCGGTACGACGCCGTTGAAGAATTCGCTCAGGCTGTCGCCGCCCGTCTTTATGTTCTTGCGGTAGGCGACGACGCGCTTTGAGACCTTGAGCACATCCGCGACGGTCAGCAGGTCGCCGGGCGAAAGCGAGCCGCCCTGCTCGGCGAGGAGCAGCAGCCGCTCTATATCGCGCAGCCCGCCGAAGTCGAGGCCGCCGTAGTGCGTGATCAGCCCGACCGCGTCGGAGGTGCGCTTCATCCTTCTGCGGGCGCCGTCGAGCGTGCCGGCTGGTTCGAGCGCCTCGGCGAGCGCGGCGCTTTCCTCGCACTGGCACTCTTTGGCGAGCATATGCCTTATCTGCGGCAGTTCGAGTGATTCATATGACTTTACGCTGTAATCCATATTTATTCCAGCCCCTTGTAGAAATCGAGGGCAGGGAAGCCCCTGCCGCATTGAGCGAGAAGGTATTTCTCCGTCGCCTGCCCCAGCAGGAGCAGGTTTTCATCGCCGAGCGAGAACGAAAAAATATGCCCGGCGTTCGCGGAAACGATATGCCGCATCGCGAGCAGCGCCGCCGGCGTCACCGGCGTCTGACCGGAGGCGGCTTCGCGGCAGCCTTCGCAGCGGAGAGCTCCGCTTGTGAGTTCGAGCCACGCGATCCCTTCCGGAGGGAAATCCGGCTTGCCGCATTTTTCGCAGTCGCCGAGCAGCGGGGTATAGCCGAGTATGGAAGCGAGGCGAAGCTCGAAACACGCCTTTATCAGCCGCAGCGGCTTTTTGCCCTCGGCGGCGAGGTGGAAGCAGTTGAGCACGAGCGGCAGTATTTCCGCCGTCTCGGCGTATTCGTCCAGCAGGGAGTATATGACCTGTGAGATGTATGAGCAGAGCGCAACGACGGTGATATCCCGCCGCAGCGCAAAAAAGCCCTCGGCAAGGTCGGCGGAGTTGAGCGTATACCGCTCCCGCGACTTATAGAGGGTGAACTCCGAATAGCAGAAAAGCCTCGCGCCGGCGTTTCTGGTTTTCGGATTGAAGATGCCCTTCGTCCAGACGCGGATAACGCCGCGGTCCTCGGTCAGCAGCGTAACGACGCAGTCGCCGTCGGACACCTTCTGTTCACGTATAACGAGCCCTCTGGTCTTCAGCGTCATTGAGTTTCAAACATCCCTATCGAATTTATGAATCCGGCTCTGTTGCGCCAGTTTTCCTTGACCTTGACGCGGGTCTGCAGGTTGACCTTGCAGCCGAAGAAGGCTTCGCAGTCGAGCCTCGCGGCGGTCATGGCCTTTTTGATGAGCGAGCCGTTTTTGCCTATTATAATGCCTTTGTGGCTGTCCTTTTCGCAGTAGATTATCGCGGAAATGTCGAGTATGCCGTTATCGCGCGTCGAGAACTGCTCGATCTCGACGGCTATCCCGTGCGGGATCTCGTGTTCGAGTGAAAGCAGGAGCTTTTCGCGTATCAGCTCGGCGGCGATAACGCGGTCGGGCTGGTCTGTTACGGCGTCGTCGGGGAAGAAGTGCGGCGACGGCACGGCGAGCTTTTCCAGCTCCGCCTTCAGTTCGTCTACGCCTTCGCCCGTCACGGCGCTGATGGGAAGCACCGCCTCGAAGTCATACTGCCCGGAAAGCTCCGCGATTACCGGAAGCAGCGCTCCCTTTTCGCGAAGCGTGTCTATCTTGTTGACGCAGAGGATGACCGGGACCTTGCTCTTTTTCAGCCGTTCGAGGAAGTCGCCGACAGGCGAAAGTCCCGCCCCCTGCGGTTCGCAGAGGAGCAGCGCGGCGTCGACTCCGGAAGCCGCCTCGCCGACCGTCTTTATCATTCCCTCGCCGAGCAGCGTGCGCGGCTTGTGGATTCCGGGCGTGTCGAGGAAGACGAACTGCGTTTCCCCGTCGGTGACGACGCCGGTAACGCGTGTGCGGGTCGTCTGAGGTTTCGGCGAAACGATGGCGATCTTCTCGCCCACGAGTCTGTTGAGAAGGGTGGATTTGCCGACGTTCGGCACGCCGAGTATTGCGGCGAATACGCTCTGTGTCATATCAGTTTTCCTTTCTGTGTCTTCCGGGCAGCGCGACGAAGAGCGCGGCGCCGACCAGCGCGGCGGCTACGAGGGCGATTGCCCACGGGTACGCATTGAAAAAGCCGAGCGCGGCGTCGATACGCGCTTTGCGGAAGAAGATGATCCCGCCTCCGACGGCGGCGAATATCGCGGCGGCGAGGACTCCGCCCGCGGCGGCGTCCTTCGCGCGTCTTGTCTGCTCGTTCTGCTCGGTGCCTACGCGGTCGAGCGTGCGTTCTGTGGCGGTGTTGTGCGCCTCCGCGGAGATTACGAGCCCCATAAGTATGACCGCGGCGAGCCATTCGTAAGCTTCGATACCGCAGACGAAGCCGAAAAAGGTCACGAAAACGCAGAAGCATATATGCACGCGCATATTCCGCTCGCGCATTATCGTCTCCGCGAGCCCGCGGAAGGCGTATCCGAATGAAGCGAAAAACCTTTTCACGGCGAATCCTCCTTGCGTTGTCAGTTTCTCGGCGCGATGTCTTTGAGTATAAGCTCCTCGCGTTCGCGCATTTTTACGCGGTCGGCGTCATCCTCGTGGTCGTATCCCATAAGGTGAAGCATCGAGTGAACGGTCAGAAACGCCAGCTCGCGCTCGTATGAATGTCCGTACTCCTTCGCCTGCGAATAGACGCGGTCGCGGTTGAGCACTATATCTCCGAGCTGGCGTGGGACTCCGACCTCGTCAAAAAGCGGGAAGGAGAGCACGTCGGTCGTCGCGTCCTTGCCTCGGTAGTCGCGGTTCAGCTCGCGGACGCGTTCGCTTTCCGTCACGAGCACGGAGACCTCGTATTCGCCCTCGAGCCCCTCCGCTTCGGCGGCGGCGCGGCAGCATTCGCGTATCAGACGGCAGGGCGCTTTCACGCGGTAAAGCCGCTTTTCGAATTCAACGCTTATTTTCAGTTTCATTCCTCATCGCTCCTGACGCGGCGCCTGGGGCGCGTCTGCGCCTCCGAGTCCGATTTTTCGTAGGCTTTGATTATCTTCTGCACGAGTGCGTGACGGACGACGTCCTTTTCGGTGAAGCGGACGATTTCGAGGTCCTCGATGCCGCCGAGGATGCGCATCGCGTGGACGAGCCCGCTCTTTTTGCCCGCGGGCAGGTCTATCTGCGTAATGTCGCCTGTGATGACCGCCTTTGATCCGACTCCGAGGCGGGTGAGGAACATCTTCATCTGTTCGCGCGTTGTGTTCTGCGCCTCGTCGAGGATGATGAATGCGTCGTCGAGCGTGCGCCCGCGCATATAAGCGAGCGGCGCGACCTCGATGTTGCCGCGCTGGAGGTAGATGTTATAAGCCTCCACGCCGAGCATATCAAAAAGCCCGTCGTAGAGCGGACGGAGATAAGGGTCGACCTTGTTCTGCAGGTCGCCGGGCAGGAAGCCGAGCTTTTCGCCGGCCTCGACCGCGGGGCGGGTTAGTATGATGCGGTTGACCTGCTTATCGCGGAACGCCTGCACCGCCATGGCGACGGCGAGGTAGGTCTTGCCGGTGCCGGCGGGCCCGACTCCGAGCACGATGGTGTTTTTCTTTATCGCGTCGACGTAGCGCTTCTGCCCAAGCGTTTTTGCTTTGATGGGCTTGCCCTTCGCGGTAACGCAGACGCAGTCGCCGTTCATGGTCCTGAGCTTGTCCGCTCCGCCGTCGTCGACGACGGAGATGGCGTAATTCACCTCGCGTTCTCCGATGTTCTCGCCGCGCGCAGTGAGCATAAGCAGATGCTCGATGACCTTCGCGGCGCGGTCGGCGTTTTCTTCGTCCGCGCCGGAAATTTTCAGCTCTCCGTCGCGGTTTGAAACGCTGACGTTATAATGCCGCTCGACGAGCTTCATATTCTCGTCGAAACTGCCGAAAACGCTTATAACGCTTTCCATTCTGTCAACTGCAATGAATCTTTCAGCCAATGCCGGCCTCCCGTTCGATATAGATTTCCTTTTCTTTCGCAATATCCGTTTCGAGCGTAAGCTCGATAGCGCAGACCGCGCCGTCCGGCAGAAAGGTCACGCTTTCCGTTTCGGAAACGACCTCCGCGCCCGCCTTCTCAAGCTTCGCGCGTCTGTGCGCTTCGCGCGAAGCGGCTTCCGCCGCCTGTTCGGGCGTAACGCGCTTCCCGACTGTGACGTATTCGCGGTACTCCGTCACGACCGTCCCGACCGGGAGTTCGCTCCCGCCGAAGCGCAGACGGTTATTATAAGTCACAGTATCATATTCATTGTAACTCATTTTCGAGAAAAAAGAAAGAGGAATATTCAAATTAAACAGCGTCAGAGCCGTTTTTTTCACGGTGTTGCCCGTATATTCGCGTTCAGTGGAGGAATAAGGGATGAAGACCTCGATTTTCACGGGGCAGACGGCGATACATTCGGCGGAAGCGTGTACCGCGCCGGCCTCGTCGGTCAGCCCGCTGACGAGCAGGTCGCCGGCGGCGACGGAGTCGCCCGCGCAAACGACGGCGTCACCCTTGAAGGCGCTGACGCGCTTTATCGTGCCGCCGCGCGCCGCGACGACGTTGCAGGGAGCGGAAAGCGCGACGGTATCCGGCGGCGCCGTGCGCTCCAGCACCTCAACGGAAGCGCGGCTTCCGCGCAGGTTGATCGCGAGCCGTGAAAGCCCAGGCAGCGCGATCAGAGCGTTCTGTTCGGCGGCGATGAGGTCGATGTCGCTTTTGAAGGCGCCGGGGTATATGCCTTGCTGCCGCAGGGCGTAGAGTATCTCGCCTTCGGAAACGGTCGTGTTGCCGTTTACGTCCATAACCCAGACGGAACGCGAAAGCAGAGCGAGAATTACCGCCGCCGTGATCGCGCCGGCGATGAGCCCGTTCCTGCGCCGTCCCTTGCAGAAGATGAAGGGGAGGCCGAATTTGCGCTCGATCCTCATCCGGCAGCCGTTGTTCTTCGCGTGCCGCCGCAGACGGCGGTAATCCCTCGCGTCGACGTATGCTGAAACGCCGCCCTCGACACTATGGACGTCGCGGACGGAAACGCCGTCGCGCGCCGCGAGCGTAACTACCCGTTCGGGGCAGCCTCCGAGCAGCGAAAACCTCACGAAACCGCGCAGGCGGCGAAGCAGCTTGAGCATCAGCATTTTTCCGCCTCCTTGAAATCGACCCCATCGATGCAGCCCTTGATTATCGCGCTCCCGTTGCCGAGCGAGCGCAGCTCGAGCCCGCTTCCGCGCACGCGGACGCGCGGCCTGCCGGTCAGCGTGATGCTTTCGGCGTCGTATTCCGCGACGCCTCTGCAGCCCTCAACGAGCGCGGATCTGCGCCCGAACTCAACGCGCACGCCGGACGTGAAATCCGGCGCGGTATCGCCGGCGAAGCTGAACTTCGCTTTCGCGGCGTGTTTTTTCATGATTCGGCTTATCTTCATCATCTTTCACTCCTCGGTATCAATGAATAAATATGACCGCGTCGGCGCAATAATGCGGGCGAAATCGGCATATTATCGGTTGAGGAGTGAGGATATGGCGGTTCTGGTGAAAAAAAGAAAGATGAAGCTCGCGGCGCTGCTCCCGGCTGCGCTGACGCTCGCGGTGCTGGCGTTTCCATCGCTCGCGGCGAACGGCGCGGCGCGGGGACTGCGCCTCTGCGGAACGCTTGTTCCGGCGCTGCTGCCGTTCATGACGCTGTCGGCGTGGGCGTCCGGCGCGGGCGCGTTTTCCGGCGGGAAGCTTACGGGGAAGCTCACGCGCGCGCTTTTCGCGCTGCCGCCGTCGGCGGCGAACGCGATACTTTCCGGTTGGCTTTGCGGCTACCCCGCGGGAGCGCGCGCCGCGGCGCGGGAATACGAGGCGGGCGCGCTCACGAAGGCGCAGGCGGAGCGCTTGCTGACCTTTTGCGTCTGCGTTTCGCCGTCCTTCGCGGTCAGCGCGGTGGGCGTTTCGCTTTTCGGCAGCGCGTGGGCGGGCTTCTGCATATACGCGGGCGCGGCGCTTTCCTGTCTGCTCATCGGCGTCGCAGGGCGCTTTTTCGCGAAAAAAGAACCGCCCGGTAAGGCGGCGGTGAAAACGGGATCCGGCTTCGCGGAGGCGGTCGCGGACGGCGCGGAAAGTATGCTGAAGATATGCGCTCTGACGGTGCTTTTCGGCGCGTTCATCGGGGTCGCGGAGGGCACGGCGCTGAACGGCCTGTCCGCGCGCGCTTCGGCCGCGGTGAAGCTCGCGCTGGAGCTTGCGAACGGGAGCGCGGCGGCGTCCGCTTGCGGAGGCTTCACGCTCTGCGCGGCGGGGGCGGGCTTCGGCGGACTGTGCGCGCTCTGCCAGTGCGCCGCGCTGACGCGGACGGAAGGGGAGCGGCTGAACGTCGCGCCGATGCTCATTTCGCGTATAGTCCACGGTGCGCTGACGGCGCTTTTCGCGTCGCTGCTCCTGCGGCTCGACGGCCGCGCTGTCGGCGCCTTTTCGACGCTGACGGAGGGCGTCCGCGCCGTGCCGAAGTTGGATAATATCCCCGCCGCCGTCGTGCTGCTGATGCTCTCCGCGACCGTGCTTATGAAGGCGCACGCGAAAAGGGAAGGGGTGTGAAGACGGACCGCCTCGGCGGTCCGTTCGTAACTCATTCCTCTTCTTTGAAAAGCTTTTTGCGGAATATCGAAAAAAGCACGATCCCGACGGCAAGCACGCATAGCGCAATACCGGCGGCGAGACGCCCGTCGATAAAGCACTTGACCGCGCAGCCGACCGAAGCGACGGCGAGTATCGGATATATTATGCTGAAGGTTTTTTCTTTTGCGTCCATGGCGGCCTCCCGTATTTGATAGCGTTATTCTATCATATCCGCGCAAAAAACGCAATCTTAAAAACAAAAGTAAAAATAT
>JAFTEJ010000122.1 GCA_017453725.1 Clostridia bacterium | reverse complement strand
CTTGCCGACTTTGTGAAGGAACCCATCGACATCAGCTGACCGACGTCGATGAACGGCAGGCTGTCGACCAGCGCCTGAAGGTTCGGGTTATCCGCCTTCGCGAGGACGGATTTAAGTATGGAGTTGACGTTCGTGATGTCGTTGCAGTCAAGAAGCTCCGCGAGGTTGATGAAGCCCGAAAGGTTGAGCTGGATGGGATCGGAGAGGAAGCCGTTGACGGCGTCTCTGAGCTTGCCCGCGATGAAATCCTCAATGTCCCAGAACACCTCGATAACGTTGACAAGAGCTTGCCAGCCGGAGGAAAGGTCAAGGTCGATATCGATATTTGTGATATTGAGGTTGACGTCGAGAACGATGCCCGAAAGCAGCGGCTCGATCATTCCGTAGGACAGGAAGTAAGCGATATTGGGAAGTATGCTCAGGATCTTGTCGACCGGGCTGTTGCTCATCTGATTGATGAGTGCCTGGATCGGGTTGATTATACTGGCCGCGTAGCTCGCGCCGGACCCGTTGGATCCGGGGTTGGAAAGCGAGACGTTGTTCCCGCCGCTGTAGTCAGTGACGCCCAACGCCTCAAACAGCGGAGCAAGAATATTGTTGTAGCCGTTGAGCGTCGCGCCGTTCTGCTTCGCAGTAATAGTAGCGGTAGCGTTGACGTTGTAGGCTGCTGAACCGTCGAGATTCGCAGAGACGCTTACCCCGTACTTTCCCCACGCTTCGCCGTCGGCTCTTGCTACGAGAACGTTACTGAGACTTGCCTGATAGTTAGGCTTCCCGCCGAGAGCAAGCTGAAGAACGGGAAGGAGCGAATCGAAGATGTTTCCGAGAGCTGTCTGGAACCTGTCTTTACTGCCGTTGATGTTCCAGACGAGCGTGCAGTCGCCGACGTCATATTCGTCGGTCGCTGTCGTGGCGAAAATACCGGGGTTGTAGGCGTCGATCTCGCCGGTGCTCATGTTTGTGTGGCACCAGTCGCCGGTTATGCCGCCGAGATAGCCGCTGTATATATCGCCGCTGTTGCCCGTCCAGTTCGCCGCCGACTGAAGCTGCCCCTTGGCGGGGAATGTGGAACTGATCTTCTCGGCAAGGGTTGCGGGGTAGATGTAGAGGCCCGCGCTCTTGAGAAGATCGGGAAGCTTCGCGGAAGCGTGACCGTCGTATGACTTACCGTTAAGGAAAGCGTAAATCCTGAGTCCGTCGATACCGGCTTTGGCAGTAGTAAACAGGATATCCTTTGATACAGAGAAATCGCCGAGATACATACTGCCGCCAGCAAGCTTGCCGTCGGGGCCGAAGAGGTTCTTATATATCTGGTACATGACCGTGCTCGTGACGTTCGGATAGAGCAGGCCAACGATCATATTGATGATCTTGTCGGAGTAAAGCTTGTCCCTCATCACGGCGTCGATGAGCTCGGAAAGGTTGGCGACGGGCTGACCGCTGGTGTTGGTGTAAGCGGTGCCGTCCTCTTTCGTGAGATCAAGGAGCTTGTTCGCGAAATCGCCGCCGGTCAGGAAATTGTCGATCTGAGCGATCGAGGACGAAACGCGGGTGTTGGTGACATAGTAATCCTCGCCGGTCTCACGCGCGAGGTCGAGCTCGGAGTCGCCTTCACGCACCGTGTAGTAATTGGTGTCGGTTATCTCTTTATTGAGCCTGGTGGGATCCCTGCGGGAATCTCTGACCGCCTGCGCCTGCTGGAGCAGCGAAGCCATCATATCCCACTCCGCCTTGACGGACTTCGCGCCGTTCACGCCGTAGGAGGCGTTGTTCATACGGTTGAGACCGTTGGAGCCGTAGGTCGTCGCAACGAGGAAATTATAAAGGGAGGTATAGTTGTTTTTCAGAGTCGGGATCTCGTAGATGAGCCACGCGAAGTTCCTCGAGTCCACACTGTTGTACTGCGCGTAGATCTCGTAGACGCGGTTGACCTCGGGACGAAGACGGGAGAAGAGCTCCGCGAACTCCTTGTCGATGAGAGCCTCGAAGTCGGCGTCGGTCGACCTGGAATTGATATCGTCGTAGAAGACCTCGTTCGCCTGAGCCGTGCCGTACGCCGCCTCGCCGGAGTTCGTGTAATTGTCGCGAAGATCGACGTAGCCCGCCCACGCGCTGTTGCGCTGGTTCTTGGCGTTGACGATCATGCTCTCGATCGACGCGTCGCTCTGCGTAGCAAGGTTCACGTTGTTCTGAGCGGTGTACCAGGCGATCCACGTAGCCGCCCTGGGCTCGTAGTTACGGACGGCAAGCTCGTCCTTGAGCCTGTCGGCGTGTATACCTATCTCCGCCGTGGTCATCGCGCGGGTCGGCGAGGTTTCCGCCATGACCTCGGCAACGATGTAGCTGAGGAAAGTCCCGTTCGTGAGCGATTCATAGTCGCCGCGAAGAGTACCCATGACGCTCTGCGCGCGGGTATTCGTGAGAGCCGTGCTGCTGTCGCCGCTGAAGTAATGCGGCTGATCGTTGGTGACCGTAAGAGCGTACTGGTCTATCTCGTCGATAAGAGCGGCGTCGCGCGCCTTTACCTGCCTGACCTTCTGACGGTCAAGCTGCTCCTGGATCCTGAGAAGAACCGTCTCATAGTAACTCCACTGCCTGAGACCGTATTCGCTGACGAGGTAGTAATACTCCCTCTGCCCCTGCGTGCCGGTCTGGCTGCCGGAGGACGCGTTGTCAACGTCGTTCTTGACGTATCCGAGATACGTGCTGATCGTGGAATAGAGACTGCTGTACGTCGCGTACTCCTGATCGGTGACAAGAGACGGGATCGTGTAGCTGTCGGGCATATGCTTCCAGTCGGAGGTATTGGAATACCCCATAGCCGTAAGCATGGTCTGATGAAGGACCTGAAGATGGGGGGCGTCGTAGGTCACGACGTCATAAGCGGCGTTCACGTCGATCATGAAGTCGGTGACAGTGTTCCTTGCCGTTCCGGTCGCATACGCAGGCTCGATAAGGACGTCGCGGATCATCTTCTGGACGCCGGTAAGACCGTTGTAAGCGTTGACTAAATTGGTGTAATTAGTCCTGTTGGTCGCTATATTTGCATCGGAATAAATAGCGGCGCGGTTCGTGACCAGAGCGGTCATCGAGGAAGCGCTGCTTCCGAATTTATTGATGTAGTTGGTTATAGCGGCGCTGGGAGAAAGAAGCTGAGCGGAAGAAGCGCCGCCGGTCGTACCCGCGGAACCGCCCGCGCAGTTGCCCGAGCCCTGCATGCTGTAGCTGCCGTCGCCGTAGCGGGCGCCGCCGTTCCAACCGCTGCCGCCCTGTACACGACCGTAGCCGCCTGTACCGCCGTAGCCGTATTTCCAGCCGTAGCCGTCGCCGGACGTCCACCAATGGCCGCCCG
>JAFTEJ010000121.1 GCA_017453725.1 Clostridia bacterium | reverse complement strand
GCTCCGAACATTATTCCGAAGACAACGGCGGACATCGCCGCGGTCGCGGCAAGAGGATTGAGAGCCAGCTTCGGAATATTCAAGCGTATTTTAGTTCTTCTCACAACGGCTATATAGTCGAGAACAAGCACGATAATATAGCAAACGTAAGTGCTGATAATCGCGCCCATAATATTCAGCTTGGTGGAAATAAGAACATAATTGAGCGCGAGCTTTACGGCAAGACCGATGGTCATATTGACGGGCGCCGTCCTGAAATCGCCCGTTCCCTGCAAAATCGATGTAAGAACCTGAACGATACTGACTATGATTATCGACCAGACTCCCGAAATAATGAGAATATGCGGATCGGCAACTCCGGCAACTCCGGTAAAACGGTTCGCCGGGAAAAGCAGGAATATCACCGAATACGCAAGGATCGCGAGTCCGGCGCAGGAAGGCATTGTGATAAGGAACGACGCTCTGACCGAATTCTTCATCTTGCGTTCGAGCAGCACCCTGTCCATCTTTGCTGCGACCTGGGAAATGCCCGGCAGTATCGTGGCGGGAAGCGTCGCGGCAATGCCGAGCACGATGTTAGTCGTCTTGTGATACTGCGTTGAAAAAATGCCGTAAATCGTATTTCTCAGAGTTTCATCCGGGAATCCGGCGGAGACAAGTCTGCGCTTGATAAAGCTGACGTCGATGAGGTTGGCAAGATAAACCATCGCGGCTCCGAGCACTATCGGAAAGGCGGTAGATATGATGATCCTGACAAGCCTTCCGTTGCTCTCTCTGGCGAGAGTTTTATTCTCTATATAATCCTTGTTCGCTTCCGCTTTGATAGGCTTGTAATGCCTGCCGAGAACAAACAGCAGGTAAACAGAGCTTCCGAGAGCGCCGAGGAATGTTCCGAGCGCACCGCCGCCGGCGCCGTAGACGAGCTGCATCCCGGAGTGCATCCCCTGCCCTTTCGCGTATTCGATGAAAAGATACGCGAGAAGCGGCGTCGTTATCGCGTTTATGACCTGCTCTATGATCTGTGAAACGCTTGTATACGTCATATTCTTCTGCCCCTGGAAGAAGCCGCGGATCGCTCCGGAAAAGGAGCTGAACAGTATCGCGGGCGAAAGGAGCAGTATCGTCATCCAGGCGTCCTTCGTATCAAGGATCTTATCCGCGATCGGACGGCAGAAAACCGCCATCGCGCCTCCGCAGATAAGCCCGACGAGAACCAGCAGCCCGGCGGCGAATTTGAAGGTCCGCAGCGAATCGTAATAGCGCTTTTCGGCGTTATACTTCGCGACCATACGCGATATAGCAACGGGTATACCCATATACGTTATCTCGAACAAAAGGGTGAACACCGTGTAACCGGCGCTGTAAATGCCGTTGCCGACGTCGCCGAGGAACCTCGTAAGTATAGGGATATAAAGTATGCTGAGACAACGGCAAATGAGATTTGCCGTTGACATAAATGTGAATCCTTTTGCGGTGGACTGCTCTTTGATCATAGATATCCCTTTGCGTGTATTATGAATTACGCTTGAATATTTCAAGCAATCCGTAAAGCATCAGATCCGCGTCAACAGAGATGCGGCTTTTGCATTGAGGGATTATGTATCTGCTCATACCGCCCGTAGCGACGACAGTGAACGCTTTTCCCTTCTCTTCGGATATGCGTTCGATCATTCCGTCTATAAGAGAAGCGGCGCCGAATACGATACCGGACTTCATACAGTCGACGGTATTTTTTCCTACTACGCCAGCAGGTGCTTCGATATTGATGTCGGGAAGCTGGGACGTCCGATCGGTAAGTCCGTCGAGCGCGGTACGCACACCGGCGGTTATAACTCCGCCGACAAAGGTCCTCGCTTCATCAATAACGGAAAAGGTCATCGCGGTGCCGAGATCGATTATTATTACCGGCAGCGGATAGCGCGCAACAGCGCCGGCGGCGTTAGCGACCATATCGCTTCCGAGCTGAGCCGGATCGTCAATCATAATATTTATCCCTGTTTTCAGACCCGCGGCGACGACTATAGGCTTGGCGGAAGAGATTTTTTCGACCGCTTCCGCAAGTCTGTTCGTCAGCTTCGGAACAACGCTTGAAATGACGCACCCGTTGACGTTATGCGGATCGATACCCTCGATACGGAGCATATCATTGAAAAGGACGGCGTATTCATCCGCAAGAGCGTCCTTGCGTGTAAATATCCGCGATGAAGAAATCAGCTCGTCGCCTTTGAAAACTCCGAGAACTATATTCGTATTGCCTACATCAATCGCAAGGAACATTGTCAACTCACCTCTTCAATTTTGGTTGATAATCATTTTAGAAACAGCGTTTATATCTCCCGCGCCCATAACGATGATTAAATCGTCAGGGCGTGCTTCGGATCTTAAATAATCAGCAATTTCTCCGAAGCTCCCGGAGGAAAACGCGCCGGGAATAAGATCGGCTATATCATCCGATGAAACTCCGGTAGTATTAGTTTCGCGCGCGGCGTATATCGGAGCGAGCAAAACCACATCCGCGATAGACAACGCCTGAGCCATCTCGTTGATAAACGCTTCGGTTCTCGTGAAAGTATGCGGCTGGAAGACGCAGATAACGCGATTCTTACCGAAAAGCCTGGCGGCCTCCAGCGTAACCGACATCTCGCGAGGATGGTGCGCGTAGTCGTCATAAACGTCCGCGCCGTTGCAGGTGCCGACAAATGAAAAGCGTCTGTTTGCGCCGGTGAAATCAAAAAGACCGCCGATAATATCCCGCATATCAATCCCGGCGGTCCGGGCAAGAGCAATTGCGGCCAGCGCGTTCCCGATGTTAAATTCGCCCGGAACCGAAAGCTTGACTCTGCCGATGTTCTCCCCTCTTTCGATCACGTCGAACGACGGGAACCCCGACTCAAATCCGATATTCTCCGCGTGATAATCCCCGGAGTCGATTCCGAACGTAACGGCTTCCCTGTCGGCCGCGGCGAGCGCCGTTTTCGCGTTATCGTCATCGGCGTTTATTATTACCGCTCCGGAGGTCTGCCTGATAAAAGCGGTGAATGATTTTATCACGTCTTCAATTGTAGGGAAATAATCTGTGTGATCGTGCTCGACGTTTGTTATTACAGAGTATTTCGGCGTGAGATTAAGGAAAGAATCAACATACTCACAAGCTTCGCAAACGAACCAGTCGCCGTCCGACGCGCGGGCGTTGCTGCCGATTGCCGGAATAATCCCGCCGGCGCAGACGCAGGGATCGAACCCCGCGTTGATCATAATAAGCGAGATCATAGACGTAACGGTCGTCTTTCCGTGCGTTCCGGCTATCGCGACGGACTCTGCAAACTCGCGCTGAACACTGCCGAGGAGCTCGGCCCGTTCGACGGTGCGTATCCCCTTTTCCTTCGCGGCAAGCAGCTCGGGGTTGTCGGGCTTGACCGCCGCGGTATAAACGAGCATATCGCAACCGTCAACGAACTCGGCGCAGTTACCTTTTTGAACCGTAATGCCGAGCGCCTCAAGCCGCTCCGTAACAGGAGAGGTATTGAGGTCGGAACCGCTGATTCTGTATCCGCGGTGTTTCAATATTATCGCGAGGGCGCTCATCCCTATTCCGCCTATGCCGGTGAAATGTATCGAGGATACGCCTTCAAGCACGCTGTGTTCTTTATCCATTTGATTACTTCCTGTCGAGTCGCATTCTGCCACTAATTAGCATTTTATATATTATATTACATTTCTTCAAATAATTAAACCCCTAATTTCATTTTTCTT
>JAFTEJ010000120.1 GCA_017453725.1 Clostridia bacterium | reverse complement strand
TTCTCGATGTGCTTGCGGTATTCGTCAAGCGTCGTCGCGCCGATGACCTGCAGCTCGCCTCTGGCGAGGGACGGCTTGAGGATATTCGACGCGTCGATGGCGCCTTCCGCGCCGCCCGCGCCGATGATGGTGTGGAGCTCGTCGATGAAGAGTATCACGTCGCCGGACTGTTTGACCTGATCGATAACGTCCTTGATGCGCTCCTCGAACTCGCCGCGGTACTTCGTGCCCGCGATCATTGAGGTAAGGTCGAGCGCGAGCAGGCGCTTGTTTTTCAGGTTTTCGGGAATATCTCCCTGCGCTATCTTCAGCGCGAGCCCCTCGGCGACTGCGGTCTTGCCGACGCCCGGCTCGCCGAAGTGGCAGGGGTTGTTCTTCGTGCGGCGGGAAAGGATCTGCGTGATGCGCTCGATCTCCTCCTGCCTGCCGATGACGGGGTCTATCTTCCCCTGCGCCGCGAGCGCGGTAAGGTCGCGGCTGTACTTCTTGAGCGCGTCGCCCTTTGAGCGGCGTCCGCCGCCTTCGGGCTCGCCCTCGCCGGCTTCCTCCTCGTAAGCCTCGCGGCACTCGGAAAGCAGCTCTTCCATAACGGCGCTGACATTTCCGCAGAGCTCGCTGATGATGCGGCAGCCGATGTTGTTGTTTTCTTCAATAATCGCTATGAGCAGGTGCTCGGCGCCGATGAGGTTCTTGCCCATACGGTTCGCCTCGGCGAGCGAAAGCTCAACGATGCGCTTTGTGCGCGGAGTCAGCTCCGCGTTGACCACCTGCGCCGGATCGCCCCTGCCGATGGCGGCTTCTATCTTCTCGCGGACGGCGTCGGCCGTCACGCCGTTGTTCTCAAGCACCTTCGCGGCGACGGAGCTTCCCTCGCGGAGCAGTCCGAGCAGGACGTGCTCGCTGCCGATATAGGCGTGGCCGAGCTCCCTTGCCGCCTCAACGCTCAGATTAAGCGCCTTTGAGGCTTCTTCGGTAAATCTTCTGTTATACATAAGTCATTCCTCCTTTTCGGCGTTCGGGAAGCCGCGCTTACGCGTTCTTCCCGCGAAGCACGTCGCGGATACGCGCCGCCTCTTCGAAGTTCTCCTCGGCGACGGCTTTTTTGAGCTGCGCCTCGAGCTCCTCGCGTGACGGCGTTTCGTTTTTCGGCGGCTCCGCGTCGGGCTCGCGTTTCGGCTTCGGCAGCGGCATACCGCCGAAGACGCTGTAGCACTCGCCGCACCCGAGCCTGCCGTTGCGGGTTATGTCCGCGAGCGTCGAGCCGCAGACGGGACAGCGCCTTTCGCCGCGCGGCTCGCGCCTGCCACGTTCGGGCGCGAACGCCGGCAGCGCCGCGTTCAGCAGCCCGCCGAGCCCGCCGCCGAACAGCCCGCCGAAGTTAAGCATCTCCCTGCCGAAGTCGGGGATGCTCACGCCCTTCTCGGCCGCGCAGTCGGGACAGAGCTTATAGCTCTTTTTTCTGCCGTTTATGTTTTCCTCGTAGAAGACGGTCGCTTCTCTCTTTTTGCAGTTTTCACACAACATATCAAACACCTCTTTCAAGTGATAATGGCTGATTAAGACGGTACGCCCCGGCGTTCGCCGGTTGCCGCTCTAAATATTCAGCAGCATATTTTTCAGAAGGTCGGCGCGGACGGCGCCGGCGGTCTCCGGCGGAAGCGCCGCGAGGCTGCGGCAGCGGAGCGCCGCGAGGATCAGCTTGCCCTCCTTTTCGGTCAGGCAGGTGTTCGCGACGAGGTTTCGCAGTATCGCGAAGGCGGAGTTCATATCTATATATGCGCCGACGCTGTTGACGATATGCATACGGTATCCGTCGCGGGAGCCGTCCACCATCCTGATACGGATGTAACCCCCGCCGCCGCGCCGGCTCTCCACGATGTAGCCCTGCTCCGGCGTGAAGCGCGAGGAGATAACGTAGTTTATCTGGCTCGGAACGCACCCGAGCTTTCCCGCAAGCTCGTTGCGGGCGATCTCCGCCGCGCCCTCGCTTTCGATAAGCTCGCGTATCATCTCATATATCCTGTCGGTCATCGCCATGCCGCTCGCCTCCGTTGCTTGTCTTCGTATTTGACTTTGACTTTCTTTGACCTTCCGAGAGATATTATAGCACCCCTTTTCGATTTGTCAAGGGGTGCGGAGAAAATTTTTTGATTTTTTGCAAATTTTTCCGGCGGGCGGGTCAGCCGAGCGCCTTGCGGAAGACGGTGGTATAGACGAGGCGGCCGTCGACGCGGTCGGAGCGCATAAGGACAAATTCGGCGACGGGCGCGGATACGGCGGGAAGGTCGAGCTCCGGCTTTGCGTCGCAGACGGCGCGGCGGGCGAGGGTTATATGCGGGCGGAAGGGCTTGGAGTCGAGCGCGAAGCCGGCGGCGCGGAGCGCGTCGCGCACCTTCGCGGCGAGGAAGTCGAGGTCGGGCTCGCGGCGCAGTCCCGCCCAGAGCAGGTTGCCGAAAGCGCCGCTCCCTCCGAGCGCGACGCGGAACGGACGCGCTTTTACGGTATCGAGCGCGGCTATCGCTTCGGCAAGGCGTGGCGTTTCGCCGATGAAGGCGAGCGTCAAGTGCATATTCTCGCGGCGGGTGAAGTTCGCGGATACGCCCTGCGCCTTCAGCGACGCGATCGCGTCGGAAAGCGCGTCCTTTATCTCACCCGGTAACTCTATGGCAACGAAAAGTCTCATAGGCGCCTCCTTATCTCATTGTAATGATAATGTTTTTATTATGTCACCTGTTCCGACAGGAACGGATGTCAAAAGAACGCGCAGACGTAACGAAATCGAGGTAAAAGCGTACAAACGTAACGCCTTATCATCCCGACAAACCGGATTCTTCCGAATCATTCACCGAACCGATCAAATCCCCACCAATTCGGAATCAGTTCTTTTAGTTTGACTGTTTTTTCGGTTTCAAGGTCGAGCAGTATTTCAATGTTTCTGCTGTCTTTGTCTAATTGCATCATATACTCACGGCAGGCACCGCAAGGAGGACCGACCTTACCATCAGGCATTACAGCAACAACCTTATCAATTTTGCTTTCACCGTTTGTAATCATATTGGCAATTGCGTTTCTTTCCGCACACATTCCAAGCGTTGAAGCAGTGTCAATACATACGCCGACGTAAATATTTCCTTTCTTTGTAAGAATGGCGGCGGCAACCCCACCTGCATCTATAAAAGGAGATATCGTTCTGCTGTTTTGAACTTTGACTGCCGCATCATATAATTCTTGCCACATTCAATAGTACCTCCGCAAATCCCGGTTTGTAGGGATTGTTGTTATTTCGACAAACCGGAATTTGTCTATTTCAAATTGACTACGACAAGCCCGATAAGGCATACTCCGACTCCGACGAGTTTATTCCATGTAAGCGTCTCGTGATAAAGCAGAAATCCGACGAAAATCAAGGCGGCCGCAAGGACGGAACTCTGCACGATTGAAGCCGTGCTTATTTGCCAACCGGCTTTATATGCGTAGATGAATCCCGCTTCCAACCCTACGATTACAACGCCGAGCACAAACGGCGACCAGTTGATCTTTCCGAACTCTTTGAAAAGTCCGCCGCCCGGATTTGTAAGGAAAAATAAAACTGCGCTTGCAGCGGCTCCGATCAGATACGTTACGGTGAGCGACGCAAAAGGATTCATTCCTTCCGGTACGGATTTTGCACAAATCTGATAAACAACATTTGACAGCACCACGAGTGCTATCGGCCATAAATAAGAGAACATGGGTCGCCCCTCCAAAATAATACTTGGCCTGAGTTTCCGGTAGGTGCCCACCCGTATAATAGGGAGCGGTTATGCTCCTATTATCATTTCGCCAAATCCCGTTTTGTCAATCTCTTTTTCTTTTATCAGTATAGCATAAAAATGTGAATTTTTCAATCCTTTGGCACTCAAAGAAAAACCTCTTTTGCCTTGGCGGACAAAAGAGGCTTCTTTTCCGGAGCCAACGGACGGACTTTCTTCTCCCTTGCGCAACGCTCCCCCGGAGCGTTGCTGCCGATTCGCCCGCCGCCGTCAGCGGCGGCGAACCGGAGTTCGTTTCAAGTCCGTTCACAACTTATAATAAATATCAGAGGGCGGGTCTATGAC
>JAFTEJ010000119.1 GCA_017453725.1 Clostridia bacterium | reverse complement strand
GTCTTCCTGTTCTCCGTCGTGTGGTACTGGAACGACTACTACGTTTCCGGAATGTTCTTCTCGAACATCGGCACCGTCTCGGTGCGACTCTCCGGCCTGCAGAGCCTGCTGAGTATGAGCCAGGCGAGCGTAAGCTTCGACCCGTACTCGATCATCACGTATATGCAGGCGGGCTGTCTGCTGACGATAGCGCCTCCGCTGATCGTGTATATCATCTTCCAGCGCTTCTTCACGCAGAGCATCGAGAAGACCGGTATTGTCGGCTGATCCCGGTATGAAGAGATTTTTTAAGAATATCGGAAATAAGTTTTCACAAGGCTTCGGGCCCGCGTGGGCGGGCTCGAAGCTTCTTTTCTTGCCCGTTATCGCGCTCGCGGTTATCGTAGCGCTGCTCGTGGTGCTTATGGCGGTCGGCAGAAAACAGCCGTACGTCTTCGGCTCCGCGAGCTACAGCGAGCACAGGTATAACTACGGCTGGTCGGAGTTCTCGCAGGACGACGTTTCCGGATCAGGCAGCGATTCCGGCAGCGACGGGAGCGAGACGGACGAGCAGTACTACGCGCGTATGTCGGAGCTGCTGCGCGCCTCGGTCGCCTGCCCCGTCGAACGCGAGGGCTACTCCGAGACCGTCGCCGGCGGCATAAGGTCGGGCAGCTTCTATAAAATAGTATACGCCGGGGACGACAGAGCCCTGCGCGTCGCGCCGGACATCACCGACGCCCGCACGACCCGCACCTCCGACGGCTTCAACACCGTCGTCGCGCCCGACGTGACGATCTACCACGAGGAGCGCCGCGACTCGAATTCGCAGGAGTTCCTGCTGATCCCGGCGGCGGAGGGCGGTTATTATATCGTTTCAAAGTCGTCCGGGAAGATGCTTTCCGAGGTCGGCGGCTATCCGATGCTCCGCGACGCGGGCTTCGTTTCCGGCCGCCGGTGGGACGTCAAAAAGGCGGAAAGCGGCAGGTACGTCATAGCCGCGATTCCCGACGGCGGCGTGCTGAATATGTATCACGGCCAGCTCGTCCTTGAGAAGGAGGAGCTGATGGACGACGACGCCTGGTTCATCTACGAGGTGGACGGCGTTTCCTGGCAGAGCGTCTTCGTCGACAACTTCGACCCGGGCTTCATCTCCGCTATGTGGACCCGCAAGGGCAACGACCTGACGACCGACGGAAGCTGGGTCTTCGACGGCGGCAGGATCGAGATAAAAGCGCGTCTGAAGCAGGGGGTCAGGGCGTATCTGACCGCGCTGACCGCGACCGGCGAGGCGGCGCGCGCGGATATCATCGACGCTTCGGTGTTCGACGGAACGCTGCGCTGCGGCGTTTCCTTCACCGACGGCGCGACGACCGTCAAACACGGTCAGCTCGGGGTCGGCGACGAGCTCGGCGGCTGGCACGAGTACGCGGTCGAATGGGACGCCGAGCAGATACGCTTCTATTTCGACGGCGTTATGTACTCCGTCTTCAACGTCACGACCGACGCGGCGCGCGCCTCCTTCACGGGCACGCTCATGACGCTCTCGATAGAGGGCTTCGCGCCGCCGTATTCCGAGAATATCGACTATGTGAAATTCCGCAAGCCGAGGGGCGAAACGCTCTCCGCGGCCGGCGGAGGCGCGCCGCTCGATCCGGTCTCGACCGTTTCCGCTTCCGGCGCATGCCACGGAGCGGCGGCCGTCAGCGGCGGCTTCGCCGTCGCCGTCTCGAACGGCGTGGAGTTTTACACCTCCGGCGGCGCGAGGTATATGAGCGTTTCCGGCTTCGACGGCGTCGTCACGTCGCTGGTGCCCGCCCGCGGCGGCGAGCTGCTGCTCGTCCTGTGCCGCGGCAGCGCGAACGCATATATCGTAGACTGCGTGACCGGAGCGTACAAAACGCTTTCCGGGCACGCCGACAGCATAACCTGCGGAGCGCTCGCGGTCTCCGGCGTCTGCGTGACCGGTTCGAGGGACGGCACCCTGCGCATCTGGAACGCCGACAGCGGCGAATCGATAGCCTCGATAAACGCGGGAGCGATACCGCGCTCCGCGGCGGTCAACTCGGTCGGCGACCGCTTCGCGATCGGCTTCAACGACGGATATATCCGCGTATACAACACCGGCTCGCGCAAGATGTTCACCTATTTCAACGGCCACGAATGCGCCGTCACCGCGCTGAGGTTCATCGACGACGGCAAGCTTGCTTCCGGCGACGCCTCCGGCAGACTGATGCTCTGGGATATCCACGTTAATATAAGATACTATACCTCCGCTCGCTGCCTGAGCGCCATCAACGGCATATACGTCTACGGCGGCGCCCTTTACACCGCCGGCGGCGACGGAGCGATCCGCCGCTACCTGCTCGGCGACCGGCCCGAAATAACGGCGATGCGCGCCCTCCACGGCGCCTCCGTCTGCGAAGCGGACGTGCGCGGGAGCGTCGTCAGCGTCGGCTACGACGGCAAGGCGTACTGCTGCGACGCGGAGCTGAACCCGAAATACGAGCTGAAGGGGCTGTCCGGCTTCGCCGCCGGCTGCGCCGTTTCGGCGGACGGCAGGTACGCCGTCGTCTGCGCGGAAAACGGCACGCTCTGCTTCGATTCGTTCTGACGCCGCACACGGAGAAAAACCGCGCTCTTTTCCGAAAAGGCGGAGCGCTCTCAATTTTCACTTGACAAAACCGCGTATATATTGTAATATGATAATTTGTTGAGAAACGGTCGCCGGCGGGAAGCCGATGACCGGCAGCGGGCGTTTTCCGCGCCCGACGTGTGTTGATTTGAAAGGAGAAAACAACAGGTACCCATATGGACGGTGGAAGTATAATGCCGGTTTTGGCCGGCGCATCGGCGGTTGATACCGCTTCACAGGTCTCCGAGGACGGAGAATTAACGGGCATATTGCTCAGGATACTTTTACTGATAGTGCTTATTGCCGTCAACGCCTTCTTCGCGGCGAGCGAGATAGCGGTCATCTCGGTCAGCGAGGGGAAGATCAGGAAAATGGCTGAGGACGGCGGCAAAAAAGCGAAACGGCTGATGAAGCTGATAGACAATCCGGCGAAGTTTCTCGCGACCATTCAGGTCGGAGTCACCTTCGCGGGACTTATGGCGAGCGCGAGCGCGGCGAAAAGCTTCGTCGCTCCGGTCAGCAACCTTTTCAGCGATCCGGCGAGCGCGTCCAGAGGCGCGGTCGAGGTCGCGGTGCTGATAGTGCTGACGCTGCTGCTGTCGTTTATGATGCTCGTCTTCGGTGAGCTGGTGCCGAAGCGTATAGCGATGCAGAAGTCCGAGAAGCTCGCGCTGGCGGTGTCCGGCTTCGTGACCGGCATTTCGAAGATATTCGCCCCGTTCGTCTGGCTGCTGACAAAGACGACGAACGGCGTGCTCCGGCTCTTCGGGGTCGACCCGACCCTCAACTCCGAGGAAGTGACCGAGGAGGAGATCCGCATCATGGTCGAGGAGGGCGAGGAGGCCGGCGTCGTCGAGCAGTCGGAAAAAGAGATGATCGACAACGTCTTCGAGCTCAACGACATCCGCGTCAGCGAGATAATGACGCACCGCACCGAGATCGAAGCCATCTCCGTTGAGGACGGCATCGACGAAGCGGTCGGGATAGCGATAAAAGAAGGCTATTCGCGCATCCCCGTTTACGAGGACACGATAGACGATATTATCGGCGTGCTTTACGTCAAGGACCTGCTCAAGTTCGTCACGAAGAACGCGCCGAAGAACTTCAACATCAGAACGATACTGCGTCCGGTCTACTTCGTGCCGGATACGAACACCGCGGCTGAGGTGCTGCGCGAGCTGCAGAACCGCCGTCAGCACATAGCCGTCGTGCTCGACGAATACGGCGGCACCGCCGGCATCGTAACGATGGAGGACCTTCTGGAGGCCATCGTCGGCAGCATTCAGGACGAATACGACCACGAGGACGAGGAGATCGTCAAGGTCGACGAGAGCATCTTCGTCATAGACGGCGCGTCCGATCTGGAGGAGGTTTCCGACAGCATCGGCGTCGAACTGCCGGAGGGCGAGTATTCCACCGTCGGCGGAATGCTCATCGACCGGCTCGACCGTGTGCCCGACGACGGCGAAACGCCCGTCGTGGAGTTCGACGGTCTGCGCTTCGAGGTGCTGAAGATCGAGGACCACCGCATCCAGAGCGTCCGCATCATCAAGCTGCCCGAAGAGGGAGTCGGCGACGGGGAGAAGTAATATTTGCGGCGAAAGCCGGAAGGGAAGATAACAATGAGATACACGGGAGTAACTTCAAGAGGAATAATCACACCCATTTTCCAGCAGGGTGACGATCTTATAGCCGGCGTGACGTCGAGCATTATCAAGGCGTCCGCCGAGGAGGGATTCGACCTCCACGACGGCGACGTCGTCGGCGTGACCGAGGCGGTCGTCGCTAGAACGCAGGGCAACTACGCGACCTGCGACCAGATCGCCGCGGACGTCCGCGCCAAGCTCGGCGACGGCGTTATCGGGCTTGTGTTCCCGATCTTGAGCAGAAACAGGTTCGCGATAATGCTCCGCGCCTTCGCGCGCGCGGCGGCCAAGCTGGTAGTCCAGCTTTCCTACCCCTCCGACGAGGTCGGCAACGCGCTCCTGACCTGGGATCAGGTCGACGCCGCCGGCGTCGATCCCTACAGGGACAGCTTCACCCTGGAGCAGTTCCGCGCCAAGTTCGGCAACGACACGGTGCACAAGTTCACCGGAGTCGACTATATCGAATACTACCGCACGCTGGGCGAGAACGTGGAGGTCGTTTTCTCCAACGACCCGCGTTTTATCCTTAACTATACAAAGAACGTCATCAACTGCGACATCCACACACGCCGCCGCACCGAGCGCATCCTGAAGGAAGCCGGAGCGAACGTCTGCGCCATGGACGAGCTGATGACCGCCCCCGTCGGCGGCAGCGGCTTCAACCCGAAGTACGGTCTGCTCGGCAGCAACAAGGCGACCGAGGAGAAGGTAAAGCTCTTCCCGCGCGACGCCGACGTCTTCGTCGAAAGCCTTTCGCGCGCTCTCTATGAGGCGACCGGCAAGCACATCGAGGTTATGGTTTACGGCGACGGCGGCTTCAAGGACCCCGTCGGCGGCATCTGGGAGCTCGCGGACCCCGTCGTTTCCCCCGCCTACACCGAGGGGCTGGAGGGCACGCCCAACGAGCTGAAGATGAAGTATTTCGCGGATAACGAGTTCGCGTCCCTCTCCGGCGAAGCGCTCGCCGAGGCGATGCGCTCCCGCATCCGCGAGAAGGATAAGAGCCTCGTCGGCAACATGCAGTCGCAGGGCACGACCCCGCGCCGCCTGACCGATCTGCTCGGCAGCCTTTGCGACCTGACCAGCGGCAGCGGCGACAGAGGCACTCCCGTCGTGCTGATTCAGGGCTACTTTACCAACTTCGCCACCGAATAAGGCGGGATTCGCTCCGCGAAAACCGAGCGGAAGACCGGATAAAGAAAAAAGAGCGCAAACGGCCTGAACCGTCTGCGCTCTTTTGCTACAATTCTTTTATAATTGGGTATAGGTTAAAATATTGATGAGGGCGAACGCCCTTTATCCCGAGCGGGGCGCTTCTGTCATTCCGAGGGCTTTGCCCGAGGAATTCCACAAGATCACGCTGATGCGCTCGCAATGATATATTTGCGTCTGCGCCGCAAATATGATATACGCCTTGCGTATGATATATCGGCGTAGCCGATATGATATACTGCCTACGGCAGGATTAATGACCGGATCGCTTACTGCGGTCGCAGCTTGAAATTTTAACTCGCTGCGCTCGTTGCGGGCGATCAAGATCGCCCCTACGGCCTCCGCGAAACGTATCGTAGGAAGTGAAACACATCCGGTAGCAGAACGAAGCCTTTTTCAATAAGCGTCGCCGCCCGCGCAAACCGTAGGGGCGATTTCAATCGCCCGCTGAAGCTGTGCTTTGCAGGTGTCTGTGTTTTCAGCGGAAATCCAACCGAACGCGCTCGCGCGGCAGGGACGAGCAATGCTCGTCCGCTCATAAACGCAGACGCGCCGCCGTGTTCAGGGCGGCGGTTTGCGTTTAAAATTTTTTTTGCGTTTCAGTAAAAAAAACTCTTGACATTTCAAACACCTTGATTTAAAATATAAAATGTATCTGTACCCAATTTGAGGAAAGGAGGTAAAACTATGACTCAGAAAAAGTCGGTGAAGCGCGCTCTTATCAGCTCTGTGCTTATACTTACGATGTGCTTCACCATGCTCGTCGGTTCCACCTTCGCGTGGTTTACGGACAGCGTGACCAGCGCCGGCAACCGTATAGTTTCCGGTAGTCTGAAGGTCGACCTGTTGATGTACAAGGGCGACGCGGGTTACGTTTCCATCGCCGGCGGCGCGGGCGACATTTTCAAAGAAGCGGACGTCGCACAGGACAGCTCCGAGACTCTTTGGGAGCCCGGCAAGACTCAGATAGTTTACCTCGGTGTCAAAAATCTCGGCAGTCTCGCGCTCAAGTATAATATCTGGCTCAGATCGGTAAGCCCCGACGCGACTGCGAAGCTTACCGAAGCGTTCGACTACGCGATAATCGACGGGCTCGATTACGAAACCGCTCAGGCTCAGCTCGGCAACGTCAGCACTTGGAGCGCCGTCAAGGCTATCCAGGGCGTTCAGACCGGCAGTGTGCCCGAGGGCGACTATAAGGTCGCCGATAACGGTATCCTCGACGAGATCACCGCCGGTGTTGAGAACGAGACCGATTACTTCGTCCTCGCCCTTCATATGAAGGAAGAAGCGGGCAACGAGTATCAGGGTAAGCAATTCGTCTTCGACGTCTGCGTCGTTGCCGGACAGGCGACCGCTGAAGAGGACAGCTTCGATAATCTCTATGATGCAGAGTCGGAGTACGGCGACTACGTCGTATACTCTTCCGCGCAGCTCGCGGGCGTTATCGCTCACGTCAACAGCTCTCCGTCTGAGAATCGCGTCAACATCGCGATGGGCGATGATTTCACCTATGCGAATGAGCCCCTCGAAATCACCAACGGAAAAATCGTGAAGCTCGACCTGGCCGGGCATAATCTTACGATGAACAATACGAACTCCAACGGCATCAATGTTTCCGCCGGCGCGACTCTGACGCTGACGAATTCCAAAGATACCGGTTCGTATACATTCAACAGCACAAAGAATAATATTTTCAGCGTCAACGTGTCGAGCGACGTCGAAGGCGAGACAGCGACGCTTAACATCAAGGACGTAACGATCAATGTTGACGCGACGCGGTTTGTCCCCATTCGCGCTGTTGCCGAAGCGGGCGAAGCGGTGATCAATATTGAAGACGGCGCGGTCATCAACATTACCGGCGCAAGTAACAGAAGGTCCGCCGGCGTTGAGGCGTATTCCGGCTCGACCGTTAATATGAACGGCGGCACGATCAACGTAAGCGTCACCGGCGGCTATTCTGGTATTGACGCTGTCGGTATTCTGGTCTGGAACACCGTTCCCGGAAAGCAGGCCGTTCTCAATATCAACGGCGGCACGATCAACGTCACCGGCGGCGGAACGTTTGCACATTGCGTTCAGACCGGCAATTCCGGCTCGACCGGAAACGTCGTCAATATGACCGGCGGTGCGATCAACGTTACCGGTCAGAACGCCTCGGCGTTCGTTATTGCCGGCAACGCCGATATAACCGTCAGCGGCGGTTCCATCAGCGTCGGCGTTGACACCGGATACGAGGGCTGCGGATTCAACTTCGAGTTGTCAGATTCCGCTTACGGCATTGCCGTTCAGCTCAAGGACGGTATTGTGACGCTTAACGGCGACAACAACGTTCTGACGAACGCTCCCGGAAGGGTCACCGTTGTTTCCGAGTAATCGCAGACGACCCGAAAATAACCAAACGACATCTCAGCCGCATCCATCGGATGCGGCTGAGGTTTTTATATTTAAAAAGCTGCATAGTCCGTCATATGCCCGGCCGCGCTGCAAAAGGAGGAGAGCATCGTCGGCGCCCCGCGGCTCGTTGGAATGGCAGACTGGCGAGGTCTTTACTTAAAATAATCCTCCACCATAAACCGCGGTCTCGCCTTGGCTTCAAGGTAGATTTTGCCGACGTATTCGCCGACGACGCCGACGGCGGCGAGGTTAAGCCCGCAGGCGGCGGCGATGGCGGCGAGGAGTATCGTCCATTTCCATTCGGGGTTGCCGCAGGCGGTCACTATCGAAAAGGCGACGACCGCGGCGAGCCCGAGGACGAGCAGAGTCACTCCGAGCGCGAGAATCAGCCGTATCGGGCGCACCGACATCGAGGTTATCCCCTGCCAGGCGAGCCCGAGCATCTTTTTGACGGAATACTTCGAGCTGCCCGCCGTGCGTTCGCGCCTGGCGTACTCCACCGTCGCGGAGGGGAATCCGACCATCGGCACGAGCCCGCGCAGGAAGAGGTTGACCTCTTTGAACTCCGCGAGTGCGTCCAGCGCGCGGCGGCTCATCAGACGGCAGTCGGCGTGTTCGGGCACTATCTCGACGCCCATCCGCTGAAGGATCCTGTAATACAGCCGCGCCGCGCCGCGCTTGAAGGCGGAGTCGCTCCTGCGGTCGCTGCGCACGCCGTAAACGACGTCGCAGCCTTCGTAATACTTATCGAGGAAGCGGTCGATAGCGGAGACGTCGTCCTGCAGGTCGGCGTCGATGGATATAGCCATATCAGCGTCGTCCTTCGCGGAGAGCAGTCCGGCGAGGAGGGCGTTCTGGTGCCCGCGGTTGCGCGAGAGCTTGAGCCCCGCTGCGTAGGGGCTGACCGCCTTGAGCCCGGATATGTATTTCCAGGTCCCGTCGGTCGAGCCGTCGTCGACGAAGAGGACGCGGCTTTCGCGCGAAACGCGCCCGGCGTCTGCCAGCTCCGCGACCCGCCCGAGCAGGACGCGCGAGGTCTCCGGCAGAGCCTCCTCCTCGTTGTAGCATGGCACGACGATGTAAAGCGTATCGTTGTTTCTCACGGGGTTTCACTCCCTTCACGGATAATATTAGCATAAACCGGCGAAGAATACAAGTCAAAGCGTCAAATTGTTAATTTCACTTGCAAAATCGGCGTTTTGCGATTATAATATATTCTGTATAGTAGGGTAAATATGGAGTAGTATTATTATCCGGCGCACTCCGCGCCGTGGAAAGCCGTCGGAAAGGGGCGTGAAGCGCGTGAAAAAAACAGTCGCACTGCTGCTCGCGGCGCTGCTTGCGTTCGCGCTCGCCGCGCCGGTATCCGCGCTTGCGATGCCGGAGAAGCTGAACGTACCGACCGGCGTCGCCGCCGAAAACCTGCTCGCCGAGGAGTATCAATACCGCACGCTCATCTACTTCACCCTCGCGGACGATATCATCGAGATCATGTCCACCGACCCGGCGCGTTATGACGCGCTGACGATGGAGGGCAGGCTTTACGTGCAGTTCTCCGTCGACGGCGGCGACTGGACGAGCTTCTACTTTACCGTCGCCGACGAGGAGGGCAACGAGGTGCAGCGCACGCGCAAAAAGCTGACGCTGACGCGCAAAAACAGCGTCTCCGTGCTGAATCTTATGCGCGAGCAGGAGCGCTCGCAGCTCCCGGACGGCGTTTACTACTACGACCCCGAGCTCCCGCAGAACAGCTCGCTGCTGAACGAGGAGCACGAATTCCGCTTCCGCGTGCGGGTCGAGCTCGAGTGGATAGATAAAAGCGACCTTCAGACGAAGAGCGTGACGTCGCCGTGGTCGGCGCCCGCGACGGCTTCGACAAAGGTGACGGAAGAAACCTTGCCGCAGACGCTCCGCCTGCCGGCGGTCGTTTCCGCCGAGCCGGTCGACGGCGCGGAAGGCGCGGAGCTTTCCGTGACCGCGAAGCCGCCGGTGCAGGTGTCGCTCGTCGACCGCTTCCTGCGCGAAAACGGCGGCGACGGCGTGCGCCTTCTCGCGCAGGTGAGCCTCAACGAGGGCGACTGGCTGGACGCCCCGGCCGTAGAGTCGGCGCCGGACAAAGCGCGTTTCAGACTGCCCGCGGAGCCGGAGTTCGCCTCCGCCGCGTCGGTGAAGAAAAGCAACGTCCGCGTGCGCTTCGCCTACGCCGTCGAGGGCAGGGAGATGAGGTCCGAATGGACGGAGGCCGCCGCGATAGGCGAGTATATCGACAGCGGCAACAATCCGCGGTTCGAGGCGCCGTCTTTCCTTATGAACGATTTTCTGGGGCTCAGGGTCTGGATATGGATGCTCGCCGGCATCGTGATACTGCTTGCGGTCACGGCCGCGGCGCTTGTACGGGGGAGAAGATATTGATCATCATCGGCATCGATCCGGGGCTCGCGACGATAGGCTTCGGGGTAATAGACTACGCGGGCGGGCGCTTCCGCACGCTCGACTACGGCGTGCTGACCACGCCGGCGCACACTCCCGTGCCGGAGCGGCTGGAGCGCGTCTTCGCGGACGCCTCCGCGCTTTTCGCGAAATACCGCCCGGACGCGATCTCGATGGAGGAGCTCTATTTCAGCAAAAACATCACCACCGGCATTCCCGTCGCGGAGGCGAGGGGCGTACTGCTGCTTGCGGCGCAGAAGACGGGCGTCGGCGTTTACGAATACAACCCCGCCGAGGTCAAGCAGGCGATAGTCGGCTACGGCAAGGCGGAGAAAAAGCAGGTCATGGAAATGACCCGCATGCTGCTCAACTTGAAGCAGATCCCGCGCCCGGACGACGCCGCCGACGCGCTCGCCGTCGCCGTCTGCCACGCGCACTGTTCCGGCTCGCTGAATGTCTTCGATATGAACCGCGGAGCCGCCAGAAGAAACGTAAGATAATCCGGAATCAAGAATTCGGGATTCAAATAAATCAATAATTCAGGAACGCATAATCAGGATAACGGAGAAACGCCATGTATCATCATCTCAGAGGAATACTCGACTGCGCCGGCCCCGGCTGGGCGGTCGTTGACTGCGGCGGCGTGGGCTACCGCGCCGGAGTTTCGAATAACACCTACCGCGATCTGCCCGACGTCGGCGAAACGGTCAAACTGCTGACGCATTACGTCGTCCGCGAGGACGCCGCCGAGCTTTACGGCTTCCTGACGCAGGAGGAGCTCGACTGCTTCCGCAGCATGATCGCCGTCAGCGGCGTCGGTCCGAAGGCAGCGCTGGCGATACTTTCGGAGCTTACGCCCGACCGCTTCGCTTCGGCGGTTTCGGCCGGGGATTACAAGCTGCTGACGCTCGCCAGCGGAGTCGGGCCGAAGCTCGCGCAGCGTATCGTGCTCGAGCTGAAGGGCAAGCTCGGCGACGTCTCCGAGCTGACCGGGAGCGTTCCGCAGGTGCGCGGCAACAAGGCGGAGGCGGCGCAGGCGCTCGAATCGCTCGGCATGAAGCCGCGCGAAGCCGCGGCGGCGGTCGCTCCGCTGGACGGCGATATGACCGTCCAGCAGCTCATAGCAGCGGCGCTCGGCAAGCGCTGAACGCCCGAAAGGAGACTTTTATATGCAGATGGATTACGAAGATTTCGACGAGGGCCGCTTTGTCGCGCCCGAAGAGAATATATACGACCGCGATATTGAAAACACCCTCCGTCCGCGCACGCTGGACGAATACGTCGGGCAGGACAAGGTCAAGGAGAACCTCCGCATCTTCATCGAAGCGGCGAAGAAGCGCGGCGAGCCTATCGACCACTGCCTGCTTTACGGGCCTCCCGGACTCGGCAAGACCACCCTCGCGGGGGTCATAGCCAACGAGATGAACACGAACATCCGCGTCACGAGCGGCCCGGCGATAGAGAAGCCCGCCGATCTCGCGGCGCTGCTGACCAACCTCGGCGAAGGGGACGTGCTCTTCATCGACGAGATACACAGGCTTTCGACCGCCGTCGAGGAGGTGCTTTACCCCGCGATGGAGGACTTCGCCATCGACATCATCATCGGCAAGGGGCCCTCGGCGCGTTCGATAAGGCTCGATCTGAGGCGTTTCACACTGATAGGCGCGACGACAAAGCCGGGCTCGATCTCAAACCCGCTGCGCGACCGTTTCGGCGTGCTTTTCAGACTTGAAATGTACTCCCTGCAGGAGCTCGCGGACATCGTTACCCGCAGCGCGGGCATCCTCGGCGTCAACTGCGCCCCGGACGGCGCGATGCAGATCGCGAAATGCAGCCGCGGCACGCCCCGCGTCGCCAACCGCCTGCTCAAGCGCGTCCGCGACTACGCGGAGGTCATGGCGGACGGCGTTATCACAGCGGAGGCGACCGCAAAGGCGCTGGCGCTGATGGAGATCGACTCCCTCGGGCTGGACACCGTCGACCGCCGAATCCTCGGCGCGATCGCGAACAGCTTCGGCGGCGGGCCCGTCGGCGTTGAAACGCTCGCCGCGACCGTCGGCGAGGAGGTAGCGAGCATCGAGGACGTTTATGAGCCCTATCTGATGCAGCTCGGCTTCATCAACCGCACGCCGCGCGGCAGGTGCCTGACGAAGGCGGCTTACGAATATCTCGGCATCCCCGTCAAAGAGGACGGGCAGATAAAATTCGACGTATGATTTGTGAGGACAGATTATGAGAACGGCAAACGCCTGGCGCGATTACGAGCTGCTCGACGCTTCCGACGGCGAACGCCTGGAGCGCTGGGGCGATTTCTGCGTTATCCGCCCGGATCCGCAGGTGATATGGTCGACCGATAAGAAGGACCGCCGCTGGCGCGAGTTCGCCGGCCGCTACCACCGCTCCGAAACGGGCGGCGGCCGCTGGGAGGACAGAGGGCTTCCCGCGCAGTCGCGCATCAGCTATGGCGGCTATAACTTCGTCATCAAGCCGATGGGCTTCAAGCATATGGGGATCTTCCCGGAGCAGGCGGTCAACTGGGACTACGCCTCCGCGAAGCTGAAAAAACGCCCCGGCGCGAGGGTGCTCAACCTTTTCGCCTACACCGGCGGAGCGACGGTCGCGTGCCTCGCCGCCGGCGCGCAGGTGACCCACGTCGACGCGTCGAAGGGCATGATCGCGATGGCGAAGGAGAACGCCGCGCTCTCCGGCCTCGCGGAAGCGCCGGTGCGCTGGATAGCCGACGACTGCCTCGCCTTCGTCCGCCGCGAACAGCGGCGCGGCAAGACTTACGACGCGATAATCTGCGATCCTCCGTCCTACGGCAGGGGAAGCGGCTCGCAGGTGTGGAAGCTCGAGGACGACCTTTTCACCTTCTGCGCCGAGTGCGCGAAGCTGCTTTCGGACGATCCCGCCTTCTTCATTCTGAATATGTATACGACCGCGCTCGCGCCGTCGGTCGGCGGGCAGATACTTTCGCTCACCGCCGGAGCCGGCGCGAAGAGCCGCACCGTCAGCGACGAGATCGGGCTTCCGATAGTCAGCGGCGGCGTGCTCCCATGC
>JAFTEJ010000118.1 GCA_017453725.1 Clostridia bacterium | reverse complement strand
GGTCGAGGTTACAAAGCGGTTTTACTACTCCGTCGATACCGATGATATCGAAAATATCGCCGACAGATTGTCAAAAATATAAAAGTGGTCAAGAAAGTGGTCAATTTTTGCACAACCCCCGAACACAACAACAAAAAGCAAAAGCACCGAGAACTCAATGCTCTCGGTGCTTTTGCTATTGGCAAGAAACGGTGATTATGATACCAACTGCACCTCGGCGCAAGTGAACACCCCTTGAAACAAGCAGTTCTCGGCTTCTTGCACACGATTATATCTGCCGCCCGATTTGACAGATCGTTCTGCCCGGTCGGGCTTTTTTTGTTTTGAGGCGTTTTCGCAAACAGTAATCGTGTGCGAGATGGGTGTAATCGTGTGCGAGATAGGTAATCGTGTGCAAAATGGGTATTCGTGTGCGAGATACCTGTCTCCTTACGCAATTTTCCTTTTTTGTGTGTCAGGCGTTCTTATCCGATCAAGCGAAAACCGGGGCGAACTATATGTCCGCCCCGGGTTGCCGTAAGTTTTTTCAGTTTTTCGCCTGCGCCGAAGTCGGATCAGCGCTCACGACGCGGTATCAGTGCCATTCCCCCTCGTTCGGCTTCAGATCGGGACCGGAAGCGCTGATAACGTCCTCGCTTTCAAAGATCACGACTTCCATTTCGAGTTCATTATATTTGTTCATTGTATAATCTCCTTTGTAAGTGTTCGGTCAAGCGAGAGCCGAGAAAGCAAGCGCGTATGCGTAGGTCGCTCTTGCAAGCGCGATCATATCGGCGTTCGTACTGCTGTTTTCGATACCCGCGAGGTAGTTGAGAACGCTGACGCCGTAAGAAACGCCGGCGATCGTGAGGTCGTTCGCGGTGAGGACTTCGTCGAGAGCGATGCCCGCGAGGCTGATGACGACGTAGCTTCCTCTGATCTCGGAGGTAGAGCCCGAGCCGAAGGTGACGTTTTCATCGACCCATGCCAGCGCCTGCTCGTCGGTGAAGCCCGCCTTGACCTTGAACGCGAGGTTCATGGTGATATCGTCGAGGAACGTGGCGTTCATCGCCTGGTAGACCACCGGGATCGACGCGTCGCCGTTCATCTGCGCCTGGATAGCAGTTTTGTCAAAGAGGTTGCCCTCAACCGGGACCGGATCGGTCGCCTTCGCGTCGGTGACAAGATCATCGGTCTTGTAGCCGAAGTAGATCTGCGCCGCCGCGCCGTAGACGAGCATCGCTTCGGCGACGGAAGTGTAGTTCGGATCGTACTGAGCGAGCGACACCGCGTATGCGGCCGCCGAGGTGACGCCCTCCCTGACGACTTCGCCCTCGAGCTTGAAGGAGTAAGCGATATCGTCGCCCATTTCCTTCGCGGCGACCTTCGGGAGAGTGAGCTTGTAGCCGTACGCGGTCTGCTCGAGGTCCGCAAGGTCATAGGTCACGCCCGCGACCTCGACGGTGTAGCCGTCGGTGATATCGCCGTCCGGGATGTCGAAGTACAGATTCACGCCGAGCTTGCCGCCGTCGACGGTCACGCTCTGCTGCGCGGCGTCCGGATTTGCCTGAGCAATCTCGAGACGGGTGAGCTTCGGCTCGGAGGTGAACACAGCGGTGTAGATCACGTCGCCGGTGGCGGCGCTGACTTCTGGAGTCCAGCCTGCGAAGGTGTAGGTGTACTGATCGTCGGCGTCTCTTGTCGGGGTCTCGCCGTCGTAGGTCGGGGTCGCGCCCGCGGCAACGCCGACGTCGGTTTCAAGGGGCGTGCCGTCCCAGTTGTTCCACGTTACGGTGTAGGTGGGAGCGGCGGCTTTCAGCGTCTCATAGTCAGCCTCCGCAGCGGTCAGGGTCTGCGTGTTGGTAACAAGCGCCTTCTGATCGTCGGTGAGAGCGTCGTAAGCGGCTCTTGCGGCGTCGATCTTCGCCTCGCTCTCGGCGGTGTATTCCACTGTGCCGATGGCGTCGATCAGAGCGATCACAGCGTCGGCGGCTGCCTGATTTGCGGCTGCTTCAGCGGCAACGAGGGTCTTGTAGGTGTTTTTGATTGCTAATTTCTGAATATCGGTAAGAGCGTCGTAAGCACTTCTTGCCGCGTCGATCTTCGCCTTGCATTCAGCGCTTGCGTCGACCGTGCCGATAGCGTTGATAAGTGCGGTCGCTTCCGCGGGGATCTCATAAGTATAGATGGTAGCCGCGCCGAAGAGAGCGGAGATATTGCTGCCGTCGGTCAGCGCTGCGTCAACGGACGGAATGGTTACTTCCGCATACTCGTATTTTTCAGCATCAAAACCCCACTCTACTACCTCTCCGAATGCATAATCCGGGTCGTTTTCGTACACATATACAGACTCATCAAAAACTTCGCTTGCTCCGGCAAAGTCGTCTGCGTCGTAATCGTTTTTGTATTCTTCCTTTACGAGGAGCTGGTATTTCTTCGTTTCAGCAGTTTTATACGTACTTCCGGCGGGAACGTAAACGTTCGTCACGCTGCCGAGCTCCGGGAATTTAGCCGAATTATAATTGACCGGGGCGTCGCCTGCGAGAACGAGGGTGGAGAGCTTGCCCGTCCCCAGAAGCGCTTTAGCCGTACCGATCTGAGAGATGTTCGCGGGCAGCACGAGCGTCTCAAGACTGCCGCAGCCTCTGAACATTTCTTCCGACAGATATTGCATAGAAGAGGGGAGATCGACGTCAACGAGACCGCAGCTCTCGAAAGCGCCCGCATACGTATAACCGCCGTCGAGCCTCGTGGAGCCTTCGGCAACAGTCAGTTTTTTCAGGTTATAGCAGTTCATGAATACGTAGTTGACAAGAGTGACGTTGACTCTCTGGATCTCGACCTCGGCAAGATTGGCGCAGTTTACGAACGCCTGCGAATTTATCCTTGATACGCCGGGGGTGACGATGAGCTTGCGGATGTTTCCGTTATTCTTGAACGCGGACATGGGGATATCACCGCTGCCCTCGAAGGTCATAACGCCGTCGGCGTCCATGCCCCAGTACAGATTGCTGCTGATCGCGCCCGCGGAAACGGTCGTGCTGTGCTGTGCATAATCTGTTTCAGCAAGCGTGAGGGCGTCGACGTTGGTGACGAGCGCCTTCTGATCGTCCGTAAGAGCGTTATATGCGTTTCTTGTGTTGTTGAGCGTGACCTTGTACTTGAAAGTGTACTCGACCACGCCGAGATTGTTGATGACGGAAATGACCCGGTCAGCCTTCGCCTGATCGTCGAGAGCCTTGTAAGCGGCTTCCGCGTCGGTCAGAGTAGTATAATTGGTAACTTGAGCCTTTTGATCCTCGGTGAGGTTGTCGTAAATGCTTCTTGCTTCGTCGATCTTCGCCTTGGAGGCGGCGGTATATTCTACCGTGCCGATGGCGTTGATCTTGTCCACAACGACGTCGACGAGATTCAAGCCGCCGGTGTAGTAGATGTCGGCGCTGTAGATATCACAGCACCACCATTCCAAGCCTTCATCTTCATAGTTATAGTTCGGATGCACGACGAGCTCAGACGCGTTGATGCCTTCGAAGGTGTACGTATCGCCGCCGCCCGTGTGGTTGATCCTGTTTCCGTCCACTTCAACGATGGGGTTGTTGTCATAGCCCCCGTCGACGTGGAGCACAAGCTTTGTGATCGTTTCGCCGAACAAACCTGCGATCGTCATTTTGCAGTCGGTGTAGTCACCGTCCATGTCCAAGTATTCTGAATCCGCGTAAAAGCCTTCCCCGTGCAGTGTGACGGAAAAGTGCGATCCGCTGAAATACGAGGCGTCGATGGCCGAACCGCGGTTTGCAAAGCTGAGAGATTCCATCTCGTCCGCCGCGCTCGCCTTGATCGGATAGACTGTAAACAGTCCCGCGACCATCAGCAGGGCGAGCAGCATGCTGATAGGTCGCTTTAAAGTTTTTGCCATGATTTTTTCTCCTTCCAAATAATAAAATTTTCATGGAATATGTATGCCAGTATAACCTTCAATATTATACCATATGCTCCAAAGAAATACAATAGTTTCCGCATTATGTTTGAATATTTTTTCATTACCGGGCGGCGTTCTCTTATAGCAATCTATGCATTTTTTTGCAATCTTACTTTACATACTCCTGCTCAATATTCACGCCGCATTTCAGATATAATTCGATGCAGTCGTCTTTGCCTGCGTTGTTCTCTGCAATGATCCTCAGGTTCCGCACGTTCGTGTTTCTCGATTTACCCTTTGTCCGCCGCATCTACCGGATGTTTATGGAAGGCAAGACTCCCGGCGCGATCGCTAAAGCTCTGACGGCGGACGGTATCC
>JAFTEJ010000013.1 GCA_017453725.1 Clostridia bacterium | reverse complement strand
TATGGACGACGACGACCTCCGCAGGGGAAAGCCGTCCTGCCACGTCGCCTTCGGCGAGGCGCTCGCGCTGCTCGCCGGGGACGCGCTGCTGACGAAGGCGTTTTCCGTCGCCGCGGAGGGCGGCAGCGCGGAAGCGGTGCGCGTTATCTCCGACTGCGCCTACGATATGGCGCTCGGGCAGGCGGATGAATTCGTCAACTCAACCGCCGATATTTCGGTTGACGATATAATCAAAATCTACTCCCGCAAGACAGGCGCGCTTCTTATCGCCGCCGCCGTGTGCGGAGGTATCGCGGCGGGCGCCGACGCCGAAACGCTCGGCAGGCTCCGCGCCTTCGGGCTGAATCTGGGGCTGGCGTTCCAGATACGCGACGACCTTCTCGACGCCGGCGCGGAGGAAAACAGCCTCATCGCCCTGACCGGCGGAGACGGAGCCGAAGCGCTCGCGGCAAAGTATACCGAAAAGGCCGTGGCGGCGATAGCCGGCTTCGGCGGCAACGGTTTTCTCTTGACCTTTACCGAAGAACTGCTTCACAGAAAAAGATAGGGATACTATGGATATTGCGCAGATCGCAAAACTGAATATGCCGTACGCCGTCCGCGATATGAATCCTAAGGAGCTGACGGAGCTCGCGGAGGCGGTGCGCGGCGGGATAATCGAGACCGTCTCGAAAAACGGCGGGCATCTGGCGTCAAGCCTCGGCTGCGTCGAGCTGACGGTCGCCATGCTGAAGGTGTTCGACCTGACGAAGGACCATATCATCTGGGACGTCGGGCATCAGAGCTACGCCTATAAGCTCCTGACCGGCAGAGCCGAAAGCTTCGGCACGCTGCGCAGGAAGGACGGGCTTTCCGGCTTTCCGAAGCCGCGCGAGAGCGCCTTCGACGCATACGCGACCGGGCACAGCGGCAGCGGGGTTTCCGCCGCCTTCGGTATGGCGTCCGCCGACGCGCTCAAGGGCAGCGACGCGAAGTCCGTCGTCGTCATCGGCGACGCGTCGTTTAGCAACGGAATGGTCTTCGAGGCGCTCAACAGCATCGGCAATTCCAAAAAGAACCTCGTCATCATCCTCAACGATAACGGGCGCTCGATAGCCAAAAACCACGGCGCCTTCGCGCGGTACCTGCTGCGCACGCGCACGCGGATGTCGTATTACAACACGAAAAAGAGGGTCGAGCGTTTCTTCAGGGCTATGGGCGTTTTCGGCAAGCCGTTCATAGCGTTCCTCAACCGGATAAAGCGCCTTTTGAAGGCGATGCTGCTTCCGACGACGATGTTCGAGAGCCTCGGCGTCGAATACCTCGGGCCCATCAACGGGCACAATATCGAGGAAACCGTCGCGGTGCTCAAACGCGCTCAGCGTATGAACAAGCCGGTGCTCGTCCACGTCGCGACCGTCAAGGGCAAGGGCTACGAGCCCGCCGCCTCGGCGCCGGAGAGCTTCCACGGCGTTTCCGGCTTCGACGTCGATACCGGCAAGGTCAACGGCGGCTCGGGCGGGTCGTTTTCATCCGCCTTCGGCGAAGCGCTGACCGCCCTCGCGGAAAAGGACGAGCGCATATGCGCCGTCACCGCCGCGATGACCGCCGGCACGGGGCTCAAGCTCTTCAAGGAGAAGTTCCCGGCCAGGTTCTTCGACGTCGGCATCGCGGAGGAGCACGGAGTTTCCTTCTGCTGCGGTCTCGCCGCGCAGGGGATGAAGCCGGTGTTCGCCGTGTATTCGGCGTTCCTGCAGAGGGCTTACGACCAGCTTCTTATAGAGGCCGCGTTCCAGAAGCTTCCGGTGGTGTTCGCCGTCGACAGGGCCGGCGTGGTCGGCGAGGACGGCGAAACGCATCAGGGGCTTTTCGACGCCGCCTACCTGACCGAAATACCCGGTATGACCGTCTTTGCGCCGGCGTTCCGCGACGAGCTCGGCATTATGCACGGCGAGGCGCTCGCGCTCGATACGCCGTCCGCAGTCCGCTATCCGCGCGGAGGCGAGGGCGCGAGGCCGGAGGGGTATTCCTATCGCGGCGGCGCTTATGGATACGAGGAGCGCGGGAGCGTGCTCGCGGTGACCTACGGCAGGCTCTACGCGGAGCTCCGCGCGGCGATAGACGCGGAAAAACTGCCCGTCTCGGTGCTCAAGCTCAACAGGATAAAGCCGCTCGAGCTCCCCGCCGAGGCGATGAAATATGACAGAATCGTTTTCTTCGAAGAGGGCGTAAAGACCGGCGGCATAGCTGGCCAGACCCTCGCGAAGCTTAACTCCGAAGGCTGGCGCGGAGAGTTCACCGTCCGCGCCGTTGAGGATGAATTCGTTCCGCATTCGACCGTGAAGGAGGCGCTCGCCGGGCTCGGGCTCGACCGCGAAGGCATGGCGGCGCTTCTGAAAGAGACGCTTGGCAGGTGAGAATATGAGAGTGCTTATAGTTTCCAACAACAGCGAGCGCAGCCGTCCGGCGGCGTACCGCGCGCGCGAGCTTTTCGCCGCGGCGGGCGACGAAGCCTCCGTGAGCGAAGGCGGGATCGGCGAAGCCGCCGCCGACCTTTGCGTGGTCGTCGGGGGCGACGGGACGGTGCTGCACGTCGGCAAGGAGGCGGCGCTGCGCGGGATCCCCGTGCTTGCGCTGAACACCGGCAGGGTGGGCTTCCTGACGGCGCAGGACGCGCCCGCGCCGCTGAGCGCCGCGGAGCTGCTGCGGACCGCGTACAGAGAAAGGCGCGGCCTGCTTGAGGTCAAGGTCGTCGGCGCGGACGGAAGCGTGATAAGCTCCGGCTGCGCGCTCAACGAGGCGGTCGTTTCACGCGGCGGCATATCGCGCATCATCGATATCGAGGTCGCGGTCGACGGGCGCGGGATCTACACCGTGCGCGGCGACGGAGTCATAATCGCGACCCCCACCGGCTCGACGGCGTATTCGATGTCCGCCGGCGGCCCGATAGTCGCGCCGGAGGTCTCCTCTGTCGTCGTCACTCCGATATGCCCGTATACGCTGACGGCGCGTTCCGTCGTGCTGCCGGACTCCGCGGAGGTCTCCGCGAAGGTCGTCGGGCTCGACGAGCGCGAAGCGGTGCTCACCGTGGACGGCGCGGCTCCCGTTTCGCTCCGCGAGGGCGAAATGGCGGTCGTCCGCCGCTCCGAGAGGTTCCTCGAGCTGCTGACACCGGACGAAGCGTCCTTCTACGAAAAGATAAAAACGAAATTATTCGGTACGGTCTGACCGTATATCGAAGGAGATGTATGCCATGAAGCCAACCAGACACGTCAAGATACTCGAGATAATCGAAAGCCGCGCGGTAAGCACCCAGCAGGAGCTGCGCAAGGCGCTCCTCGACGAGGGCTACAACGTCACGCAGGCGACGGTCTCGCGCGACATCAACGACCTGAACCTCGTCAAGGTACGCACTCCGTCCGGCAAATACGCCTACGGCGTTTCCGGCAGGGACGAGGCGCTCGGCTACCCGGAGAAGTTCTCCAAGCTCTTCGCCGAGGCTATGATAAAGGCGGACGTCGCGCAGAACATCGTCGTCATCAAGAGCTATCCCGGTATGGCAAACGCGCTCTGCTCGCTTATCGACGCGATGAAGAATCCCGACATCGTCGGCACCATTGCGGGCGACGACACGATCTTCGTCGTGGTGCGCACCTCCGAATACGCGGAGCTGCTGCGCGCCGAGCTGGAATCCATTATTTCCTGACACGGGGAAAGGAGGGGGCGTATGCTTTCCTCGCTTCACATTGAAAACATAGCCGTCATACGCTCCGCCGACGTCGATTTCTCCGCCGGTTTCAACGTGCTGACCGGCGAGACCGGCGCGGGCAAATCCATCCTCGTCGATTCCATCAACCTGATACTCGGCGGCAGGGCGACGCGCGATATTATCCGCTCCGGCGAGGCGAAGGCGTCCGTCTCCGCCGTCTTCACCGACGTTGACGAAGCGACGCTGCGCTTCCTCGCGGAAGCGGGGATAGACGCGGACGACGGCGTCGTGCTCTTCCGCCGCGACATAACGGCGGACGGCAAAAGCTACTGCCGCATAAACGACAGGCCGGTCGCCGCCGCGACGCTTCGCGGCTGCGCCGCCGCGCTCGTGGACATCCACGGCCAGCACGACAGCCGTCTGCTTATGCTCCCGGAGCGGCATATGGACTACATCGACGCCATCGGCGACTGCGCTCCGGAGCTCGCGCTTTACGGCGAAAAGTACGCCGGATACACGGCGCTTTGCGAAAAGATAGACGACCTGCGCCGCAGGTCCGCCGACAGGGAAAAGCGGCTTGAGCTGCTTTCCTTCCAGTGTGACGAGATCGCCGCGGCGAACGTCCGCGTCGGCGAGGAGGACGAGCTGAACGCCCGCAAGGCGCTTATACTCAACCGCCAGCGCGTCGTCTCCGCGCTTTCGGAGGCGCGTGAAAAGCTCAGCGGCAGCGAGGAGGGCAACGCGGTCGACGCGGTATACCTTTCGCGCCGGCTTCTCGAAGGCGTATCCTCCGTTTCCTCCGAGCTCGCGGAGACGGCGGCAAAGCTCGAGGAGGTCTATTTCTCGCTGCGCGACGCCGCCGACAGAGTTTCCTCTTTCCTCGATTCGATGGACGTCGAAGAGAGCGTCGACGAGGTCGAGGAGCGCCTTGACGTCATCTATAAATTGAAGCACAAATACGGCGGAAGCGAAGCCGCCGTGCTGGAATATTACGAAAAGATAAGCGAGGAGCTCGGGCTCATCAGCGACTATGAAGGTGCGCTGCGTAAGCTCGAAGCGGAGCGCGAAGCCGTCCTCGCGGAGCTGAAAGAACGCGCCGCCGCGCTTTCGGCAAAGCGCCGCGCCGCCGCCGCGAGGTTCGAGCGCGAGGTGCTGGAGCAGCTCAAATTCCTCGATATGCCGAACGTCGTCTTCAGCGCGAAGCTGACGGAATGCGACTTCTTCTCCGGCGGAGCCGAGACCTGCGAGTTCCTCATCAGCGTCAACCCCGGCGAACCGCCGAAGCCGATAATCCGCATCGCTTCGGGCGGCGAGCTTTCGCGCATTATGCTCGCCATCAAAACCGCGCTTGCCGAGAAGGACGACGTCGCCACGATAATCTTCGACGAGATCGACACCGGCATCAGCGGCAGGGCGGCGGACAAGATCGCCCTGAAGATGAAGGAGGTCAGCCGCGACCGTCAGGTCTTTGCGGTCACGCACCTTGCGCAGATAGCCGCCTACGCCGACCGCCATCTGCTTATAGAGAAAAACGTCGTCGGCGGCGGGACCTTCACCTCCGTCGGCGAGCTCGACGAGGCCGGCAGGGTGGAGGAGCTCGCCCGCATCATCGGCGGCAGCAGGATAACCGACGTCACGAGAGAGAGCGCCGCGGAAATGCTTTCGCAGGCGCGCGCGGAAGGAGCGAAATGATGAAAATAACGGTGCTCGACGGATACTCCGCCAACCCGGGCGATCTTTCCTGGGAATGGCTCGGCAAATACGGCGAATACGACGTCTACGACTACAGCAGGCGCGAGGAGATACTCCCGCGCAGCGAGGGCGCGGACGCGCTTATCATAAACAAAACCCTGCTCGACGCGGAGATACTGCGGGGGATGAAGGGCGTTAAATACGTCGGGCTGCTCAGCACCGGCACTAACGCCGTCGACCTCGAAGCCGCGCACAGGCTCGGCATAACCGTGACCAACGTCCCGGCGTACAGTACGATGTCCGTCGCGCAGCACATTTTCGCGCTTATCCATTCGACTACCGACGGCGTCGTCGAGCATAACGCCGCCGTCAAGGCGGGCAAGTGGACCGCGAGTCCGCAGTTCTGCTTTTACGATACTCCGCTTCACGAGCTCGCCGGCAAGACCTTCGGCGTCGTCGGTATGGGCAGCATAGGCGCGGCGGTATCGAAGATAGCCGACGCCTTCGGTATGAAGGTCGTCTATACCAGCCGCACGAAAAAGGACTGTCCCTACGAGTTCGTCGGCAGGGAGGAGCTCGCCGCGCGTTCGGATTATATTGCCTTCTGCTGCCCGCTCAACGCGGAAACGGCGAACTACGTCTGCGACGAATTCATCGCGCTCTGCAAGCCGGGCTGCGTTATAATCAACACCTCCCGCGGCGGCGTCGTTGATGAGGAAGCGCTCGCCCGCGGACTCGACAGCGGCAGGATTTCGCACGCGCTGCTCGACGTTATGAGACGGGAGCCGCCCTTCGGAGGCAGTCCGCTTCTCGGACGCGCCGACTGCACGATAACTCCGCATATCGCGTGGGGAACCTACGAGGCGCGCGCGCGGCTTATGGAAAAGGTCGAGGAAAACCTCCGCCGCTTCCTTGAAGGAAGCCCGGTAAACGCCGTCTGAAAGGAGATTTTCAGGATGCCGAAGAACCCTTATCAAAAGCTGAAGCTGCTTTATATCAAGGAATACCTTGAGCGCTATTCGGATGAGGCTCACACCGTCGGCGTTCGGGATATTATCGCATATCTCGCCAAAAACGGCATATCCGCCGAGCGCAAAAGCATATACGACGATATAGAAAACCTGCGCGACTTCGGGATGGATATTGTCAACGTAAAGGGTAGACAATCCGGATATTACCTTGCTTCTCGCGAGTTCGAGATGCCGGAGCTGAAGCTGCTCGTCGACGCGGTCGCGGCGGCGAAGTTCCTGACGGAGAAGAAGTCGCAGCGCATAATCAAGAAGATAGCCTCCCTTGCCGGCGAGCGTCAGGCGGGCGAGCTCAAGCGCGTCGTATACGTCCCGAACCGCGTGAGAACGCACAACGAACGCATCTTTTACAGCGTCGACGCGATCCACGCCGCGATTTCTGCGGGGAGGATGATAACCTTCCGCTACACCGAGTGGACGCTCGATTTCGGCGGCGCGAGCCGCGTGAAGCGCACCTTCCGCCGCGACGGAAAAAACTATGAGATAACGCCCTGCGAGCTGGTCTGGGACGACGAATACTACTATCTCATCGGCTACGACGCGGACGGGGACGTTTTCAAAAACTTCCGCGTCGACAAGATGGAGCAGCCCGCCGTTTCGGATAAGCCGGCGGACAAAACGGATAAGATAAAAGCCTTCGACGTCGCGAAGTATATGGAGAGCACCTTCCGCATGTTCAACGGGCCGGAGGAGGACGTCGTCCTGCTTTTCGACAACTCCCTCATCGGCGTCGTCGTCGACCGCTTCGGCGAGGACTGCCGCGTATCGAAGCGCGATGAAAACAGCTTCGAGCTGCGCGTCAGGGCGAAGATAAGCCCGCAGTTCTTCGCGTTCCTCTTCGGCTGCGGCGACAAGGTCAGGGTGCTCGCGCCGGAATCGCTGAAAAAGCAGTACGCCGACAACGTCAAGGAGGTCGCCGGGCTATACTGACATAATTTTGACGCAAATGCGCCGCAGCGTATTGAAATACACGCTCCACGGTGGTATAATAAAGAGATTGGATGGAATCAGATGTGCGTTTTTCGTAAAAAGCTGACGGCGCTGCTTGCCGCCGCCCTGCTGCTTGTTACGGCAACGGGCTGTTCCTTTGTGAACAGGGGCGCGTCCTTCCTGCGCAGAGTCACGATGGAAAAGGGCGAAAAGGTCGTTGACAGCTCCGCGACGCGCAAGTTCTATTACGATCAGCTTTCGGAAGAGGAGAAGCTCAACTACCGTCTGCTGCTCGCGGCGTATCAGCGTATGGACGACGAGGTTGCCGGCCTGACTCTTTCCGTCAAGGATATGATACGCATAAACAAGCTCATACTGCTCGATTGTCCGGAGCTTTTCTGGGTAGCGAATTCCGGCGTTTTTTTCGATGAGAACATCCCGCCGCTGGTCTATGTCGGCGGAAGGTACACGCCGCGCTACCGCTACACCCGGGAGCAGGTCGCCGGGCTGAACGAAAGCATAAACGCCCTTTGCGACGCCTTCGCGGAAAAGTATGAACACAGCAGCGACTACGAAAAGGCGCTCGCCGCTTACGAATACATAATCGATACGACCGAATACGATACCGAGACCGCCGAGATCATTATTTCGCACGGGGACTACGATCCGATCGCGGATGACAGCCAGTGCATCGTCAGCGTATTCGATGGTCACAGGTCCGTCTGCGCGGGATACTCCGCCGCCTACCAGTACCTGCTTCGCAGGATGGGTATATTCGCCGTCTCGATAATCGGCACGGTGACGAACGCCGCGACCGGGCAGACCTATAACCACGAATGGAATATGCTCGAGCTCGACGGCGAGTATTACTACACCGATATAACGTGGGGGGAGCCGGAGGCGGAGACGCATCTCGCCGAATACGGCTACTTCTGCGTGACGAGCGAGGAGATGGGCGCTTCGCACAAGCCCAACAAGTGGGCGGAGTACCCCGAGAGCGAAGCGGTCGCCTGCAATTATTATTACCGCAGCGGCGCTTACTACACGGAGCTCGATATTGCGCTCATAGGAACGGCCATCGTTTCCGCCGTCGCGGAGCGCGAAGACTATATCGCGTTCAAGTTCGCGAATGAGCGCGACTATATGGCGGTCAAGGAATCTCTGAAGTACGCGACCGGCAGGGCGGTCGATCTTTCTTACTACCTGCGGTACGCCGCCGCCGTAAACGGCGACGTGGTGATTGAACAAACAACCTTCAGCACGGTCGACGATTTGAGAATCGTGCGGCTGCATTTTACTTATGATAACGGAGAAGAAGCGTGATGGAAAAGGTCGACGTATTACTCGCGACTTACAACGGAGAACGGTTTTTAAGGCCGCTGCTTGACAGCGTCCTCGGTCAGTCGCACGCGGATATATCCCTCATCGTCAGCGACGACTGCTCGTCGGACGGCACCGTGGAGATACTGCGCGAATACGCCGCGAACGATAAGCGTATAAAGCTGTTTGAGCAGAATCACAACCTCGGCTTCGTGCGCAACTTCGAATTCCTGCTGACGCAGAGCGACGCGCCTTACGTCGCCTTCGCGGACCAGGACGACGTCTGGGCGCCCGGCAAGCTCGAAATAATGCTTTCGGTGCTGAAAACCTCCGGCAAGAGCCTGGCTTATACCGATATGCGCCGCATAGACGAGAACGGCGACGTGATCTCCGAGAGCTGGTTCAAGGATAAGAGCTATCCGAAGCTTTCGGGCACCGCGATAAAGGCGTGCGCCGTGCGGCACTTCTGCGCCGGCTGCTCGCAGCTGTTTACCGCGTCCGTCAGACGCAAGATGCTGCCCTTCAAGAGCGACGTCTTCGCGCACGACTGGGTGAGCGTTTTCTGCGCCGCGGAGCTTATGGGCATCATCTATATGCCCACCGCGCTGACGAACTACCGCGCCCACAAGGGCAACGTCTACGGGAGCGACTCGCGCTATACGGAAAACGTAGTCCGGCAGAGCCGGGGCAACGCCAGCTACGAAGGCTACCTTGAATACAGGCGCGCGCTCATCGAGCAGAACCACCTGCGCGGAGCGCGTATGTGCAGGGGTTATTCCGCGCTCGGCGGCGGGCTCGACCGCTCGATAGAGTACCTCGAAAGGTGCTGCGCCGTCAAGCGCTTCTCGCCGCTGCTCCATAAATACTTCATGAATATGAAGCCGGGCGGACTCGGCCTGCGTATGTTTTACGAGCTTTTCTACCTGCATTTCCCGATATTCCACTATTCGGTCTATAAAAGGATTCTGAAAAGGAGGACAAAATGAAAGGAATAATTCTCGCCGGCGGCAGCGGCACAAGGCTTTATCCGATAACGATGGTGACGAGCAAGCAGCTTTTGCCGGTCTACGACAAGCCAATGGTGTTCTATCCGCTCTCGACGCTTATGCTCGCGGGGATAAGGGACATCCTCATCATCTCGACGCCGACCGATCTGCCTAACTATAAAAAGCTTTTCGGCGACGGCGGCAGCTACGGCGTGCGCCTGAGCTACAAGGAGCAGCCCTCGCCGGACGGACTTGCCCAGGCGTTCATCCTCGGCAGGGAGTTCATCGGCGACGATACATGCGCGATGATACTCGGCGATAACATCTTCTACGGCAACGGACTCGAGGAGCTGCTGAAAAAGGCGGCTTCGCGCACCGAGGGCGCGACGATCTTCGGCTACTACGTCGAGGATCCCGAGCGCTTCGGCGTCGCCGGCTTCGACGAAAACGGCAGGGTCGTTTCGCTCGTCGAGAAGCCGAAGGACCCGCCCTCCAACTACGCCGTCACCGGGCTTTACTTTTACGACAACAAGGTCGCGGAATACGCCTCCTCGCTCAAGCCGAGCGCGCGCGGCGAGCTTGAGATAACCGACCTCAACCGCATCTACCTTGAAAAGGGCAGTCTCAACGTCGAGCTGCTCGGGCGCGGCTACGCCTGGCTTGATACCGGCACGGTCGATTCGCTGCTTGAGGCGTCGTCCTACGTTTCCGTCATCGAGAACCGCCAGGGCACGAAGATCGCGGCGCTCGAGGAGATAGCCTACAACAACGGCTGGATCGACGCAGAAACGCTGAAGGAAGCGGCGCGCAAATACGGCAAATCACCCTACGGCAAGCACCTTATGAACGTCGCCGAGGGCAAGATAAGGAATTGACAATCGAGGAGAATTCGCATGGAAATAATCAAAACCGAGCTTGAAGGCGTGCTGATCGTCGAGCCGAAGGTGTTCGGCGACAACCGCGGATGGTTCACCGAGACCTACTCGAAAAAAGCGCTCGCGGAGGCGGGGATAGACGTCGAATTCGTGCAGGATAACCACTCGTTTTCGGCGCAGAAGGGCACGCTGCGCGGGCTTCACTTCCAGATGGACCCGATGGCGCAGACGAAGCTCGTCCGCTGCACCCGCGGCAGGATAATCGACGTCGCCGTCGACTTCCGCAAGGGCTCGCCGAGCTATAAGAAGTATATCGGCGTCGAGCTTTCGGAGGAGAACAAGCGCCAGCTCCTGCTGCCGAAGGGCTTCGGCCACGCGTTCCTGACGCTGACCGACAACGTCGAGGTGCAGTACAAGGTCGACGCGTACTACGCGCCCGACTGCGACCGCTCCGTCAAGTTCGACGACCCCGACATCGGCGTCGACTGGCGGAAGTGGGTCGACTGCGACCCGATAATTTCGGAAAAGGACAGAAAAGCGCCGCCGCTCAAAGACAGCGACTGCAATTTCATTTATAACAAATAAAAACCGCTATTGCGGGGAATGGAGACGCTATGAATATCCTCGTCACTGGAGGAGCCGGCTTCATCGGCTCGAATTTCGTCTATTATATGCTGCGTGAGCACCCGGACTACAGGATAGTCTGCATCGATAAGCTCACCTACGCCGGCAACCTCGAAACGCTCGGGGAGGCGCTGAAAAACCCTAACTTCGCCTTCGTCAGGGCGGATATCGCCGACCGCAAGGCGGTCTATGAGCTTTTCGAAAAGGAAGGCTTCGACGTTGTCGTCAACTTCGCGGCGGAGTCGCACGTCGACCGCTCGATAGAAGCGCCGGAGCTCTTCCTCGCGACCAACGTTATGGGTACGCAGGTGCTGCTGGACGCTTCGCGCAAATACGGCGTCAAGCGCTATCACCAGGTTTCCACCGACGAGGTCTACGGCGACCTGCCGCTCGACAGGAAGGACCTCTTCTTCACCGAAACGACGCCGATACACACCTCCAGCCCGTACTCCGCCTCGAAGGCGGCGGCGGACCTGCTGGTGCTGGCGTATCACCGCACGTATAAGCTGCCGGTGACGATCTCGCGCTGCTCGAACAACTACGGGCCCTACC
>JAFTEJ010000117.1 GCA_017453725.1 Clostridia bacterium | reverse complement strand
ATGAAGGTCACGAAGGCCGCGGGGCCCACCACATCGTAGAAGGATACGCCGTGGTAGCTCGGGTTCGGCGCCGCGATGTTCGGGTACTTCTCCGGCGTCCACTCAAACCTGCCGGAATCGACGACTATGCCGCCGAGCGTCGTGCCGTGGCCGCCGAGGAACTTCGTCGCCGAGTGGACGACGACGTCCGCGCCGTGCTCTATCGGGCGGAACAGATAGGGCGTGCCGAAGGTATTGTCCACCACGAGCGGAACGCCGCTTCCGTGCGCGATCTCCGCGAGCGCGTCAATATCGGGAATATCGCTGTTCGGGTTGCCGAGCGTTTCGGCGTATATCGCCTTGGTGTTCGGGCGAATCGCGGCTCTGACTTCGTCGGGGTTATGTATGTCGACGAAGGTCGTTTCTATCCCGTACTGCGTGAGCGTGTGCGCCAGCAGATTGTAGCTGCCGCCGTAGATCGTCTTCTGCGCGACTATGTGTTCGCCCTGCCGCGCGAGCGCCTGGACGACGTAGGTTATCGCCGCCGCGCCGGACGCGACCGCGAGCGCCGCGACGCCGCCCTCCAGCGCCGCGACGCGCTTTTCCAGTACGTCCTGCGTGGAGTTGGTCAGCCTGCCGTAAATGTTGCCCGCATCGCGCAGACCGAAGCGGTCCGCGGCGTGCTCGGAGTTGTGAAAAACGTAGCTCGTCGTCTGGTATATCGGAACGGCGCGGGAATCGGTCGCGGGGTCCGCCTGCTCCTGCCCGACGTGGAGCTGAAGGGTCTCAAACTTATATGCCATTGTCGTCAGTCCTTTCTATCGGCTTTTGTCAGCCTTTTCGGGGTGTTTGGTGTAGTAGTCCCCGATCGCGTTCAGTATCGCCTCCTCGGCGAGCACCGAACAGTGCATCTTGTACGCCGGGAGCCCGTCAAGCGCCTCGGCGACGGCTTTGTTGGTCAGCGCCTTCGCCTCCGAAAGCGGCCTGCCCTTGATGAGCTCGGTCGCCATCGAGCTGGAGGCGACGGCGCTCGCACACCCGAAGGTCTCGAACTTCACGTCGCTGATTATATCGCCGTCTATTTTCAGATAGATCCGCATAATGTCGCCGCATTTCGCGTTCCCGACCTCGCCGACGCCGTCCGCGTTCTCGATAACGCCGACGTTGCGCGGGTTGCGGAAGTGATCCATCACCTTTTCGCTGTAAAGAGCCATTTCAACGCCTCCTCAAAGAATGAATTCCGACTTTCCGGAAACCAGATCGCGCCAGACGGGGGAAAAACCGCGCAGGCGTTCGACGACTTCCTTCACCGCCGAAATCATATAGTCGACCTCCTCCTCCGTCGCGTCCTCGCCGAGCGTCAGCCGCAGCGAGCCGTGCGCGACGTCGTGGACTCTGCCTATGGCAAGCAGGACGTGGCTCGGATCGAGCGATCCGGAGGTGCACGCCGAGCCGGAGGAGGCGCATATGCCCATATCGTCCAGCATCAGCAGCAGCGATTCGCCCTCTATGCCCTCGAAGCAGAAGCTGACGTTCGAAGGCAGCCGCCGCTTCGCGTCGCCGTTCAGCGCCGAGTGCGGTATCTCCGCGAGTCCCGCGATGAGCCTGTCGCGCAGCGCCGTCAGCTTCGCGGCGTTCGCCGCCATATTCGCGGCCGCTTCCTTCAGCGCCGCCGCTGTCGCCGCGATGCCCGCGACGTTTTCCGTTCCGGCGCGGCGGCCGCTCTCCTGCGCTCCGCCTTCGATAAGCGTCGCCGGCTTCACGCCCCGTCGGACGTAAAGGAAGCCGACCCCTTTCGGGCCGCGGAACTTATGCGCGGATGCGGAAAGCATATCGACCTTGTCGGCGCAAACGTCGACGGGTACATGCCCTACCGCCTGCACCGCGTCGGTGTGGAAAAGCACTCCGCGGCGGCGGCATATCTCCCCTATTTCGCCTATCGGCTGGACGGTGCCTATCTCGTTGTTCGCGTACATCACGGTCACGAGGCAGGTATCCTCGCGTATCGCCGCTTCGACGGCGGCGGCGCGGACGACGCCGTCCGTTCCGACGGGAAGATACGTCACCTCGAAGCCGTCCTTCTCGAGCTTCGCGAGGGTGTGGAGCACCGCGTGGTGCTCGATCGCGTCGGAAACTATGTGCCGCTTACCCGCCTTCCTGCCGATCTCGGCGGCGGTCAGCAGCGCCTGGTTATCCGACTCCGAGCCGCCGGAGGTGAAGATTATCTCGCGCGGCTCCGCGCCGATACATCGTGCGACCTCCGCGCGGGCGGTCTCGACCGCCTCCTTCGCGCGCTGTCCCGCCGAATACAGGCTCGACGGATTATACCAGCAATCCTCTATATAAGGCCGCATCGCCGCGATCGCGGCCGCGCTCATTTTCGTCGTCGCGGCGTTATCAGCGTATATGAACATGGTATCACCTGCCGTTCGATACCGTGATTATACAATTATTCGCCTACTATGTCAATAGGTAATTGAAAATTTCCGCTTATTTTTAAGAAATTTCCGGCGGCGCTTGATTTGCCTACTTAACCTATGGTATAATAGGCGAAAGAGGTGACGGAAATGATTTCTACGAAGGGGCGCTACGCCCTGCGCGTTATGCTCGACCTCGCGGAGCACGCGGACGGCGGCGCGACGCCGCTGAAGGCGATCGCGGAGCGGCAGGAGATCTCGAAAAAATACCTTGAAATAATCGTGCGCGACCTCGTGAAGGCGGGGCTGATACGCGGCTCCAGTGGCAAGGGCGGCGGCTACACGCTCTGCCGCGCCGCGGAGGAATACACCGTCGGCGAGATACTCGCGCTGACCGAAGGGACGCTCGCCGCCGTCGCCTGCCTCGCCGATGGCGCGGAAAAGTGTCCCCGCGCCGCACAGTGCCGCACACTCCCGATGTGGAGCGAGCTGGACGGGCTGATACACGACTACTTCTACTCCAAAAAACTCAGCGACCTGCTGAAATAAGCCTTCTCACGCAAAAACGCCCTCCTGCCGGAGGGCGTTTCTTTCTTCTGTCTTATTTCATCTCTATAAGCTCGGGCAGCGTCGCCTCGAAGTCGACGCCGTACCACGGCTTATCCGCGCTCGAAAGCGTGACCTCGATGGTGTGCGCGGTATAGTCCGCGGCGATACGCATCGCGTCGCGCCAGTCGCGCCCCTTCATTATCTCGCCCACGCAGGCGCTGGAGAAGAGGTCGCCCGTGCCGTGATAGGAGGCGTTAACGCGGTCGTTCTGATAAACGTAGTAGTCGCCGGAGCCGCGCTCGAAGCCCATAACGCCGGTCTTGCCCTTTTCGAGCGAAACGCCGGTGATGACGTTGACGCGCGCGCCGAGCTCGCCCATACGCCGCAGCAGCTCTTTGATATAATCGACTCCGTATTCCTCGCGGTAATCCATACCCGTCATAAGCGCCGCCTCGGTGATGTTCGGAACGACGATGTCCGCGCCGGCGCAGAGCTCGGCGTTCTTTTTTACGTAGTCCATATCGAAGGCGGGATAAAGCTTGCCGTTATCCGCCATAACGGGATCGACGAAAATCACGGTGTCTTCGCCGCGGAAATCGCGGAAGATCGCCTTTATCATATCTATCTGCTCGATCGTGCCGAGATAGCCGGTATAGATCGCGTCGAACTTCACGCCCTCGCTCTTCCAGTGCGCGGTTATCGGGGCTATCTGGTCGGACAGGTCCTTGCAGGTGAAGTTTTTGAACATCGTGTGCGTGGAGAGCACCGCCGTCGGCAGGATGACGGTTTCCGCGCCGAGCGCCGAAATAACCGGCAGCGCGATCGTCAGCGAGCACTTGCCGAGGCAGGATATATCCTGCACCGTTAAAACTCTTTTCATAATGAACGCCCTTTCCGCGGAGCGAACGGCTCCGCTTTTCGCAAACGGTATTGCGTTGAACGGAACAAGTTTATCACAGCTTTGGTATTATTGAAAGTACCAAAATACGAGATTTTTATATAACCAGAGCACAAAAGCTCCGCCCCGACTGTACTTGCGAAAAGCTCCGCCTTTCGGCGGAGCTTTGCTTATAATTGTGCGAACGGATTACGGATTACTGCCGGCCCGGGGATTATCCTCGTGCTCGCTGCCGGACTCCTGCCCTTCGGGGCTGCCGTAGGTGAAGGTGCAGACGTCGTTGCTGTATTGCGACGCGGTCAGGCGGTAGGTGCGCGACTGCGTTCCGACCTTGACGACGACGATGAACGGCGTTGCGTAATCCTCGGTGCGGTCGGTATAGGTTACGACGCGGACGGTATACGTCCCCTGCGGCGGCGACTCCTTGAAGACGACGTGCTCGGCGGGGTTCGCGACGATCGTGCTGACCTGCATATCGACGTCCAGCCTGCCGCCGTCCGCCTCCTTGTTGCTGTAGTATATCTCCCTGCCGGACGGGGTGACGACGTGAAGGTCGAGGTCGTCCTCCGTCTGCCAGCCGAGCGAAACGGTGATGACGCCGTCCTCGGCGCCCTCCTGCGCGAGCGTCTCGTTCATAGCGGCTTCCATACTGCGGCGCGAATCGGACTCGGGCCCGTAATACTTCACCGCTCCGTCCTTGATATACTCGCAGACGGAAATGCTGAAGGACGCGTCCTCCTCCTTGGTATCCTCGCCGATGAGCTTGCCGACCTTTATGGCGATCGCCTGACCGGCGCCGGAGATCTTGTAATTCTTCTCCGTCTTCGTGCCGTCGCCGGCGGTTATCGTAACGCGGTAGCCGTCGATATAGCCTTTTTTCGCGACGTCGGACGTCTCGGGCAGCTTGAACTTCAGCAGCCCGTTCTCGATCTTCGACTCGACCTCCTCGGGAGCTTCGAGGAACCACGCGGTATAGTAAGAGGTGTTGCCCGTATCCGAAAGCCCGCCGTCGCTCTCGATGACGTAAAACTCATCGAGCGCGGAGACAGGCTCGAAGAAGAGCCCGTATCTCATCTTTTTCGCACCCTTCGGCCCGACGGCGTAGACGTCGGTATCCGGGAGCTTCTCCTTGAACTCAGGCGCGGTGACGAGCAGCATCGCTATATCGCCGCTGTAGCCCTCGGAGCGGTTGGCGATTATGTGCCGCGTGCGGACGGTATAGGCGCGGTCGGTCAGGTTGACGCGCACGCCGTTCTGCGCCTCGTCCCTGCCGGTAACCGGGAAGGCGTAAGCCTTCTCGGAGCTCGGCGAGCTGTAAAGACTGACGGCGAGCTCATAGAACATCGCCTGATGCCTGCGGGCGAAAAGCTGATACTGCGTCGTCAGCGACTCGTCCGAAAGTCCGAACGCGGTCTTCAGCAGCTCGGACATCGTCGGCGACGTCCAGAAGCTGTCGTATGCCTTCAGCAGCGTATCATAGCTCATATTCGGGGAGTTGCGGTCGCGCAGGTAGCGCACCAGATACGCGAGGGTATAGCCGAGGTCTGCGCGGTCCTTCTTGGCGAACGCCGTTTCCACGCCGTCGTAGGTGACGGAGTATTTATCCAGCGGCACGGCGTAGCGTTCGATACAGTTGACATTCTCGACCTTCGGCTGCGCCTTCATTTTGCCGTTCGCAAGGAAATACTCGGTGCAGTCTGTTTCTATCATCTGCGCGGTCGCCTCGTCAAACTTGATGTTCGCGAAGGACGCCGCCTTGTAGCGGCGCTGGCAGGCGTGGAACAGCTCGTGAGTCACGGTCGCGAGCATATCCGCGTAGCCCTGGACCGGGTTTTCCTCGAGGTAGCTCGTGTTCAGCAGCAGCGACGACTTCTTGAGAACGACGGGGTTGATGGTAACGCCCGCGCTGCTTCCGCCGACGACGGTGGAAAGCCGCACGTCGATGACGTAGGTCGGCACGCGCACCTTGACGACGTCCTTGAGATAAGTACGCGCCTCGAGCAGCATACCGCCGACGCTTTCGAGCAGCGACGATTTCTGATTCGGGTTGCCGAGCAGCGACTCTATCTCGCTCGTGAGCGCGACGTAATCGGGGTCGGTACGGGCGAGCTTATCCGCCTCCAGCGCGAAACGCGCGTGGAGCTCCGGACCTCTCACGTCCCTCCACTCCTCGATCCCCTTCTCGGCGGCAATCATCTGCTTTACTTCGTCGACGGAAAGCTTGGTGCGGTATGATTTGTAAATATTATCCTTGCGGGTCATAAGCACCTGCACGTTCGAGGAGAACGTGAAGCGCATACGGAAAAGCTTTTTCGCGTAGCGGCGGTTGCCTTCGTAAACGTAGACGTAGTCCTCCCACTCGAAGTAGCGCTTGAAGCCCATCGCGGCGATGTCGGGAGTCATTTCGTCAACGATCGCGTAGCCGACAGCGAGGGAGCACGCTATGAAAAGCAGGGAGTTCTGCGCGCTTTCGATGACCATACTGCCGTTCTCGATCGAGGTGACGTATTCGTTCCAGTAGCCGTCGCCGTCGACGCGGAAGGCGGTCAGGTAGTCCCAGTATGCCTGCGGAACGCCCATTCCCGCGAGGTCTAAGGTCATAGTGTAGGTGCCGGGCATTATCTCGTCCGGCTCCATTCCGGCGTCCACGTCGTAGCCGGCGAGGATTACGCCGGGATAGTCGACGTCGTTGACAAGCGTATCCTCGTAGGCGGGGAGACTCTCCTCCGGTATCTCGCTGACGGTGAAGGATCGGTCGCGGTCGAAGGCGTTCTCCTCCGCGTCGATGGAAAAGAAGGAAAGCGGACGCTCGTGAAGCGCCGCGCTGTTGCCGGTGTTTTCAACGCGCTCCGGAACGGTGGTCTGCTCCGCGGTCGGAACGTACACGGGCGGGTCCTCCGGCATCGGCTCTTTGTCAACGAAGAAGCCGGGCGTTCCGAAGCCCGTCACGACTACGGACAGCGCCAGAATGAGCGCGACAAGCGCAAGGGTAAGCTTATAAGACTTCATTATACTCACGGCTCCTTCCCTTATTCATCCTCGTCCGCGTAGTACCACTCCGGCGTTTCGTGAGTGACGTACGCGGCCCAGTCGTCGTCGGTCGCCTCGCCCAACAGCGTGCCGCCGGAGGCGAGCGTCTCGTAGTCCGCGTCGACCTCGGCGTCCGGCTGTACGTCGGCGAAGCCGACGGGCGGAAGCGTTTCCGTCTTGAGGTTGCCGGGTATCGTGATCGCGCCGACGATTATCAGCGCGAGCACCGCGAGCAGAAGCACGGCGTTGATTATCTTCATCACGCTTCCGCTGTTCGCCTTCGCCTTCGGCGCCGGCTGCGGCTGAACGTAGTTATACTGCGGTTGCGGTTGCGGGGTCGGCTGCGGCTGCGGCACCGGCTGCGGTTGCGGCTGCGCCGCCTCCTTCGGCACTGACGCGCCGCATTTCATACAGAACGCCGCGCCGTCCGTCAGCGGCGCTCCGCAGTTTACACAGAATTTTGCCATAATAATACCTCACTTTTTTGCGAAAAGTATTGCAATCTTCGTATAAAAAGTGTATCATTGTTCCCGTGATAATATCAGTACCAAAACAGGAGATTTTTATATAACCAGATGAGAACAAAGCCCGCCTACATCGAAATATACGAGAAGCTTCGCGAGGACATCGCGGAGGGCGCTTACGCCTACGGCGAACGCCTGCCTTCGAAGCGCACGGCGGCGGCGGAATTCGGCGTGAGCGTCATCACGGCGGAGCACGCCTACCGCCTGCTCGAGGAGGAAGGATATATCCGCAGCCGCGAACGGAGCGGGTTTTTCGTCTGCTACGACGAAAAGGACGCCTTCGCCTTCCCGGAGCCTTCGGCGGAGCGCAAAAGCGCCTCCGTGCAGGAGGGCGGCGAGCGCTTCCCCTTCAGCGTTTACGCCCGCGCGGTGCGCAAGATACTGTCCGACCGCGGCGAAGAGGTGCTCGTCAAGTCGCCCGGCGCGGGGCGTAACGAACTGCGGCTCGCGCTGGCGCGCTATCTCGCAAGGAGCAGGGGCGTCCGCGTCAGCCCGGACGACATCGTCGTCGGCAGCGGAGCGGAATACCTCTATAACCTCATAGTCGCGCTGCTCGGGCGCGGGCTCGTTTACGGCATCGAAAGCCCCTCCTACCATCGCATCGAGCAGGTCTACGCGGCGTGCGGAGTAAAAATCGAACGCCTCCCGCTCGGGCCCGGCGGCATACGTTCCGATGCGCTCGACGCGAGCGAAGCTGACGTGCTTCACATAACCCCCTACCGCTCATTCCCCAGCGGCATCACCGCGACGGCGGCGAAGAAGCGCGAATACCTTGCCTTCGCCGAACGGCGCGGCGCGTGGATAGTGGAGGACGACTTCGAATCGGAGATAACGCCGTCGACGAAGCCGGAGGAAACGCTCTTCTCCATCGACGGCGGCAGGCGCGTGATATACCTCAACACCTTCTCGCGCACCGTCGCGCCGGCGGTGAGGATAGGATACCTCGTGCTGCCCGAGCCGCTGCGGAAAGCGTTTGAAGACAAGCTCGGCTCCTGGTCCTGCACCGTTCCGACGCTCGATCAGCTCGTCCTCGCGGAGCTGCTGGACAGCGGCAACTTCGAGCGCAGCCTCAACCGTATGCGCCGCAGACTGCGGAAAAACGGATAGGCATAGCGGAGTGAAACCCGCGCCGACGTCGCCTGATTATGAAAAACGCCCGCTATTCTTGCGGACGCCACCCTCGCCGCCTTAAAATCGGCGTATGATTTCAAAATCAGAGCAGCATCGAAGAATATGCAGGCTGTATTTGAGAAAAACGACTCGTTTCGCGGCATTAGTACGCGGAACTGAGAAGCGTCTTTATATCCGTTATTGATTTCTTATATCTCTTTACTTCCAGAACACTCATATCGCCGAACACGGGAGGAACTATCAACCCGTCGCCGACAAGCGCGAAATTGATAACACCTTCCACGCGCCTCAATAAGTCGCCGGCATTATGCGAAAGGTATTCGTATAATTCCGCGTTGACGTCTCTCGTTACAATGACGTTAACTCTCATCAATTTAGCCGCCTTGTCTCTCAACACCCATTGAGTAACGTTACAATCCTTATTTATCTTTTTATTTATATTCTTTTTGATTGAGTCAAAATCCGACCTAACGAAATAATCGGTGTTTACCACCAAAAAGCGGTTTTCAAATGTAGCTTTCAAGAAGCAGAAGTACGCCGATTCTTTCGGAAAATCCCTGCATTCGCCTGGATCGGCAAGCGCAGACAAAGAATGTTTGAACGCTTCGTACGAAACCTCACGTGGAAGCCTGACTATATAGGGATGGTGGCTTAATTCTTTTTCCTTTTTACAGTATCTCGCAATCAGAATCAGCATAACTGCGGAAAGAACAAAAAGAGAGAGGCAAATAAAGAGCACGGCATATACATTCTCTATCAAAGAAACAATAGAGAACGCAAGCGTGAATATCGAAAGAATTATAAGAAACAGAAAAGCATACGCCAAACGCTGATGGGCCTTTATCTGTTTTGTCAGTTCGTCTTCGGTTCCAAACATCACGCTGTTACCGCCTTTCTTTGAAGCAATTATATCATAGGAACGGAGAAATATCAAGGCACTCGCGTGAAAGGGAATCCGCAATACGACGCGACAGGTTCGGATAATGTGAAATAAAATTTCACACGCGAAGCGTATTTCAGGTGCCGCAGGCACATTTCACTTGCCCGAAGGGCAAATTTCATTGCAAAAAGAGCACCGCTTTAGGGCGCGCAAATTAGGGATATGCCGGTCTTAAAAAGGATCTTTTCGCGCCGGTCGGCGTTGAAAGCGCTCGGAATACATACAGTATTCCGTCACGCTTTCGCCTTGACCGACACAAAAATCTCTCTTTTTAAGATGCGCAGCAGTTTTGAACGAGATATTGTCGTTCAGGCAAAACAACAAAACAGCGGTCATACTTGGTGTATGACCGCTGTTTTTTGTGAAGCTTGAGCGGGAAATAGCCGTTCAAAACCCGACTTATCCCTAATTTGCACGCCCTTTCGCGATGCTCTTTTTGCTGTGATTATCGCCCGAAATCACATAACGAGAAAAACGGGTGAAAAAGTATGATTTGTACTTGATTTCGATTTCCTATGTAATATCCTATTCTTAAACGCTTGAAATCGCAAAAACTTATAGAACCACTGTACCAAGCAGCCTCATCTTTCTATTCATCCGGGTAGTTCATTATGACCTTGATCACGATATTGTAATTGTGACATTCCCGTTGCTAAGCAGCTCCGTCATTTCCAACGTGGTTTTATCGGTAATGTGTCCGAGGCGAGTGTATGCCCAAGAGTTGGACCCGTAGAATACTACAATCTGATTTCCGGAATACAGCACGATATCTCCTGCGGCGGTAGTAGTCTGACTGTCGTTTCTCGGCAAACTTGTACCGAGTGAGCCGACCTGCTCGAATCCGCCGTACATTGACATTTGTATCGTCAGCGTTTTATCTTTTACCAGTTCTCTAAGCGCCGCGACGGATTCGTTATCTTCCCAGTCCACGGCAACCGTCGTGTTGCCGATCTTCATCGTTAACACTTTCACCTTAGATTCTTCCTCCGGCTCTTTGCTCGTTTCGTTTTGCGTTTCTCCGTTCTTGCTTTCAACCGAAGACGTTGTTGTCTCGACGCTTGTTTCCCGAACAGACGTTGTTTTCTGCGGAGCTGTTTCCGGCTGTGAGGTAGTTTCCGTTACGGGTGCGGTGGACTCCGCCTCTTCTTCGGTCGATACAGTTTGCGTTATAGCCGTTGTTTGTTCATCGGTTTTCTGTGAAGCGACTTCCGGTTGAGAATCCACGCCGGAGGCCGGATTCGTGGTTTCGCTGCTACATGCTGAAAAGCAGATCAACAACAAACATACGGCAAGCGCGACGGCAAAGATTTTACAAAAGCTTTTTCCCAAATTCATACGCTTTCTCCAGTTCTAGAGGGTGGTTGCTTACTTCGCTGGCGTCAGTGATCCCGCCGCAAAACAGCGAACCCGCAAATTCCGCTTTCTCAAAACAATCTACCCAACCCTGCAGTCCATTCACCGCTTTTTCGGGCGTGGTCTTTTCATCCTCCGCCGCAGTGGAGAGCATATATACTTTTCTGAATCTATAATCCGACGGATAGAGCGGATTCATCCGGTCGAGCAGCGTTTTCATCTGTCCCGACATTTCGTAATAATATATAGGCGTAACGAACACGAGCGTGTCGGCGTTCTTGACCTTTTCGGCAATCTCGACCGCGTCGTCTTTGATCACACATTTCTGCGTTTTCTGGCAGGCAAGACAGCCGATACAAAACTTGACGGTTTTACCCTTAAGAGTGATCAGTTCAACGTCGTGCCCGGCGTCTTTTGCTCCGGCAATCAACCGTTCGGCAAGAATATCGGAATTGCTTTTTGCGCGCAGACTTGTTGTTATTACTGTTACCTTGCTCATTTCAAATTCTCCTTCATGAATGTTTCTATCTTGTCAAAGGGAATGATATTTGTCTGATCGTAGAGATCGGTGTGCGATACGCCGGGGATGATATACAGTTCCTTATTGTCCGCGTATTTGCTGTCCTTCACCATATCGGCGTAGGCATCGCGGCTCATATAGCAGGAATGCGCCTTGTCGCCGTGGATCATCAGCACAGCGGAGCGGATCTCCTTCGCGTAGGTAAACAGCCGCGTATTCATAAGCGAAGTGCCGGTGCTCACCGTCCAGCCGTCGTTTGAGTTCAAAGAACGGGGATGATATCCGCGAGGCGTTTTGTAATAAGCGTAGTAGTCCTTGACGAAGTATGGCGCATCCTCCGGCAGAGGATCAACTACGCCTCCGGCTCTGACATATTCACCGGTTTCGTAGTCCTGCGTACGCTGTGCATTGACGGCCATTCGCGCCTGATGACGTGCTTCCTCATTGTCAGCGGCATCGAAGTATCCGTTTCCTGCCACGCGGGACATATCATACATCGTAGAGATAACCGTCGCTTTAACTCTCGTATCGACACAAGCGGTTTGCAAAGCCATGCCACCCCAGCCGCAGACACCGATGATACCGATGCGTTCGGGATCGACATCTTCCTGTACGGACAGGAAATCGACCGCCGCCTGAAAATCCTCTACATCGATATCCGGAGAATGCATCGCGCGGGGATATCCGCCCGATTCGCCGGTAAAGGACGGATCGAAGGCAATAGTCAGGAACCCGCGTTCCGCCATCGTCTGCGCGTAAAGTCCCGAGGATTGCTCCTTACACGCGCCGAAAGGTCCGCTGACAGCAATCGCGGGCAGTTTTCCTCCCGCTTTCTTCGGTACGTACAAATCCGCCGCAAGCGTTATCCCGAAGTGATTGACAAAGGTTACTTTCTTATGATTGACCTTTTCGCTTTTCGGGAAGGTCTTATCCCAGTTTTGTGTGAGATTCATATTTTCTTTTTCCATAATACTTCTTCCTCCAAAAAGGGTTGATTTATCTTCGCTTCCGTGTTACAATCACATTGTAACACCTAAACCTAACTTCATGTCAATGGTTTTTTCAAATCGGAGGGATAATTTTATGTATACTATCGGTCAAGTTTCGGAAATGTTCAATCTGCCTATTTCAACGCTTCGTTATTACGATAAAGAAGGACTCTTTCCCGGAATAGAGCGGCAATCCGGTATTCGCAAATTCAGCGAGCGCGAGTTGGAAGCGTTGCGCGTGATCGAATGCCTGAAAAAATCCGGGCTTGAAATCAAGGACATCAAGCAGTTTATGGCTTGGTGCGTTGAAGGTGCTTCTACCTATCCGAACCGCAAGAAACTGTTTGAAACAAGAAAAGCGATTGTTGAAGCCGAAATGGTAAAACTTCAAAAAACGCTCGATATGTTGAAATTCAAATGTTGGTACTATGAGACCGCCATACGCGACGGGAATGAAGAACGGCTGAATGAAATGGCGCCTGATCGGTTTCCTAAAGAAATCCAAGAATTGTATGATAACGCCCATTCATAGGTCGTGTATGCTCAAAAAGATAGCCGTGATCTCAAGATCGCGGCCTTTTTATTGTCTATTATTATGAAAACACTTTTTTGGGGGATAACTAAAGCATGAAAACCGAGCGATTATATCGCACAGATTTTCGATCGGAAAGAGAGTTCAGAGAGGCGGTCAAGGAGTATATCACGTTCTATAATGAAAAAAGACCGCACTCGGTACTCCGTTATCGGACACCTAACAAATGTGAAGACGATTATGTCAGGAAACAAGCGGCTTTGCAAAGATTATAATCGAACACCGACGGTTCGTTTGAGAATTATTTCGCAGATTCGTTTCGTGATTTGGACAGTTTTTGAAACAGTGTACGATTACGTGCACTTGCGAAAACCCGCATAAACACTGGATTTGCATAAGAAAATCACCCTCTAATCGAACACGAATGGTTCAGATTTGAAGGGTGATTATGTCCCGACAAACCGGAATTTGTCGAAGCGGTTATATTGATCTTTCAAAAAATAAATCAGAAGATATGCACGGAAACGATTTTCTCTCTTTATATTCAGATAAAGCCGCTTCCCAATCCTTTGCTAATTCTGGAGGGGAGTTTTTTATTGCGTATTCACAATAAGCTATTTCCCTATCCAACACATCAAACCCCGCAGGTATGCAATAAATCGTTTCTTGATTTTTCAGCAAGTCCGAACCGTACGTATTATATTTCAGCGATTTAAAGTAAAACAGGTTTTTTGCCATATATGTTTTGTAATTATCATCCGGCTCATTACATTTTATATCGCCATCAAGCGCTAAACGTGTTCGTATTTCTATAGGGGAAAGGATAGTATTTTTCGAATCGGTAAAATACCTGT
>JAFTEJ010000116.1 GCA_017453725.1 Clostridia bacterium | reverse complement strand
CTTTTGTCTTTCGCCGTTTTAAGTGTTGACGGGTCCCGATTTTGAGATATAATCCAAATAACAACAAGGCATCAAGTCATTGCCTGTACCGTATTTCAACCTGTTTTCCGCTTGCCGGAACGACGGGGCGGCGCTCGGATGCGGCTTGCTCTGCAATCAAGATCTCGGGAGAGTAGAGTATGTTTTACAAAGACGTAGTCGTTCAGAACCAGGTGGGGCTCCATTCCCGTCCTGCGACCTATTTTGTTCATGAAGCCAATAAATATAAATCCACCGTCCAGATAGAGAAGGACGAGCGCCGCATCAATGCCAAGAGCCTTCTCGGCGTCCTGTCGCTCGGCATCATGGGCGGCGCTTCCATCCGCATCTTCGCCGACGGCGACGATGAAAAGGAAGCGGTCGAAGCCCTCAGCGCCCTTATCGACAGAGGCTGCGCGGAATAATCATTCATTCAACGCCGGAGGGTATCTCTCCGGCATTTTTTTGTTAGTGAACGCGTTTTTTATCTCAAGGTGTCGGCATGGCAAGAATACCCGATGAACGCATAAAGCGTCTGCGCTCAAAAGCGATGAGGCTCCCGCTCACGCCGGGGGTCTACATCATGAAGAACCGGGACGGGGAGATAATCTATATCGGCAAGGCGAAGGCCCTAAAAAACAGGGTCTCGCAGTATTTCGGCAGCGACGCGAACCACGGCGCGAAGGTGCGCGCGATGGTCGCCAACGTCGAGGATTTCGACTATATCCTCGTCGGCAGCGAGTTCGAGGCTCTCGTCCTCGAATGCAGCCTCATAAAGCAGCACATGCCCAAGTACAACATCCTTCTCAAGGACGACAAGGGCTTCAGCTATATCCGCGTTTCGCCGGGCGAATGGCGCAAGATATCCGCAGTGTTTCAGAAGGAGGACGACGGCGCCGAGTATATCGGACCTTACACGAGCTCGTTTTTCGTCCGTCAGGCGGTCGAGGAGGCGAACGAGATATTCAAGCTCCCGACCTGCTCGCGCGTCTTTCCGCGCGATATCGGCAAGGCGAGGCCGTGTCTTGATTATTTCATCAAAAAATGCTCCGCCCCCTGCGCGGGGAAGATATCGCACGAAGAGTATAAGGAAAACGTCGCCTCCGCGCTCGAGTTCATCCGCGGCGGCTCCGACGGGCTCGTCAAAAAGCTGCGCGCCGAGATGGAGGAATGCTCCGAAAATCTCGAATTCGAGCGCGCCGCAAAGCTGCGCGACCGCATACGCGGAATAGAGAAGGTCGGCGAAAAGCAGCGCGTTTTCTCGCAGAAATACCCGCGCCAGGACGTTTTCGCCGTCGCGCGCTCGTCCACGGGCAAGTGCTGCCTCGACGTCATGCGATTCGCCGACGGCAGGCTGTTCGACAACGAGTATTTCTTCTTCGACGGCGCGGACGAGGGCACGGATATGTCCGAGCTCGTCGTGTCGTTCTATGAGATAAGGACGCCCGTCCCGCCGCGTGTGAGCATCTGCGGCGAGGTCGATGACGCGGACTCGCTGTCGCGGCTGCTGTCCGAAAAAGCGGAGCGCAGGGTAGAGGTCGCCGTGCCGCGCAGGGGCGACCAGGAGGAGATAGCCCGTCTCGCTCTCGCCAACGCAAACGAAAAGCTCATGCAGAAGCTCAACCGCGCAACGCGCGAAAAATCCGCGGTCGACGAGCTCGGCGTGCTGCTCGGGCTCAAGGCTCCGCCGGAGTATATCGAGGCTTACGATATCTCGCACCTCGCGGGGCAGGACGTCGTCGCGGGCATGGTCGTTTTCAAAGAGGGCAGACCGAGCAAGAAGAATTACCGCAAATTCTCGATAAAGAGCTTCGAGGGGCAGGACGACTACCGCGCGCTTGCGGAAACTATCTCCCGCCGCCTCGCGGAATATGAAAAGCATAAGGACGACGGCTCGGACGAGGGCTTCGGCAGGCTGCCGGACCTCATCCTGCTCGACGGAGGCAGGGGGCAGGTGAGCGCCGTCATGCCGGTCATTGAGCAAAGCGGCCTCAGTATCCCCGTTTTCGGCATGGTCAAGGACGGCAGGCACCGCACCCGCGCGATAGCGACCGACGGAGCGGAGATACAGCTCACCGAGAAGCGCGCGGCGTTCACGCTCGTCACCTCGATGCAGGACGAGGCTCACCGCTTCGCCAACGTTTACCGCACGCAGAAGCACAACGCG
>JAFTEJ010000115.1 GCA_017453725.1 Clostridia bacterium | reverse complement strand
CGCGCGCCATCTCGCCGCCGGAGGTGGAGGCGCCGTCGGCGATGACCTGTCCCTTTTCGACCTTCTCGTTTTTGTCGACGATGGGTTTCTGGTTGATGCAGGTGCCCTGATTGGAGCGCAGGAACTTGATGAGCGGATAGGTATCGAGCTCGCCGTCCTCGTCGCGCTGGATGATTATCTCATCGGCGGAAACGCGGACGACCGTGCCGGCGTTCTCGGCGAGCACCACGGTGCCGGAGTCGACTGCGGTCTTGTATTCCATACCGGTGCCGACGATGGGCGCTTCGGTGGTGAGCAGCGGAACCGCCTGCCTCTGCATGTTCGAGCCCATCAGGGCGCGGTTCGCGTCGTCGTTCTCGAGGAAGGGTATCATCGCGGTCGCGACCGAAACCATCATTCTCGGGCTGACGTCGACGTAATCGATGCGCTCGCGGTCGACCTCGAGGATCTCGTCGCGGTAACGCGCGGTGACACGCGGGCGGACGAATCTTCCCTGCTCGTCGAGTTCTACGTTCGCCTGCGCGACGATGTATTCGTCCTCGACGTCGGCGGTCATAAACTCGACGATATCGGTGACGACGCCGGTCTCCTTGTCGACCTTGCGGTAAGGCGCTTCAAGGAAGCCGTATTCGTCGATGCGGGCGTAGGTGGAAAGATAGGAGATAAGTCCGATGTTAGGACCTTCGGGGGTCTCTATCGGGCACATTCTGCCGTAGTGGGAGTGATGGACGTCTCTGACCTCGAATCCGGCGCGGTCTCTGGAAAGGCCGCCGGGGCCCAGCGCGGAAAGCCTTCTCTTGTGAGTAAGCTCGGCGAGCGGGTTTGTCTGGTCCATGAACTGGGAAAGCGGCGGGGAGCCGAAGAACTCCTTCATAACCGCAACCACGGGTCTGATATTGATAAGGGCGTGCGGATCGATGCCCTCGGTATCCTGGCGCTGAAGCGTCATTCTCTCGCGGATGACGCGCTCCATACGGGAGAAGCCGATGCGGAACTGGTTCTGCAGAAGCTCGCCGACCGAACGTATACGGCGGTTGCCGAGGTGGTCGATGTCGTCGGTCACGCCGACGCCGTATTCGAGGCAGTTGAGGTAGTTGATGGACGCGAGAATGTCGTCGGCGATGATGTTCTTCGGGACCAGCTCTGAGATATGCGCGGCGACGGAGGCCTTGAGGTCCTCCTCGTTTTCGGCGGCCTCGACAAGACGTCTGAGGGTTGGCAGGTGCACCTTCTCGTTGATGCCTACCTCGGCGGGATCGAAGCTGAGCAGGAGCGAAGCGTCGACCATGTTGTTGGCGAACGCCTTTATTTCAAGCTCGCTCTCCTCGCCCGTCTCGATGTCTCTGTGAGTGACCTTGAGCCAGACCTCGTTGACGCCTCTGCTCTCAATGAGCTTCGCGTTCTCGCGGCTGATGGGCTCGTTCACAGGTATATCGAGGACTTCGCCCGTGAAGGGATCGGCGACCGGACGCGCGAGTATCTGATCGCGCACACGCGCCGCGAGCGACATCTTCTTGTTGTACTTGAATCTGCCGAAGCGGCAGAGATCGTATCTCTTGGGATCGAAGAAAAGGTTGAAAATATGAGAGGTGGCGGCGTCGGTCGTCGGAAGCTCGCCGGGACGGAGCTTCTTATAGATCTCTATAACGGCGTCCTCGACAGTCTTGGAGGTATCCTTGTCGAGCGTCAGACGGATGCGCTCGTCGTTGCCGAACAGCTCCATAATCTCTTCGTCGGTCTCGACGGGGAGATCTTCGCCGGTCAGCCACTTGAGCACGCGCACGAGCTTCGTGACGGGCAGCTTTCTGTTTTTATCGATCCTCACCCAGAAAACGTCGGACGGATCGACCTCGTACTCAAGCCACGCTCCCCTGTTCGGGATGACCTGCGAGGTGAAAAGCTTCTTGCCGGTCTTGTCGTGGGTGTAGTCGTAATACATACCCGGGGAACGGACGAGCTGAGATACCACGACACGCTCGGCTCCGTTGATAATAAATGTTCCGCTGGGGGTCATCTTGGGGATGTCGCCCATGAAGAGATCGGACTCCTTGACCTCGCCGGTCTCCTTGTTGAGCATACGGACCTTAACGCGAAGCGGAGCCGCGTAGGTCGCGTCTCTTTCCTTGCACTCGGCAATGGTATACTTCGCCTTGTTGTCGATCGAATAATCGACAAAGTCGAGCACCAGATTTCCGGAGAAATTGCTGACCGAGGGAACGTCCTCAAACACCTCGCGCAGTCCCTCGTTGAGGAACCAGTTATAGGAGTCGATCTGCACCTCGATCAGATTCGGCATTTCGAGCACTTCGTCGATCTTCGCGAAGTTCATTCTCGTCTTCTTGCCGAATCTTACTTCTTTCGGTTGAACGTTTGCCATTTCTTTTACCTCTCATCTCGATTTATACGGAACGCGATCCGCCGCGTTCCGCCGACATCCTGCGAATGCCGGTTCGCGCACGACGCCTCCCTTTTTCGAAAGCGTCAGGTTTTAACTGAATTTTGCTTGTTTCGCGGTTTTTTATCCGGTCATAATGCCCATTATACCAGAATGCGACAATACGGATAGTAGTATTTTATCAGCAGTAAAAGCAAATGTCAAGAGTTTTTTGGAGTTTTTCCCAATTTTTGTGTTTCGGGGGCGGTTTATATGTGCACAAATACCCCGATATAACAAAAGGACGAAGCGAAAAAACGCTCCGTCCCGCGAAAGTTATATTGTATCCCGCGCCCTACCAGACTTTGACCGCTTCACCGGTATCGAGGAAAAACAGTATCCCCTCCGAGACCTCTTTACCGGTCAGTTCGCGCAGTCCGCGGGCGTAGATTTCGAGCTGCGGCCTGTAATACGCGACCTTCTCGGCGATATCATCCTTTATCCGGTCGGTCTTGTAGTCGACTACGACGCACCTGCCGTCCTCCTCAAACACGCAGTCTATCGCGCCCTGAACCAGCAGCTTCTCGTCCGGCGCGCCGGGGATGAAGTCGGACGCCGCCGCCTCGAACGTAAACCTGAACTCACGGGTAGAGCTTTCGGCGGCGCGTATGCGCGCGAGGAGCTCCGAACCGATGAAGTTGTCAAGCTTGCGGCGGTCGACGAGCTCCGCCTGCCTTTCGGTTATAAAGCGCTGAGAAACGAGCCTCGCAAGCTCCGCTTCGGGATCGTCCAGCGCGTCGTAATCCGCGAACTGCAGGAAGGCGTGAGTCGCCGTTCCCGCCTCCGTGCCTCCGCGCTTATCGGCGTCGAGACACGCGGGCCGGCGTTCGCAGCAGCGGTCGCCCCCGCTCTTCCCCGCACGTATCGCGACTATCTCGCTGACGGTAAGCTTGGTTGGCACGCCCGCGGACGCCGCGAATCCGTATTCGCCGGTCACGTTCGCGAAAATGCGGTCAGCGAGCGCCGCGTCCGGCGCGGGCGGCTCCGCTCCGGAAGCGTCAGGCGCCGCTTCGTAACTCGGATCGACGGAAACGGTGAACGAATCTGAGCAAACCGCCGCGGGCACTATCCAGTCGAGCGAACGCGGGGCGTTTTTGACGTCGTAAGCGTCCATGCGCCCCGCCGCGTCGAGCCGGTGCGGCGCGTCTTCGCAAAGCGCGTCGGGATCCTTTACGGACGAAACTATCTCGAGGCGTTCGCACGCCCTCGTCATCGCGACGTAGAGCACGCGGATATCCTCCATGCGCTTTTTCAGACGCAGCTTCTCCTTCGCCGCTCTGAAAGCGGCGGTGTCGAGCTTCTTATGCTCCGACGGTCTGACGATGCCGGCGGCAACGCCGATATCGGGGTCGACCACGAAGCGCTGCCTGAGATCCTGATCCGTCTTCGAGAACTGCGATTCCACTCCGCAGATGAAGCAGACCGGGAACTCGAGCCCCTTCGATTTGTGCACCGTCATTATCCGCACCTCGTCGCCCGCGCCGGAGACGTATCCGCCGTCGGAATCCGACTCCTCCTCTATCATGCGGTCGACGAAGCCGATGAAGCCGGAGAGATCCTGCCTGCCGGACGCGCCGTAAGCCTTCGCGCTCTCGTAGAAGCGCATCAGCGCCGCGCGATCGCGCTTCCCGGTCTTCAGCGACGAGGCGAACGCGAGGCAGCCGGACGAGCTGTAAATATACCATATGAGTTTATCCGCCGTGAGGACGGCGGCTTTGCGGCGCAGCCGCTCGAGTCTCGCGAGGAAGGCGGAACACTTCGCGTCCCCCGCCTCCGCCGCGGCTTTGACGGAGTAATAGAACACGCCTTTATCCCCGCCGCGCACGCGCATGAGTTCGCTCTCGGTGAATCCGAAAACGTGACTGACCATCGCGGCGACGAGCGAAACGTCCTTCATCGGGTTATCGATCGCGCGCAGCACGGATATCACGCCGCGCACCGAAGGCACGTCGAAGCAGCCCGCCGAACCGGGATCGGCGCAGGGTATCCCCGCCGCCTCGAAGGCGTCCAGATACGGCTTGCAGTATTTATGCTTCACGCTGCGCATCAGTATCGCTATGTCGCCGTAACGCAGATCGCGCTCGGTCCTGTTCGCGCCGCGCCCCTCGACGACCTTCATACCGCTTCGCATGAGCTCGGCGATCTTCGCGGCTACGTATTCGCCTCTTTCATCGGGGTCGGAAAGCAGGGTCAGGTACGCGCCGGAGCCGGGGTTGCCGCGCTCGGCGGCGCCGTCGAGTTTTTTCATCGCGTCCTCGGCGTAGTCTATGCCGCAGGTCTCCTCGGTCATTATCGCGCCGAAGACCGCGTTGACGGCGTCGAGGATCGACTTCCTGCTGCGGAAGTTGCGGTTGAGAACGATCTTCGCCGGGAACTCGGCGTCTTCCGGCGTCGCCGGCAGATAAGACGCCCGGCGGCGGCGGAAAAGCTCCGGCGTCGCTCCGCGGAATCCGTAGATCGACTGCTTGATATCGCCGACCGTGAATACGTTGTTCTCCGCCTCGTTATCCTCATCGCGGGCGCATATGCCGAGGAAGATGCGCTCCTGCAGCATATTGACGTCCTGATACTCGTCGATAAGTATTTCTTTATAGCGCGCGCCCTCCTCGAGCGAGACGTCGGTGCGGCGCAGAACGCCGTCTTCGCCGCGCTTCCAGAGCAGCTTAAGCGCTTTTTTCTCGATGTCGGCGAAGTCCCACGCGCCGCGGTCTTTTTTCAGCGCGGCGTAGCGCTCCTCGACGGCTTGGGTCAGGTCGAACAGGCGGGAAACTATTTCGCGCAGCTCGGCGGCTTCGTCCGCGAGCCCCCTTCCGGCGGCGTTCAAAGTCACGGCGGCGGATTCCATGAAGTTTTTATACCTGTTGCCGACGTCCTTGCGCCTGTCGTACCACGGGTTCGGCGTATTGGACGGCTTACTGTCCGCTTTTCTGAAATCAACGCTCATCAGCTCCGCACAGCGCGCGTGATCTCCCGCGCGCGCCGCTTCGGCGACCGATCGCGCGGAGTCCGCAAGCTCCGTGAGCCAGCAGACGCATTCCCGCAGAGTATCCTTCTCTTTCGGCGGAGTATCCTCAGTGACGATCGGCGCTTCGGCAAGGACGCCGTTCATCGCGCGCGCGTGGTATTCCGCGGCTTCGGCAACGTTCTCAAGCGCGAACCGGAGCATCGCCGCGGGATAGTCTGCTCCGTAAGCGGCGAGGTATTCATCTTTCAGCGTTTCGCTCTCCGGCGAAGCGGCTGATATATAGTGCAGACTCGTGACCGCTTTTTTAAGCGATTCGATACCTCCGCCCTCGCCGCTCAGCGCGTCGGTGAGCGCGTAGAACCCATCCTCTCCCCTGTCGTATTCCTCCTCGATAACCTCGGAGAGCGCCTTTTTGAAAATCAGCTTCGCCTCGTTTTCGGAGAGTATCCTGACCCCGGGAGAATAATCCGCGCTCTCCGCGGACTGGTATTTTTCAAGAAGCGCGAGGCAGAAGGAATCGATCGTGGAGATGTTCGCATCAGGCAGATACATGAGCTGGCATTTGACGCGCGCGTCCTCCGGGTGACTGCGGGAATAATCCGAAAGCTTCTTGCCGAGGCGCGCCTTCATCTCCGCCGCCGCAGCCTTCGTGAAGGTGACGACGACGAAGTCGCGCACGTCGGCGCCGCCTTCGACTATCATTCGCAGCAGTCTCTCTGTGAGCACCGCCGTTTTGCCGCTTCCCGCGGAGGCGCTGACAAGCACGTTGCCGCCGCGAAGCTCCATCGCGCGGGTCTGTTCGTCGGTCCATTGCGTGGAGGAGACCTGAGCGGTAACAGTATTATCGTTCATCGCCGTACTCCTCTCTCAATCTGTCGAAAACGGCCGCGCCCCTGACCGCGGCGCGGGCGCGCGTTTCGACCGCTTCCCTGTCGACGCCGCAGATAGCCGCGTAATCGCAGTACTCGCATTTTTTGTCATTGCTCGGAAGCTTCGGCACACTGCCTTCGGCAAGCCGCGCGCGCATCTGACGCATCAGCTTTTCGATGTGCTTTTTCAGCAGCCCGAGTTCGTCCATCGTATAAAACGCCGGCTTATGCCTCCCGTCGTAAGGCGAATCCTCGAGCGCGAGCCCGGAAAGCGCGCGCGCGGACGCGTACTTATTTTCAAAGTCGTTTTTATCCGCGTCTATGAGCACCCTGTTGGCGGGGAAATAGTATACGCCGGCGGGCTTCAGGCCGGCGCCGTATCTATCCGCGCCGTTGAGCCAGATCGCGATCAGATAGATCAGCATCTGAATATCCTCGCCGTTATAGATCTTCTCGAGCGAAACTACCTTCTTATCCTTGTTCGTCTTGTAGTCGACGACGCGCAGGAAGGTCTTTCCGTCGCGGACGCAGATATCGACGCGGTCGATCTTGCCTTCGAAGCGCATTTCGCCGTCCGCTCCCGCGACGCTCCAGGGCGCGACGCCGCCGGAGCCGATCTTGAGCTCGAAGCCGTCCGGAACGTAGCCGCTCGCGTCGAGCTCGGATTTTATGTATCCGACGAGCTCGACGATGAGCTCGGTGGTCTTGTCTATCGAACGCAGGAAGGACGCGGGCAGATTTTCGGCGCCGCCGAGACAGGCCTCGACGTATTCTTCCGCGACACGCTTCGCGTAAGCCTCGACTCCGTCGGGGAGTCCGCCTTCCGACATCGCCTTCACGGTCCGCTCAAGGACGTGGTGGACGAAGGTGCCGATATTTCGGGCGTCGAGCTCGGCCTTCGGCGCGCCGTAGACCGACAGTCCGTATTTACAGAAGAAGCTGTAGGGGCATCCGGCGTACTGTTCCGTTTTGCTGCTGCTGAGAAAATCCGTTTTCGCGGCAAGCGCTGCGGCGGCGTCCGGTTCGAGCGGACGGGCGGCGTTTTCGCGCAGTTCGCGGAAGCGTTCGAGCTTTTCCGCGAGCTCCGGCACGCGCCTGACGGCGTCGCATACCGCCGCCTGCTCGGGAGTCTCCGGCGAGCCGCAGAAGCCCGCGCACACCTCGAGCGCCGCCGCGGGCGCGGAGCAGATGTCCTCTATCCTCAGCTTGCGCGCGTCGAGGTCGCGGCAGTCGTTGAACTTATCCTTCAGATCGAGTATGACGCGAGACGGAGCCGCGCTCGTCAGCGTGTTCTCCGCCGCGCTGTATGAAACGCTGAGCCCTTCCGACGGGATGGTCAGCGCGTTATATACCGAAAGCATCAGCTCACAGCGGCGCAGATCCTCAGAGTGCATCAGCGGCAGGTCGAGCTTCAAAAGATCCTCCTTGTCGGCATTGGTGAAAACGCCCTTCGCGCCGAAGGGGTGCGGGAAGTTCTCGTCGGTCGCGCCGACGATGAAGCAGTATTTGATATGCTCGACGCGGACTCTGCCCTCGCTGCCGATAATCACCTCGTCGGCGTGCGGAGGGATAACTCCGACGTCGGCGTTCTCGAAAAGCAGGCGTAGGAGCTCGGAGTAGTTCTCCGCCGTCATCTTTTCCCCGCCCATTGCGGAGGAAACGCGGTCGAGCACGTCCATGAGCAGCTCCCACATGCGGCCGCCGTCGTATTCCTCGCCCGCAGCGGCCGCGGCTGCGTGTTCGGCGCGGATCGTTTCCGCGGCGCCGGCGCCTTCGAGATAGGCGAAGACAGCGGCGGCGAATCCGTCCGCCGTAAGCTCGCCGGATATCTTGTTTTTGAACTCGAAAAGCGGCTCCGCGAGGCTCTTTCGCGCGGCGTTTATCTCCGCGAGCGCGGCGGCGTCGCTCTCCTTCACGGCGTCTGTGAAGCCGCGCGGGTTGAGGGTAAAGTCGCTCTCCCATTTCTTCCCGCTGACGCGCCAGAGGTTGATATAATTCTCAAGCAGCGCGGAGTGCTCGGCGTCAACGCCGGCGAGTCCGGTTTTAGCCAGATCGGCCATGTCCTCGTAATACATACCGCGCAGAGCGGCGCGGAAGGCGAAGGAAACGAGGCGCATAAGCGGCTTGAAGCGCACGTCGCTGCGCGAATCTATAAAGAACGGTATCCCGTATTTCTCAAACTCGGTCTCGGCAGCGCCGCGGACGCCTTCAAGATCGCCGGCGACGACGGCGAAGTCGCGGTAGCGGTATCTCTTTTCGCGGACGAGCCTGCGTATCTCCGAGGCGACGTAGCGCATCTCGTCGTAAGGATCGGCCGCGCTGTAGAAGGTCAGGTCCTCGCCGCCGGAGATCCCTCTTTCGGCGGAATAAAGCATGCTTTCCAGAAGCTTCATGGTCGGAGAACGGAACTTGTGATCGTCGGTCAGCAGCGTCGTTTCGCCGACAGCGACTCCCCGCCCGGACGCGAAGCCGCGGAAGCGCTCCGCCGTCGCGACGACGGGTTTGAAGACGTCGCCTTCGGCTTCCGGCGATGGCGCGGAGAGGGAGACTACGCAATCGGCGCTCTGCCCTATTATGCGCTCGATGACCGCCTCCTCCTGCACGGAAAAGCCGGTAAAACCGTCGAAATAGACGGCGCAGTCTTTGAAGAAGTCAAAGGCGTCGAGGATCTCGCAGAGCGCGGTGAGCTTGTCAGCCGGATCGAAGAAGCCGCCTCTGATGAGCCGTTCGTATTCCGACACGATCAGCGCGGTATCGCGGAGCTTGTCGCGCAGCGTGCCGCTTAAGCCCTCGTTCTCAGCCGCCGCCGAAAGCGACTCCGGCGAAACGGCGTTTATCTTCAACTCCGCGACCGTCTCCGCTATGCGGAGCGCGAAACGCGGATCGTTTCTGTATTTGCCGAAAAGGCGCAGCGAATCCGAGCAGTCGCGGATCGCGCGGTAGATGAGCGCGGTCTTGCCCATCGAGTCGATGTAGTTCCCCGCGAGCCCGCCGGTCTCGAGCATTACCTTTTCGACCATGCGGGTGAAGCTCAGCACCTCGACCCCGAGACGACGCGCCTCGGCATTGTATTCGATAAGCTGTTTTTCGTAGGAAAGCGTGCTCTGCTCCGGCACGATGATATATGTCATCTTATGCGACGGCGCTGCCGCGACGGCGTCGCGCAGTACGGTATATGTTTTGCCCGTTCCGGCTCTGCCGGCGATGAATCTGAGCATTCGCATTCTCTCCTTTCTCCCGGATTCTACAAAAACAAACCGCAGGGTATGCGGTTTGTCAATCGTATATTTCTGTCGCCGTTATTCAAGGAAGCCGACCGCCGCCTCGGCAGCGGAAGCGGCGTCGGAGGTGTAGCAGTCCGCGCCTATGCTGTCGGCGAACGCCTGGCTGACGGGCGCGCCGCCGACCATAACCTTGACCTTGCCCTTGAGGGAGGAGGCGTTGACCGCGTCCACGACGTTTTTCATCTCGTTCATAGTAGTCGTCAGCAGCGCGGAGCAGCATATGATCTGCGCTCCGTTTTCCTCGGCGACGTCGATGAACTTCTGCGCGGGAACGTCGACGCCGACGTCGACGACCTTTATGCCGCGCCCCTCCATCATCATCTTGACGAGGTTTTTGCCGATGTCGTGCAGGTCGCCCTTGACCGTGCCGATGACGGCGACTCCCTTCTCCTTGACGCCTTCCGCGGCAAGGTGGGGCTTGAGCACCGCGATACCCTTGTTCATAGCGCGGGCGGAGATAAGCACCTCCGGCACGAATACCTCGTTATTCTTGAACTTCTCGCCGATAACGTTCATTCCGTCGAGGAGCCCTTCCGAAAGTATCTGCTGCGCGGGGATTCCCTCGCTGAGCGCCTTGCTGACGCAGGTCTCGACCTCAACGGCTCTGCCCTTTTGGATATATTCGCTTATTTCATTGAGAATAGCCATATCGCCGCCTCCTTGCACCGATAAACTGTAGTTTGTATGCTGATTATACCATAACGCTCCGGACGTTGCAAGATATATCGGCGAAATAATTCAAGGTTTTTACTCAACGATGCGCCCCTCGAAAATAACGTGGCGCGACGTCTGAAGATCGGCGACGAGGAAGAAGGAAAACGGGCGGTCGGCAGTAAAGTTAACCGGCTCATCCGGCATGGCGCCCAGCATTATAATATCCGTCGCGGCGGCGCCCTCCAGACCTTTTTCATCGATAGCAAGTTTCGCCCGCTGGATAATACTTCCGATGAAAATGCCGTCATCGTCCGTCATTCCCGAGAAGTCGGCGACGCCGAACGCGTCCGAAACGCCGCAGGCTTTCAGAAAATCGCAGAACTCGTTGTTTATCAGTGATGTCTCGACATCAAACTTCGGGATCGCAAGGTTAACGGTACGCGATTCCGCTTTTGATATCTTTTCGTCGATATTCTCCGTGCTGCCGAGCACGAATACCATACCGTTTCTGACATCGTAGCCATAATTCTGTATCGGCAGAATCACGAGCTGCGTGTCGTCATCCTCGTAGTATGACAGCATTCCGGAGCTGATCATAAAATCCTTCTTGACTTCATTGCCGTTCGCCGTAGTGAACACGGCTTTCGAAGTCTTTTCCTCACTGAATGCCACTTGCCAGACGCCTCTGAAATAAAGCGCGTTCACCAGCATCATGGCGATATTGTCGGTATCATAGCCTTCCTGCAGCATTTTCGGTATCAAGCCGTTGGTTTTTTCGCTTACCCATTCGTTGAGCTTTTTGCCGACGTTTCCGGAAAACTCGAAGTATTCGGCGTTGTAGTTTTTGATCTTCTCTTTGTATTCCGCCTTGACGCCGTCGGAATCTTCATGCGTCCAGATCGAGTTGGCGATTTTCAGCGCAAAGCGCATCTTCTCCGCTTCTTCGGAAGACGCCGTGCCGTGATGGAAGCCGCCCGCTTTGTCGAAATTGCCGGCAAACTCGCCGAAATCGGCGAGCATCTCTTCGAGCCCCGCTTCGCCGTTCATCCCGAAGGCGTCGAGGAGCTCTTTTTTCGTGTTCCCTTCCGCGCCGGCGAGCATAAGCCCGTAGGCGTATTTGAAGGACATCGGAGATATAACAAAGTTGCCGCTTCGGCGTTCTCCGACATAGTCGAGGAGCTTTTCATTGAGCGTAGCGAGCGTCACGCCCTTCACTTCGCCTACCGGCTTCTTGATGTAGCCGGCGGCCGCGGAATCGGGCTCGACGCTTTTGCCGCAGGCGGCAAGCAGCGGCACGAACAGCGCGAGAGCGAGGATAAACGCTAAAAACTTTTTCATCATATGAGTCCCTCCTTTTCGTTACCCGTTATATAAGACAGCGGATTCACGCGGATATTACGCGGAACCTACGCTTTTTCGCCGCGGTATTCGCGGACGGTACACAGCATTGCGAGGTAGTTTTCGACCGGGACGTAGCGCGCTATGGAGTTGCCGGAGCCGAAAGCGATCCCGCCGCGCCCCTCGCACTTTTTGAGAATATCCGTAACGTATTCGGCGATCTCCTTTTCGGAGCCATGACAGAGCACGTCGACGTCCGCGCCGCCGAAGTTGCCGATGCGGTCGCCGTAGCGCTCCGCCCATTCGGTGAAGGGCGCGATCTGATCCTCGTTCGAGTGCTTCGCGTCTATTCCGGCGGATATGAGGTCTTTCATAACGGCGAAGATGCTGCCGCAGCTATGCAGCAGAAACGGCTTTCCGCTCGCGTGGACCATATCGATAACGCGTCTGTACTGCGGGATTATATGCGTTCTTATGTCGTCGTGCGGCAGGAGCGTGTTGGACTTGTAGCCGAGGTCGTCGCCGAAGCGCAGCACGCAGTAGAGGTCGCCGTATTCGCGGATGAAGCGGGCCCACGTCGCGGCGCTGACGTCGCCGACCTTTTTGAAAAGGTCGGCGTAAAGCTCCGGGTCGTCGTAGGAAAGCAGGCACAGCTCCTGATAGCCGACGAGGTCTTCGACGCACTCGAAGACGCCGCAGCCGACGCCGCCTATCGCCTTCATACCGGAGGGGAGCTTTTCGCGCAGTCCGTCGAAAAGCTTGCCGTAAAGCTTGAAGAAGTTATCCGGCACCTCGTCCCAGGGGTACTTCTCAAAGTCGGCGCGGTTCGTGATGACCGGCGGCTTGTGCCCGCCGAGGGCGCCGCTGCCGGGGAACGCGACGGAAAGCCAGCGCTCAAACGTCACGGTGTCGTAGCCGCATTTCAGGTAGCTTTCGCAAACGCAGGCGACATATTCCGCCGCTTCCGCCGCGGAGCCTTCCTGCAAAGCCGAAAACTCCCTGCCGATGATCTTTTCCATAATAACGTCGTCGATCTGATGCTCGTAGAGCGGCAGGCGCTTCGCGGCTTTGTTCCGCGCGGCGGCGACGATATTCGTATAGTCGGGAACGAAACCCTCGAACATACTCCGTCCTCCCCTTCTTCGCCTTGATTATAACACAAAAACCGCAGGAATCAAACTAACTATTGCGGTTTTCGGAAAATTTTTATTCTGTTTTCATATCATGCTCGGCTGCCAGCTCGCCGGAGGGGTGAGCCCGAGCAGCTTCGCTATCGTCGGAGCGACGTTGGCAAGGCCGTATTCGCCGTCAACTATCTCGTGTTTCGCCTGAGTGTCGTAGATGATGAAGGGCACGGGGTTGAGCGAATGCGCGGTGCGTACCTGGATAACGCCCTTCTTGTTCTTCTCGAGCATCTCGTCGGCGTTGCCGTGGTCGGCGGTAACGAGCAGGATCGCGCCGGCTTCGTCAACGGCTTTTATCAGCCGCGCAAGGCCGATATCGACCGATTCGACCGCGATAAGCGCGGCGTCGTAGCTGCCGGTGTGTCCGACCATATCGCCGTTGGGATAGTTGCAGCGCAGGAAGTCGTATTTGCCGCTCTTCAGCGCCGCTATCATCGCGTCGGTGACCTCCGCGGACTTCATCCACGGGCGCTCGTCGAAGGAGACTTTATCGGAGGGTATCTCCTCGAATGTCTCGAGCTCCTCGCTGGTCTTGCCGCTTCTGTTGCCGTTCCAGAAATAGGTTACGTGGCCGTACTTCTGCGTTTCGGAAACGGCGTACTGATTAAGGCCGTTGGCGACGAGCAGTTCGCTGAGCGTATCCTTTATCTCCGGCGGGTTGACGAGGTAGTTTTTCGGCAGCTCGAGGTCGCCGTCGTACTGCAGCATTCCGGCGTAGATGACGTCGGGGCGCGCGCCTCTGTCGAAGGCGGTGAAGTCTTCGTCGTCGAACGCCATACTGATCTCGATGGCGCGGTCGCCTCTGAAATTGAAGAGTATCACCGCGTCGCCGTCGGTTATCCTGCCGACAGGCTCGCCGTTTTCGGCGATGACGAAGGCGGGCAGATCCTGATCGATGACGCCTTCGTTTTCGGCGCGGTAGGTCTCGATCGCCTCAGCGGCGGAAGCAAACCGCCTCCCCTCGCCTTTGACGTGGGTATCCCAGCCGATCTTGACCATATTCCAGTCGGCCTTGTATCTGTCCATCGTGACCTTCATCCTGCCGCCGCCGCTGGCGATCCTGCCGTCGAAACCGCCGTCATTAAGCCCGGCGAGGACGTTTTCAAGCTGCTCGACGTAGATAAGCGCCGAGGTCGCGGGAACGTCTCTGCCGTCGAGCAGGATGTGGACTCTCGCCTTTTTGACTCCCTCGCTTTTCGCCTTTTTCAGCATCGCGAAAAGGTGCGAAACGTTGGAGTGGACGTTGCCGTCGGAAAGCAGTCCGATAAAATGCAGGGTTGACGATTTTTCGGCACAGTTAGAAACAATGCGTTTCCATACGTCGTTTTCAAAGAGCTTTCCGCTTTCGATGGATTCGTTGACGAGCTTCGCGCCCTGCGAATAGATCTGACCGCAGCCGAGGGCGTTATGCCCGACCTCGCTGTTGCCCATATCGTCGTCGCCGGGAAGTCCGACGGCGGCGCCGTGCGCCTTCAGGCGGGTGTGCGGGCAGGTCGCGAAGAGTTTATCAAGCGTCGGGGTGTTGGCGTTGCCGACGGCGTCGCCGAGTCCGGTCTTGCTGAACCCGACGCCGTCCATAACCACGCATACAACAGGTCTTTTCATAGTATCAACACTTTCTTACGTTAGTTCGGCTTACTTGGAAGCCGCGTCGATGATAACGGAGAAGTCGGGAGCCTTCAGCGAGGCGCCGCCGATAAGTCCGCCGTCGATGTCTTCCATCGCGAGCAGCTCGGCGCAGTTCTTCGCGTTCATCGAGCCGCCGTACTGGATCGTGATGCCGTCCGCGGTCTCGTCGTCGTAAAGGACGCAGATGGTGTCTCTGATGAGCTGGCAGACCTCGTTCGCCTGCTCGGCGGTGGCGGTCTTGCCGGTGCCTATCGCCCACACGGGCTCGTAGGCGATGACGCAGTTGATG
>JAFTEJ010000114.1 GCA_017453725.1 Clostridia bacterium | reverse complement strand
GTTGGTGATCATACCGCCGAGCCAGCGGGCGTTGACGTAGTACATGCCGACTCTCTCGGCCTCTTCGCGGATGGACTCCTGCGCCTGCTTCTTGGTGCCGACGAAGAGAACTGTGCCGCCGTTGGCAGACAGCTCACGGACGAAATCGTAAGCTTCTTCGATTTTCTTGACCGTCTTCTGAAGGTCGATGATGTAGATGCCGTTCCTCTCGGTGAAGATGTAGGGCGCCATCTTGGGGTTCCAGCGTCTGGTCTGGTGTCCGAAATGGACGCCGGCTTCCAGAAGCTGCTTCATGGATACTACTGTTGACATAAATTTTTCCTCCTTGGTTTCTCCTCCGCCGCACCAACGTTTTGCGACCGGAACGGGCTCCGGCACCGGCAAAACCGCATACGGCGTGTGAATTGCTGATATATATTATCACAAACCCGCTCCGATTGCAAGAGTTTTTTTCTAAAAAACGGCATTTTTTTGCGCTCCGGCGCTATTATTCTTATCGGAGGTGCGAGTATATGCAAAAGCTGAGCGAGCTGCGCTGCAAGGAAGTCATAAACACGCGCAACGGCGAGCGTCTGGGCTTCGTCGGTGACCTGCGGATAGAAACGCATTCGGGGAAGATCTGCGACCTGATAGTGCCGACGGGCTCGCCTCTGCCCTTCTTCAGGCAGGACGAATACGTCGTCCCCTGGGGCGCGATAGAAAAAATAGGCGAGGACGCGATCCTCGTCGACTTCGACTGCCCGCCGAAGCCGCGCAAAAAGCGCCGCTGACACGGCGCTTTTGAGTTATGATGACGCCGTTGGCGTCAGTTTAGAGTTATGATCGCCCTTCGGGCAAGTTATGAGTTCGCCTTCGGCGAACGCTGCGCCGCCTGCGGCGGCGACCCCTCATACGTCTCGAAGGGCTTTGCCCTTCTCGACACCTTCCCCTCAAGGGGAAGGCTTAAGTACACTCCACGCTTCGGCGAGGCGCGTCAGGTCCCACGCGGCGTTCGCCGGGCTGGTCGACGGCAGGCGGGTGAATTCCACGCCCTCCGGCGGAGTTACATACCGCCGGAAAAGCTCCTCCGCCTTCGCGCCGTTGAAGAATACGCGCCCGACCTTCAGCTTCGCTATAAGCCCGGCTGCGTCGTTCGGCGCGACCTCGCGGATGCTCGCGTCGGCGGCGCCGTCTATCGCGCAGGAGGCGCAGACGTCCCAGAGCGCGACGCGGCTGCGCAGCAGAAACGCCTTCTTCTCCGCGACCGTCTCCGGCGTCGCTTCGCCGAAGACCTCCGCCAGCACCCGCCAGAACCTGTTGTGCGGGTTGCCGTAATAGAAGCCCGTCTCACGCGACTTCGGCGACGGCATCGTACCGAGGACAAGCACCGCGCTGTTTTCGTCATATACCGGAGCGATCCCGTGGATCACCCGTTCGGATTGCTTTTTCTTTTCCATCACAGTCCCAGCTTCGTGAACAGCAGCCAGCAGACGCCGTAGACTATCGGCTGGTGCAGCAGGTAGAAATACACGCTGTTGCGCCCGATGAATGAGAGCGGCTTTATATCGAGCCCGCCGTATCTGACGTCGTAACCCTTTTCCTTCACCCACCTGCCGAAGAAGTGCCCGGCGAGGAAGGCGAAGTAGTACGGTATCATCGGATAGAAGTCGCCGGAGACGAAGTCCCGCGTGATGAAGCCGAGGAAGTACAGGTGCTTTATCTCCACCTCCACCGGGAAGACGAACACCGTCGCGAAGAACGCCGCCAGCCCGACCGCCGCTCCGAAGAGCGGGTGCACCTGCTTATGGAACGGGCGCATCAGCGCGACGACGATCATAGAAGCGCCGATGAGGCTGAGTATCCCGAAGCGCACCGTCATTTCCGGCATCGCGAGCGCCGAAAAGAGCGTCACTATCAGCCCGAACAGAAAGACTATGACTCCCCTGCGCAGCGGACTGCGCGAATAGTTCGTGCATATCCCCGAAAGCACCATGAAGCATACGGCGAAGAAATCGCGCAGGAAAAGCACGAAGGGCGCGTCCACTATATGCAGGAAGCCGAAGTCCTTGCCGAACACCCAGTACAGGTCGAACGCGGTGTGGAACACGATGACGAGGAGCATCATAAACCCGCGCAGGGTGTCGTAGAGCTTTATCCGCGCCGGGTCGGCGCGCTTGAAGAAGACGCCGTTATCCATCAGACGTTGAATCTGAAAAGTATGACGTCGCCGTCGCGGACGACGTATTCCTTGCCCTCGCTGCGGTAAAGCCCCTTCTCGCGGGCGGCGGCGATGCTGCCGCAGGCGACGAGGTCTTCGTAGGAGACTATCTCGGCGCGGATGAAGCCGCGCTTGAAATCGGTGTGGATCTTGCCCGCCGCGTCGGGAGCCTTCGTGCCCTTCGTTATCGTCCATGCCCTGACCTCGGGCTGTCCGGCGGTAAAGTAGGATATGTAGCCGAGCAGCGCGTAGCACTCGCGGATGAGGCGGTTGAGCCCCGACTCCTCAAGCCCGATCTCGGCAAGGAACATACTGCGCTCCTCCGGGTCGTCGAAGGCGTTGAGGTCCTGCTCCAGCTTCGCGCAGACGGGGATGATGCCCGCATGTTCGCGCTCGGCCGTTTCGCGCAGGGCGCGGTAGCCCGCGTTGTTTTCGACGCCGCCGGCGAAGTCCGCTTCGCTCATGTTCGCCGCGTAGATGACCGGCTTGAGCGAAAGCAGCGACACCGTTTCGATAACGGCGCGTTCGTCCTCGTCGCACTCGAAGGCGCGGGCGGGCAGCCCGTCCGAAAGGTGCTTTTCGAGGCGCTTCAGCAACTCGTATTCCTTCGTGAACTTCTTATCCCCGCCCTTGAGCGCCTTCGCGGTCTTGTCAATGCGGCGCTCGAGAACCTCGAGGTCGGCGAGGATAAGCTCGACGTTTATCGTTTCGCTGTCCGCGACGGGGTCGACGGAGGCGCTGACGTGCGTTATGTTTTCGTCCTCGAAGCAGCGGACGGTGTGCACCAGGGCGTCCACCTCGCGGATGTGCGAGAGGAACTTGTTGCCCAGCCCCTCGCCCGCGGAAGCGCCCTTGACTATGCCGGCAATGTCGACGAATTCCACCGTCGCCGGGGTCGTCTTGACGGGCGAATACATCTCCGTCAGCCTGTCCAGACGCGCGTCCGGCACCGGCACGACGCCGACGTTCGGCTCGATCGTGCAGAATGGGTAGTTCGCCGCCTCCGCTCCTCCGCCGACGAGGGCGTTGAAGAGCGTCGATTTGCCGACGTTCGGCAGTCCGATAATTCCTATTTTCATAGCTTCACATCCTTGCAATAATTCCACGTGTATATTATATACCATTTGAGCGAAAATGTAAAGACGCGGTTTTTAAGTTCAGCCATTCATTTTTGAAATATTTTTAACATTTTTTCCTACTTTTTTAACCAAACGGATACACCTATTTGAAAAAATAGTTTATAATATAGGTAGAATGAAAGAAGGGATTTATTATGACAGACGATTTTGAAAGAGACTATACGATACCCGAGGAACGCTCCGAGGATCCTCAGCCCGCGCCGCAGCCGGAAGCCGCATATACCGCGCCCGTTCAGCCGCAGCCTACCGAGACGCAGCCGGAAGCGCCCTGTATCGCGCCCGTTCAGCCGCAGCCTGTTCCTCCGCAGGCGGAGACGTTCTACGCCGCTCTGGTCCGGCCGCAGCCCGTTCCTCCGCAGCCAGCGGGCGCGGAGCACAACAGCTACGTCTGGACGGACGCCGCGCAGAATAACCAAAAGAAGAAGCGTCACGGCGGACGCGCTTTCGGCATTTCGCTGCTGGCGATATTCACCTGCGCCGTGCTTGTGCTCGCCTCAATCGGCGTCGTACACATAGCGCAGAGCTCCGGCGGAAATCAGCCGACGGTTTCCTCATCCGAGACCCCCGTCGAGCAGAAGACCGGCTTTGAGCTCAGCGGCCGCACCGAGACGGACGAGCTCGCCGTCACCGACGTCGCGCAGAAGATACGTCCCGCGGTCGTCGGTGTCGTCAACTACACGATGAACTCCCTGACCGCGTCCGGATACGGCTCCGGCGTCATAATCAACGCCGAGGGCTACATCGTTACGAACTACCACGTCATCGAGGGCGCAGACCGCGTCAAGATCGTGCTCTATGACAAGACCGAGGCGCTCGCGAGCATCGTCGGCTCCGACGAACAGACCGACCTCGCGGTGCTCCGCGTAATCGAAGACGAAAACGTCAAGCACAGCGACCTCGTTTACGCCTCCTTCGGCAACTCCGACGAGGTACAGCTTGCCGAGACCGTCGTCGCTATCGGCAACCCGGGCGGGCTCGAATTCGCCGGCTCGGTCACGCGCGGCATCGTCTCCGGCATAAACGTCAAGACGGAGCTCTCCGGCAACGTCAAGCTGATACAGACTGACGCGGCGATCAATCCCGGCAACTCCGGCGGTCCGCTTATCGACCTCTACGGCAACGTCATAGGCATCACCTCGCAGAAGATAGTCGATACGCAGTATGAGGGAATGGGCTTCGCCATCCCCTCCAACACCGTCAAGCCCATCGTCGACAGCATACTCACCTATGGCTACGTGCCCGGCAGACCGATGATCGGCATAAGCGGCAACACCATCGACGAATACGTCGCCTATTTCAACAACGTGCCGCGCGGAGTGCTGATAACCTCCGTCGACGCCAACACCGACGCCGCCGCAAAGGGGCTGAAGAAGAACGACATCATCACCTCCATCGGCGGAGTCACCGTCAAGACCATGGACGAGCTCAACGCCGAGAAGGAGAAGTATTCCGCCGGCGACACCGTCGAGCTCGGCATCTACCGCTATTCCGAAGGCCGCTCCTTCACGGTCAGCATCGTGCTCTCGGAGTACAAGCCCACCGAAACGCTCAACTGACAGAGCGCGGTTCAGCGCCTCGGACGGCGATGCTTCGCCGTCCTTTGCCCGTCGCACCCGGCGGGCGACCGAAATCAGAAACAGTGCTCATTATGAGCGATTCATTTTATTCCTCCCCATGCAGAAGGCCGTCTCAACGAGACGGCCTTCTGTCTTTTTAAAAAAATATTTGCGTGCGACTATTTTCGACATAATCCCGCGCTCGTCCGTGATATAATACGGACATCGCAACTCCCTTCATATACCCTTTGACTTGCCGCAGGCTCGCGGCGGCCGCCCTCCCGGGCGGTTTTTTTCTGCCCCGGCGCCGCCGAAGGGGCATAATAAAAGCGCCGGCCGTGTCTTAACGCGCAAACGCGGTCGGCGCATATTGTTATTTTTGTCGCAGCGAATCCGCGTCGGCAAGCTTCGCGGCAACGCGAAGGATCAGCAGCGCGTCGCCGACGGTTATTTCGTCATCGCCGTCGACGTCGCAGGCAGCGAACTGCTCATCTGTAGGCTGCTCAACCAGCTTCGCCGCTATACGCAGCGCTATAAGCGCGTCTCCGACCGTGATTTCCCCGTCGCCGTCCGCGTCGCCCTTGGTGTGAGCCGGCACATCATATATGACATCGCCATTATACTCAAACGCTTTCCCTGAAGGGATATAAAAGTCAATCGAAAAACTATATGCGCCTTCATTTGGGTTACGTATCAGTATATTAGCATAGCTATGCGCCGAAGAAATGATGTCTCCCTCTTTTTTCAACGACAAATCATCAACCTTCCAATACGACTCAATATCATCAGGATTCGTGTTATGCTTTATTGCTTCTATCCTATCATAGACCGTCGTGCCGCAATCAAGACTTATAGAAAGATTGTCAAAATACACGTTATAAGGTCCGATATAGAAAAAATCCCAAGTAAAGTAATTATATCCCCATTTACTGATATGTGCGCTTGTCGGTTTTTCTCCGGAAAATGTGTAAACGTCCCAAATGCTATTATCCTCACCCTCAAAACTCTTTGAAACGTTTTTCTCTTTAAGAGTCACGTTATACGTGGAGCTACTGCCGCTGCTCGTTCTTGTGGAGCCTTTTTCCAGATACGCATCATGACCTATTTCAAACAGCGCCGTATAGTCCTCGTCTGTACCGCAGATACGCAAATAATATGTCTCTCCGATGTTCAGATCGGTGTAAGGCAGCGCCCATCCGCCTGAATAAATCGAGACTTTATCATAATAACCTTCTTTATAATACCCGTTTGAATCATACAGGTAGTTCTCCACTTCGCCTCCAAAAAAGCAATCTGAATCACCATCATACTCTGCGTGAGTCATATCGCCCAGGCATACGCTTGTCGCCGGAGCGACAAAATAGTACCATGTTTCAGAATTCGCCGCAACCGTAAAGTTCTCTCCTATAGGCAGCGGCATCGCATTGTTCGGCAGATCTATTCTTTCACTGCCGTTCCTGATGCTGATAGAATAACCATAGAAGTCGTATGAGACCGACGTGGTATAGTACCCGTTATCCCAAGTCACAACGATACTGTCCATCCGATAAAAGTCCTCTTCGGTTGGCACTCCCGTCAGTGTTCCATCCTGATTAAAGCTGATGCCCTTCCACGAATCCGTTTCATATTCGACAGAATGCACAAAACCGTTGTCTTCAAATGACAGAAGCTGAATATTACACTCCTCGCCAAGCGTGACGTTTACGCTCGACGTATAATTCAGGCGTACCCGCGGCTTGATATCATCGGGCAACAATCTGTAGTCGGCATACGTAACACTTCCGTCAAGCGGTATAACGCTGTTTTTGCAGGTGAGAATCAATTCTTTTGTTTCAGTTTTTATCAGGCAGTTGCCCGCGCTGTGATAGACCTGATTATCCTCTGCAACTGTTATTGATTCAAGGCCGGTGCAGCCGGAGAACGCATTATAGCCGATGCTCGTTACACTGTCGGGTATCGTCACGCTCGTCAGACCTTCGCAATTCTCGAAAGCATCGCTGGCAATACCTACGGTTCCGGCCTTTATCGAATAGCTTCCGGAAATATCCTCTCTCGCCTCTATAAGCCACTTGCCAATATAAAGAACACCGTCTTCCCAATTCGATTCATCATTATAGTATCCGGAATTATAGAACGCCCCATAGCCGATGCTCGTTACACTGTCGGGAATATCTATGCTCGTCAGACCGGTGCAGCCGTTGAACGCACTATCGCCTATACTCATAACGCCGTTGCCTATGACGACGCTTTTAATATCTCTTCCCCATGGCGCCTCATCATAATAATACCAATAAGCATACTCACCCTCGGTGCGTGTTATCGTGAGGGTTCCGGTATCGTCAAGCTCCCAAACGAGATTATATCCGCATTTGCCGCTGTCGATGATTTCCGCAGACGCGATGATCCTCGTCGGGAGCAGCGCAAGCAGCATCGCGGCGGCGATGATGACAGAAAACGCTTTTTTGAGCATTAATCTTTTCATTTTATTATTCCTCCTGTATCGCGCTCGATTTTTGCGCGCATAGCGGTACATATGCTATATTATAACGCGATATTGAGAAATGTCAAGCGTAAGGGCGTATTTGTGTAGGAAAGTTTAGAGTTTTGGGTTATGACGCGCCTGCGGCGCAGTGATATTATCGCTGACGCGGTAGTGATATTGACGCTTTGCGCCGGTGGTATCATGCTTCGCGTAGTGGTATTGCCGCAAGCGGCAGGTAGAACCCCTCAGTTATTTTTGCTCCGCAAAAATAACAGCTCCCCTTACACAGGGGAGCCTGATTACGCCGCTTCGCGGCTGCACCTCATCAGTCACGGACGATTCTCGTCCGTAACAGCTTCCCCTCAAGGGGAAGCCGTGACATCCTCCGCTACATTACACAGTGGAGCAGGGCGTCCGCGACGCGGGAGGCGGCGTTGCCGTCGCCGTAGGGGTTCGAGGCGAACGCCATACGCGAGTATTCCGCCTCATCGTCGAGCAGGCGGCGGAACTCCGTGTAGACGGCGGCTTCGTCGGTGCCGACGAGCTTCAGAGCGCCGGTGGCTATGCCCTCCGGGCGTTCGGTCGTGCGGCGCAGGACGAGCACGGGCTTATCGAGCGCAGGCGCGTCCTCCTGTATGCCGCCGCTGTCGGTGAGCGCGAGGAAGCAGCGGGCGAGGATGTTATGGAAGTCGATAACGCCGAGCGGATCGGTGAGCTTTATCCTGTCGCAGCCCTCCAGCGCCTTCGCGGCTTCGCGCACGCGCGGGTTCGGGTGGACGGGATAGATGAGCTTCACGTCCGGCGTCTCCTCGACGGCGCGGCGCACGGCGGAAAAGATGTTCTCAAACGGTTCGCCGAAGTTTTCGCGCCTGTGCGCGGTCATAAGCACGAGGCGGCTTCCCTTCGCCCAGTCGAGCAATGGATTGGCGTAGTCGGCGCGGACGGTGGTCTTGAGCGCGTCTATCTCGGTGTTGCCGGTGACGAAAACGCGCTCCTCCGGTACGCCCTCGCGAAGCAGGTTGCGCTTCGCAGCTTCGGTCGGCGCGAAGTTCAGATCCGCGACGATGGTCACGGCGCGGCGGTTGAACTCCTCCGGATACGGCGAGAAGACGTCGCCGGTGCGGAGCCCCGCCTCGACGTGCCCGACCTTTATGCGCTTGTAGTAGCATGAGAGCGCGACGGCGAAGGTCGTCGTCGTATCGCCGTGAACGAGCACGACGTCCGGCTTCTCCTCGTCAAGCACGCGGTCCATACCGGAAAGCACCTCGCGATTGATATCGAAGAGCGTCTGACCCGGGCGCATCACCTCGAGATTCATATCCGCGGCGACGCCGAACGCATTCATCACGTCCGCGAGCATCTCCCGGTGCTGACCGGTCAGGCAAACGCGGACCTCGCACCCTCTGCGGCGCAGCTCCGTTATCACTGGGCACATTTTTATCGCTTCCGGTCTCGTGCCGAAAGCCGCAAGCACCTTCATAGGCGTTCCTCCTGTGCCGCCGCCGGCGGCTGAAAATCAACGCAAGGGCGGACGAAACCGTCCGCCCTTGCGAAAATGTGGGATCAGAATCAGGCAGCCTTAACCCAGACGGCGTAAAGGACCTGATTGGTCTCGCCGACCGTGAAGCTGTCGCCGTCCTGATAAACGGCGGGGCCGCCTACCGAAGTCGACCAGCCCGCGAAGGAGTAGCCGTTCCTTGTGTAGGCGCACGCGGGGAGGGTTATAACTTCGCCGGTGTCAAGCCCCTTGAGAGGAGCCATATAGCCGGAGCCGCCGCCGGTGCTGAACAGGAGCGCTCTCGCGTCGCTCTTCCAAATGGCGTAAAGAACGACGCTCTTTTCGCCGATGGTGAACTCCGCGCCATCCTCGTACTCAACGGGGCCGCCCGCGGAGGTCGACCAGCCGATGAACGCCTTGCCCTTGCAGGTGTAGGCGACCGGATCGAGGGTGATGGTATCACCCGAGGACATCTTGTGCGGGGTCATAAGACCCGTGCCGCCGTTGGGGCTGTAGATGACCGCGATGTTGTTCTGCTTCCATACGGCATAGAGGCGCAGATCGGCGCCGCTGATCGTTACTTCCTGCTTGTCGGTGTAGACAACCGCGCCGTCGGCGGAAGTCGCCCAGCCGAGGAACTTGTATCCGCGGCGGATGAATGCGTTCGCGGTCAGCTCGACGGTATCACCGTCTTCGACCTCGAGCGGTATCATCTCACCGTCACCGCCGTTGGGCTCGAAGGAGACGACGTACACGTCGATGTCTTCCCAGATAGCGTAGAGCGGGAGCTCAGCCGCCGAGCCGTCGAGGGTCACTTCCTCGCCGTCGGTAATGACCGCGGGGCCTTCGGGGGAAGTACCCCAGCCGACAAATCTCGTGCCGGCATAGGTGAATTCGGAAGCGGGAAGCTCGGTCGCTTCGCCGGCGTTGATAACGACGGACTGCATATCTCCGCTGCCGCCGTTGGAATTAAAGGTAACGGTCGTCGTGAGCTGCTCCCAGACGGCGAAGAGCTCTCCGCCGTAGGGGGTCACAAGCGCGTCGGAGCCGATGACCTCGCCGTCCGCGGTCGCGGACCAGCCGGCCAGGCTGTAATATTCTCTGGCGGCACGCACCTCTTCACCGAGCTCAGCGAGGACGCCGAAGCCGAGCCTCGCCCGCAGCTCTTCATCGCCGATCAGCGTTCCGCCGTTGGCATTGAGCTTTATAGCCGTGGTGATATAGGCTGCCACCCAGTCGTTATTCTCCCTGTTCGCGACCTGAAGCCTGAGGACGCATTTGCCGCTAAGCTTCAGCGCGGTGAGAGGAAGGTCCTTTGAAAGGCTCTCGCCCGTCAGGACGTCGGAAGCCTTAAGGGTCTTCATAACGACCGGTGCATTCTGCCTGCCGTTGGTGGGGTCCGAGATGTCGTCGACGTTCCGGAAAACGTAGAACATAACGTATTCTTCCGCGTCTATGCTCTGCGCCTGCGCGTCAACGGCAATAGTCCCCATCTCATCTTCGTTCTCAACGTAGCTGTAAGCCGCCGTGAGCTCCGAGATCGACTCGGAGGTCGGCACCGCAGCGGCGCCGGCAAAAACCATGGCGCCGAAGACGAGCGACAGCACTATACACGCTGAGAGGAAGAACAAGGCAAGCTTTTTGCCTGTTTTCATTTTCATTGTGTACCTCCTCGGATCAGGCGATCTCTATACCGGCTTCGATATCGATCCAGGTTAACGAACCGGAAAGGTCAACCTCGTCATAGACGATATACATATCGACGTATTCGAAGGTAGCGGAGTTGAGGATAATGGAGACGTCGGCCTTGCTCTCGCCATTCACGATGGTGGCAGGGATGTAGAACAGGATGGTGGAGCCGTCATTGAGCTGAGCAGCAGCGAGGACGAAAACGTCGCGATCCTGATACTCGGCGTTATTCTTCAGAACTTCGATCTTGACTTCCTTGAAGCCCATACCGTAGGCGGAATCGGTGACGGTGTACTCACCGAAGCTGTAGTCCGCGAGCGGATTCTGAGCGTAGACGGCGAAGTATTCGGCGTCGGCGACGATGTTGGTGAAGTCTGTGACGGCTTCTCCCTCTCCGGCGGCGTTATCGAACCAGCCGAGGAAGTTGTAGGTGTAGCGATAGGTATCGACCGGAGCGGTCACGCTTCCGCCGTATTCGACGTTGAAGGTGACGCTGATGCTCTCATCGCCGGAGAAGTAGTTGAACTTGACGCTGCAGAGCTTGCTCGAGCCCACGCCGCTGACGCTGATATAAACGTCGGACTTGACGTCAGCAACGGTGTAAACGCCGTTGTCGGCGGTGAGCGCAACGCCGTTCGCGGTCACGACCGCGCCGTCGCTGTTGACGCCGGTGTCATAGGAAACGGTGAAGCTGAAGCTTCCGCCGTAAGCGACCGTCGTGTCAGATCCGGCCGCGGCGGCGACTGTGTAGCCTTCGCCCTCGGGCAGGTAGACAGTGTAGGTCTTCGCAGTCCAGGCAGCGGTAAGCTCGATGTTTCCGGTGACCGCGGTATCGAAGTCATACGCGGCGCCGTTAAGCTGCCAGCCGGCGAAGTCATAGCCTTCCTTCTCGGGAGCGGCGGGCGCGACGGCCTTGCCGTTCTTGACGACGGTCTGGGAAGCGACTTCGCTGCCGCCGTCGGAGTTGAAGGATACGGTGTAGTTGACGAACTCATAAACCGCAAAGAGGTTGAGGTCGGTCGTGAGCGCAGCGTCGAAGTCATACGCGGCGGCTCCGTTGTACCAGCCGATGAAGGCGTGGCCGTCGGAAAGCGCGGCGGCGGCGTTATCCTTGCCCCAGAGGGCCTTCTCGCCGTATTCGACTTCCTCGCTCTTGACGACGGTGAGCACGCCGTCGACATAAGCGTAGTAGTTGACGGTGTTGACTATCTTCTTGAGGTAGTAGTCGACGAAGACGTCACCGTCGGGAACGATGAAGAGTATCGCGTTCTCGTTGAGAACGACGTAATCGAGAGGCTCGCCGAACGCGCCGTCCATAGCGGTGACGAAGATTTCGGAAACTTCATAGCCCTCGGGGAGCGTGCGCAGGGAGATCCAATTATCGCCGGGTCTGACTTCCCACTCGGCAGTCAGCTCATCGATAACTTCGGTATCGTTGACGATGTATCTCTCGGTCACGGTGTAAGCGTTTCTGCGCCAGACGACGGTGACGTCGACGTCAGCCTCGGGCTGAACGAAGGTAATCATAGCGTCGCCGACGAGAGTGGCGTTGATAAATTCATAGAAAGGAGCAACTTCCGCTACAACGTAGTACTCAACGGCGATGTAGTCTTCGCCGGGAGCTTCGAACGCAACGTTGACGTCGGAGCCGGCGGGAACGTTGTTGATCTCGCGGCTCGAAAGGAGAGTGCCGTTCTCGTCGACGTTGGAAACGGTTACGTCGAACATATTGGCCTTCCACTCGATGTTGACGACAACATCGCCCTCGGGCATCTCAAAGGAGTAAACGTTGCTTCCCGCCTGGTTGAGGACATACTCGACGGTATCGTCGGCGGCGCTGACGGCGCTGATGCTCTTGACGATATAGCCGTTCTCGTATCCCTCGGGCGCGTTCGCGATAACGATGACGGTGTCACCCGCGTCGTTGGCGGAAGCGACGGACTTGACGGTTTGGCCTTCAACGACGTCGTTGACGGTGACTTCGAAGGTTATCTTCTTGAGGATAACGGTCACGTCGACGTCGCCTGCGGGCATCGTGAAGTAATAAGCTCCGGCGAGATTGCCGACGTTGAGGACCTCAACGAAAAGCCTGTTGACGGTGGTCGTGGCGATAACGTCCTCGACGGCGTAGCCCTCGGGAGCGTCGACCGCGAAGATGTGCTTGTCGCCGACCATAATTCCTTCGTCGGTCCACTCGGCAACGAGCTGCTCTCCGGCGTAGGAGGCGTAATTGACGTTGAAGAGGACGGACTTGTAGACGATGGCAACGTCAACGTTCGCGGCGGGCATCTCGAAAGCGTAGGAGCCGTTGCCGAGGTCGTCGACGGGGATTATCTCAACGAAGGTGTCGCTGACTCTGGACATCGCGAAAACGTCATCGACAGCGTATCCGGCGGGAGCGTTCCCGGCGAACACAAAGGAGGAACCGGCTGCAACGTCCGAGACGGTCCACTGGCTGTCGATCTGCGTTCCCTTGTAGGAAACGAAGTTGATGTCAAACAGGGTCGCGGTGTAGACGATCGTGATCGCGACTTCACCGTCGGGCATATCGAAGTAATACGTACCGGCAAGGGTGTCGATCGGGAACACTTCGACGAAAGCCGATCCGGCGGAGTAAACGCCGAAGATCTCGCTGACAGCGTAGCCCTGAGGCGCGTCGATCGTGAATACGACTCTCTCGCCCACAATGGCGGTGTCGGCTCCGTTGTAATAAACGGTATCGTCCTCGGTTCCGTCTTCAAAGATGTTGGAGGCGGTTATACCGAATCTGGTGTTGCTGTAAACCAGCGTCACGGTAACGTCCGTATCGGGCATAATGAAGTAGTACGCGCCCGCGGCTTCCTGAAGCTCAACGACCTCGACGAAAGCAGATCCCGCGCCGGCGGTGGCGAAAACTTCGGGAACGCTGTAGTCGTTGATCTCGGCGCCGTAGAAGATGACGACGTCGCCGGGATCGGCGGTGAGCGGTCCGTTGTAGTAGAGTTCGCTGTTGCTGCTCTGCTGACCGTCAAACAGCGCTATGGGGGTTATGCTGTTCCTGATGGGGGTGTAGACGATGTTGACGGTTATCGGCTCGATGGGCATCACGAACCTGTAGGTGTTCTCGCCGACCTTGATGATGTCGAGGTCGACCAGGTTCGAGAAGGAAGTTCCCGCGTAAGCGAGGACGTACATCGTGTCGATGGCGTAGCCGGCCTTCGGGTCGGCGGTGAAGTTCACGACGCTTCCCGCGACCTGATCTTCGCCGACAATGATCTGATAGTCATCGTCTTCGCAGTGTCCGCCGTCGTAAATGTGGTTGATGACGACGGTGTTGAGGACGCAGCGGTAGACGACGCTCATCGTCAGAGCGTAGTCGGGCATAGTGATATGATAAATACCGCTGACGGGATTATCATACTCGAGATCCTCAATAAACACAGCGAAGTCTTCGCCCGCGGGCGAGGTGAAATAAACGTTCTCGATGATGTAGCCGTAAGGCGCGATAATCGAAACGAGCGGAGTTTCGCCCTCTTCAAACTCGCCGTAAAGCTCATCATACGAGTCTTCGGCCTTATAGCCGTCGCTGAAGATGTGGTTAATGGTTATACCGTACTGCTCAGCGGCGTTCGCGACGAACGCTGCGGGTGAAATCACCATGCTGCTGAGCAGGAGCATAACAACTAAGCATGAAGACAGTATTGAAGTCAATACTCTTTTTTGGTTGGAATTCTTCAATGTTAGTGCTCCTTTCTGTTGGTTGTTGTGTAATCAAAACCCGACATTTCGCATGACGTCGGCGAAATCGCCTCTATCATGCCGAAAGCAGGTAAGATAACCGAGGTTTGCGCAAAAGATGTTTTCATTCTGTCACTCCTCTTCGATGACCGCGGATACGGTCAGATGAATTGACGGCTTCTCTTCCGAAAACGGGTCCCGGCGCAACCGGCCCAACGTCCGTCAAACGCAAGGCCGCGCCCTTCCGCGTGAAAACAACTCGCGCTTCTCTGGAAAAACGCAAAGCAAGCGGCTTGTGATACTTTCCCACACGGAAACACTATACCCGTATATATACGATTGTATTATAGCAATCAGATACCGTTTTTGTCAAGGGTTTTGTGAAAAAAACATAAAAATTTCTGATTATTTTGTGATATTTTGAACAAGGCTGAGGCGATAAGGGTCACGCGCCTGACAAACGGTAAAATCCGTCGCTTTTCAGCCTTTTATCCTTACCGCAGATCTGCCCGGCGACGCAAACGGTATTCCGCCTGTTAAAGAAATACAGGCGCGTTCCTGAGCCTGAATCAACCCTCCTCCCCCAGCCAAAAGAAAAAACGCACCCCTGCCGCAAAAGCAGAAAACGCGCCTTCCCTTCCGTCTGATACAAACGCGCACCCCTGCCGCAAAAGCAAAAACGCGGAGCCGTCCGAAGACGACTCCGCGTTCAGCGGTATTATTCTACCTGTGCGGTCGGCTCACGCCTTCCGCAGCGTCACGGTCATTCCTTACAGGGTGATGCCGGTGACGAAGAGGACGCCGTCGGAATCGACAGTGCCTTCATAGTTGACAGCCTTGCCGTCAACGAAGAACCACGCACTAACGGTCTGGCCCGCGCGGCTGTAGCCGACGAAGGAGCTGACGGTCAGCGTTCCGTCGTAGACGTCGCTGATCTCCTCACCGTTGACGGTGAAGGTGAAGTTCTTGAAGAGGACGAGCTTCTTCAGACCGGAATTGTCCTTGCCGGAAGCACGGAGCAAGGCAAGATACGCGGGATCGTTGTAGCCGATGTTCGAGACGTGCATCTCGGTTCCGAGCATGAAGTCGCCCGAAACGGCGAGGTCGCTGGTAGGATCGGCGTCAGCGAAGGTGGCGGGCTCATATGGAGCCGGAATGATGGTGACGACAACTCTCGCTTCGATGATCTCATAGAGGTCTATGAACTCTTCGTCGGGAGTAAAGGTGACGTCAAACGCGCTGCCGGTCTGGCCGGAGAGCGGCTGGAGTTCCGGATGGACCCAGGCCCAGGTTCCGGTGACGTCGCCGGTGTCAGCGCCGGAAAGGACGGAGTCACCGAGAGTCTGCGGATACTGGATGTCGGAAGAGGTCGGCAGGACGTAGTTCTTGATGATGCCCTTGCCGATGGTTCCGGTCGCATCGGAAGCAACGGTGTCGAACGCGTTCTCGGAAACGAGGACGGCGTAGACGAAGGAGCCGATGTCGGCGGCGACGACGGTGTAGGTCTCGCCGGTGCCGACGGTCTCGCCGGCTTCATTGCGCCACTCGATGGTGTAAGCGCCGAGATACTCGGGAACGTCGGTGGCCGTGGCGGTCAGGACTTCGTTGTATCTCTCAACGCCGGATATGGCGACGGCGGCCTCGCCGAAGGAGCCCTTCTGCGTGGTGACGTCGGTCACGACGGTGACGTCGGAGGCGATGAAGTCGTCGGTCGCAACGATGTAAGCGCTGACAGCGTAAGCGGTGTTCGGGAGCAGTCCTTCGAAGACGTTGCTCGCCTGCCACTCGCCGTCGTTGAGCTTATACGCGGCGCCTTCAATGGCGGTAACGGTGATGGAGGTATCGGTGGTCTCGGCAATCGCGACAACGGGCGCTTCGGGCTTGTCGATGATCCTCTTGAGGACCTTCGCGGCAGCGTCGACAGCGGCCTGGTCGGCGTCGAGGTTGTAGTAAGTTTCAACACCGGCGGCGATTTCGGCAGCCCACAGAGTGGCGTCGATAGCCTTGACGGCGTCGATGTTCGCCTTGAGGACGGAGCGGTCGGCGGCGTCGAACTTATCGGTGACGGCCTTGACGGCGGCGGTCGCGTCGAGGACGTAATCAGCGTCGGTCGCGGTCAGCTGAGCCTTGGCGTCAGCGATAAGGTCGGCATAGACGTTGTTAAAGTCGTATCCTTCGAGCTTCTCAATAGCAGCGTTCAGAGCCGCAATCTCAGCGTCGGTCGGAGCGACAATCGTCTTGTAGCCCTTGAGGTCGGAGATGGTGATCTCGGTTCCCTCTTCGGCGCCGTAAGCTTCGACGATGAAGACGATGACGTGCTCAAGTTCATCCTGAGCGAACTTCGCGGACCAGAAAGCCGCTTCGAAGTAGCTGAACGGGATGTTGATGTAACCGTCAGCGTCAACGTACTCGGGCTTAATCTGCATCGCGTACATCTCTCTGTGTCCGGAGAACGGAGCGCTCGGAGCGCAGTTGGAGAGACCGATGAGGATTCTCTCGACGGGCTTGTTGGCCTCGAGCTTGAAGCGGATACCTTCAGCCTTGGAAAGTCCCTTGACGTTGAGCGCCGGGAAAGCGCCGTTCTCTTCGGGCTGCAGGGTCTGGCTGCGGTCCATATTCTTCCAACCCATCGCCTTGCCGGTGAAGTCGGCGGTGGCTTTCATGGAGAAGTTGCCGTCCGCGGTGAAGGTGGTGTTGTTGGAGAAGTCGCCCGCGTTCCAGGCGTTGTTGATGTTGAGGCCTTCGCCGATGGAGTCGCAGAGCTTGCCGCTGTTCGCGTTAACGGTGGCGTTAACGTCGGCGGTGGTCCAGCCGTCCATCAGGTTGCCGGTGACAGCCTTGATGTTCGCCGAAACGAGGAGCGCAAGCGCGGCGTCGCGCTGGTCGGCAGTCTTGGCAACGCGGATAGCGGCGTTGTAAGCAGCCCAGCTCTCGGGCGTGTAGTTGTAGGACCAGGTCGGGAGCGTGCTGTCGTCGAACTCACGGGTGATGTAGCCGTGGAGGTCGGAGATGGTCAGCTTCGTTCCGTTCTCGGCGCCATACGCCTCAACGATGAAGACGATAGCCTGATCGAGTTCGTCCTGAGCGAACTTCTGGGACCAGAAAGCCTTCTCGAAGTAGCTGAACGGGATGTTGATGTATCCGTCGGCTCCGACGTATTCGGGCTTGATCTTCATCGCGTACATCTCTCTGTTGCCGCCGGCGGCGAACGGAGAGGGCTCGGAGCAGGTGGAGAGACCGATGAGGATTCTCTCGATGGGCTTGTTGGATTCGAGCTTGAAGCGGATACCCTCAGCGTCCTTCAGGCCGGCAACGTTCAGCGCCGGATAAGCGCCGTTGGTGACGTTCTGCAGGGTCTTGCTGCGGTCCATGTTCTTCCAGCCCATCGCCTTGCCGGTGAAGTCGGCAGTCGCGGTCAGGGAGAGGTTGTTATCCGCCTCAAACGTAGTGTTATTGGAGAAGTCGCCCGCATTCCAGGCGTTGTTGATATTGAGGCCTTCGCCGATGGAGTCGCAGAGCTTGTCGCTGTTCGCGGTAACTGTGGCATTGACGTCCGCAGTGGTCCAGCCTTCCATAAGGTTGCCGGTGACGCGGGCGGTCTTGCGCGGGACGAGGTTCGCCTTGGCTTCAGCGGTAGCTTCAACGTCAAGAGCGGTAACGGCCTGAGCAAGCGGAGCCCAGCTCTCGGGAGTGTAGTTGTACTGCCAGAGACCGTCGAGGAGCTTCTCTTCGGTAGCGACAGCGTAACCCTTGAGGTCGGAGATGGTGACCTTCGTTCCGGCGGTGGCGCCGTGGACCTCAACGAGGAAGACTATAGCCTGCTCGATGGTGGTCAGATCGAACGCGTTGCCCCAGGAAGCCTTCTCAAAGGCGCTCCACGGAATGTTGACATAACCGTCGGCAAAGTTGCTCGGAACGAGGGTTGCATACTGCTCGTAAGCGTGGCCGGCGCAGTTGGAGAGACCAACCACGATGTGGTCGTAGGAGCCGCCTTCGCTGACGTCCAGCTTGAAGCGGATACCTTCGGCCTTGGAGAGTCCGGCAACGGTCAGGGTCGGATAGCCGTAGTTGGCTCCGCCGGCGGCAAGCGTACCGCTGCGGTCCATGTTCTTCCAGCCCATACCGCCGGTAGCGAAATCGACGCCCGCGGTCAGAGACAGGTTGTCATTAGCCTCAAAGGTGGTGTTGTTGGTGAAGTCGGCGTTGCCGTTAAGGATGTAATCGGCAAGCTTGTTGCTGTTCGCGGTAACGACTTCGTTGACGTTCGCGGTCGTCCAGCCGGTCATCATATTGTCGGTGGTGGCGATGACGGTGGCGGGAACGAGGGCAGCCTTCGCAGCGTCGATGGCGTCCTGGTTGTGCGACTCGTAAGCGTCGGTCAGAGCCTTCCAGCTCTCAGCCGTGTAGTTGGCTTCCCAAAGACCCTCGGTAGGATCGTCGATGGGGCTTCTGAACAGCTGCATATCGGAGACGACGAGTCTCTTCCACTCACTGTTGCATCCGCCGGCGGTATAGGTCAGGACTATGTTGCCGTAGTCGTGAGACTTATTGCCCTCGAGTATGGTCTTATCGGACCAGCCGGATTTGAAGTCGTTGAAGTAGAAGTAGAGGTAACCGTCTTCGTAGTTCGGGAACAACTCGCCGCTCGCGCAGCAGTATTCCGCTGTGTAATACTGGTACCAGGTGTTGTTGAAGGCCTTATCGCCGGATCCGACAAGGCGGAGGGAGATGGTGACCTTCTTGTGGCCGTCCCAGCTGTAGGTTATGGGATCTCCGCCGCCGGTTTCCGTGGTGGATATACCGATGCGGATACCGTCCCACTTGAGCATCTCGCCGATGGATTTGTAAGAACCGAATACGTCGCCGTTCTGCTGTCTGACAGCGCCGTCGGCGTTCGTCTGGGTGGTCCAGATCATAGTGTAGTTATTCGGCAGATAATCCTTGGTCGGGAGCAGACCGTGCACGGAGTTGCCTCTCATAACGCCCGCTTTGTCGTAGAACTGAAGCGCGGTGGCGACTTTCTGGCCTTCGACAGCGGCGAGAGCGTTGGTCACGTCGAGATTGTCCTGAGTCCAGTTGTCAAAACCGGGCAGCTCGGCGATTTCTTTGCCGTAGGCTCTCGGAATGTTTCTCTTGTACGCCTGGAGATCGGAGAAGTACAGCGTGGTATCGGCGGCGTAGAGAAGGAAGGAGATACCGTCGATCTTTTTGAGTTCCTCGGTGCGGTACATCTCGGTGTTCGTCGTGCTGGCTCTGTAGAGGCGGCCGAAGTCGATGACGTTGTAGCCTTCGTCATCCTTCTCGGGCTGTCCGCGATAGTACCAGTAGTTGCCCCAGCCGCTCGCCTGAACGATGAATCTGTACTGGCCGTAGTAGCTGACGGGCTTGCCGTTCGCGTCGGTCAGCTTGAAGCGGATACCGTCCATAGTGGAGAGATCCACGTTGGCGTCAACGGGAGTCCAGGGGTTATTGGTCAGAGTCGTGCCGTCGGCCTTCTTGTAGGTAACAATGGACTGATTGTAGTTCTGGTTGTTGGCGGGGTTGGTGGTGAGTTTGATCTCGCCGGCCTTGTCGGTAAGCTCGAGCTTGCTGCTGACGGAGTTATAGATAGCGCCGTTAGCGTAGCCGATGTTGCCGGAGAGGAGATCGAGCTCTTCCTGAGTCGTGGCGGTGAAGCCGGTCAGCGGATAATAATCGTAAGTGCTGAAACCGTTCTTAAGCAGCGCAACGGCAGCGTCGACCTGCGACTGGAGGGAGCCGGTATTCTTATATACCGCTTCAGCCTGATCGATAATGAGATCCGGAAGGATTCCCTCGGCCTTCGCTTTTCTGATCTCGGAGAGGAGCTCTCTGTCATCGGCGGAGCCGACAACGTAAGCGTCCTCGATCCAGCAGGAGACGGGCGTATCGACCGTGTTGGCGCGGAATACGAAGATGAGGCCGTCGATTATTCCGTCGTAGGTATCGCCGATCGTCTTGATGCCGAGCTCGTTATAGCCAGTCGTGTTGTTATAAGTCATGCCGTTCAGGCGGTATTCATAATAGCCTTCGGCATTCTTTACGCCGTTTTTGAGCTCAACGAGAATCTTTTTG
>JAFTEJ010000113.1 GCA_017453725.1 Clostridia bacterium | reverse complement strand
AGGCATCATCGGCTCCTACGTTTCCGACGACGGCAAGATCGCCGCGCTCGTCGAAGTCAACAGCGAGACCGACTTCGTCGCCAAGAACGCCGGCTTCCAGGAGTTCGTCAAGGCCGTCGCCGCCACCGTCGGCAAGAACGCCCCCGCCTCCGTTGAGGAGCTGGGCGATATGACCATCGACGGCGGAGATATGACCGTCACCGACGCGCTCCGCGAAAAGATACTCACCATCGGCGAGAAGCTCACCATCCGCCGTTTCACCCGCTACGAGGGCCACGTTGTGACCTATATCCACGGCGGCGGCACCATCGGCGTTATGGTCAACCTCGACGCCGACGACGCGACCTTTGCCAAGCCCGAGTGCGTTTCCATGGCGAAGGACGTCGCGATGCAGATCGCGGCGATGAGCCCCACCTTCCTCGATAAGGCTTCCGTTCCCGCGGACTTCATCGAGAAGGAGAAGGAGATACTGCTCGCTCAGGCGATGAACGAGGGCAAGCCCCAGAACATCGCCGAGAAGATGGTCATGGGCCGCATCGCGAAGTACTACAAGGAGATCTGCCTGCTCGAACAGGCGTTCGTCAAGGACGACGAGATCAACGTCGACGCCTTCGTCAAGAACGTCGCCAAGGAGCTCGGCGCTCCCGTCAGCATCAAGGAGTTCGTCCGCCTCGAGAAGGGTGAGGGCCTTGAGAAGCGCGAGGACAACTTCGCCGCCGAAGTCGCCGGTATGGTCAAATAATCAAACGCTTTTCGGAACACCGACCGGGAGACCGGTCGGTGTTTTTGCACACGGAGGAGGGAACGTTATGAGGTTCAGATACGTGCTTTTCGATCTTGACGGCACGCTGACGGAGTCCGCGCCGGGCCTAACGAACGCCGCGGCGCACGCGCTGAAAAGCTTCGGCGTCGAAGCGGAACCGTCGGAGCTGGAGTTCTTCGTCGGGCCGCCGCTGCTCGGCTCGTGTATGCGCTGCGGGCTTTCTCAGGCGCAGGCGGCGGAGGCGATAAACGTCTACCGCGAATACTACGTCGCGCGCGGGATGTTCGAGAACGCGCCATACGCCGGGATAGCAGAAGCGCTGCGCCGCCTTCGGGAGGTGGGCGCGGCCCTTCTCGTCGCGACCTCGAAGCCGGAACCCTTCGCGGAGCGCATCCTCGAGCGCTTCGGGCTGGCGGAGCTGTTCGCCGTCATCGCCGGCAGCACGCTGGACGAGACCCGCACCGCGAAGCGCGACGTCATCGAATACGCGCTCGCCCGCGCCGGCGTTTCCGAAAGGAGCGCCGCCGTGATGGTCGGCGACCGAAGCTACGACGTCGAGGGCGCGAAGGCGACGGGACTCGCCTCGATGGGCGTGCTTTATGGCTACGGCTCCGCGGAGGAGCTCGCGGAAGCGGACTTCATCGCTCAAACACCGTCGGAAATAGCCGATATATTGCTTTCCGCATCTTGACATCGGCTCCTGAATGTGCTACAATAACTGTGATAAAAAACGGAGGTATACCGATATGCTTATGAAGATAATCGCGATGCTGCTCGTGCTGCTGCCCGTAGCGGCTATGCTTTCGGGGATGTTTCCCTTCAACACCCTCGCCGCCGCCGAGGCGCTTATCGGCGACATTGACAAGGACGGCGACATAACCGTTTCCGACGCGCTCGGCACGCTCCGCGCCGCCGCCGGTCTGAAGCAGTACAGCGCCGACGAAATCCCCGTCTACGACGTCAGCGGCGACAGGGAGGTCGGCGTGGACGACGCGCTCGGCCTGCTTCGCAGCGCAGTCGGGATGGCTGATAAGAACTTCGGCTACGCCGGAGTCGAGCTTTCCTTCGCGCCCAATCAGGACGCGCTCGGCTACAAGTACACCCAGCAGTCGATAGACAACGCGATCGTTTCGCAGGGCGACACCGCCAAGCTCGCCAGGCTGATGCAGCGCGCCGCAAAGGGCGAACGCATCAACGTCGTGGTGCTCGGCGGCTCGATAACCGCCGGCTCCTCCGCCACCGAAACGCAGAACCGCTACGCCAACCGCGTCACGAGCTGGTGGAAGGCGAACTTCCCGCAGGCCACCTTCAACCTCTACAATATGGGCATCGGCGCGACCGGGAGTATGCTCGGCGTCCACCGCCTTGAGGACGACGTGCTGAAAAAGAAGCCCGACTTCCTCATCGTCGAGTTCGCGGTCAACGACAGCGACAGCGACTATGAGTATTACGAGGGCATCATCCGCCGCGTGCTTATGAACGATCCGGAGACCGCCGTAATTATGCTCTTTATGCAGGACCAGTCCGGCTGGAACACCCAGGCCACCGAGATTCCGATCGGCAACTACTACCGTCTGCCGATGATAAGCTACCGCGACGCGACGAATCCGCTGCTCAAGGCGGGCACGATCAAGTGGAGCGACATTTCCCCCGACAACATCCATCCGAACGACGTCGGACACGGGATGGTCGCCTCCCTCATCAACTCCTACCTCGACGGCGTGAAGGCGAAGTGCGACAGGCTCTCCAGAGTCATCCCCGCCTTCCCGGCGGCCCCGCTCCATTCCACGAAGTACGATAACGCGAAGCTCTGGATGGGCGGCACGCTCGAGCCGACTCAGCTCGGCGCCTGGAACGTCGATCCCAACGGCGGAGTCTTCTACCACCTCAAGGGCGCGTGGACGATTTCGAGGAAGGGCAAGGCTATGAAATTCAAGGCGACCTTCAGAGAACTCAACGTCCTCTACTGGAGGATCATGGCGGAGAACGACCCGAACGCCGGCAAGATCAAGGTCAGCGTTGACGGCGGCCCCGCGGTCGAGCTCGACGCGCTCATTTCGAGCGGTGGCTGGGGCAACTACCTTGCCAAGGAGCACATCTACGATTCCGACGAGCCCGCCGAACACGAGATCACCTTCACCTACGTCGGCGGCAACTTCACGCTTTCCGGTCTGATGCTTTCCTGATTCATAACCGACCTGTGAAAGCGGCATACTCTGCCGCTTTCACGTTATCTTACAATGGGAGGAACGCTTTATGAAATACACCGCGATAACGCTCGCGCTGACGCTGCTGCTAACGCTGGTCACCGGAGTATTCCCGCTGCACGCATTCGCGGCGGGCGAGACGCTCATCGGCGACATAGACGCGGACGGAGAGATAACCGTTTCCGATTCTCTGCTGACTATGCGCGCCGCGGCGGGGCTTTATGACTACTCCGCCGGGGAGGTACCGGTATACGACGTGACGGGCGACGGCGCCGTCGGAGCGGACGACGCGGTCGGCATTATGCGCTGCTCGCTCGGTATGACCGGCGGCTTCGGCTACGACGGAGTCGCGGTGACCTACGCGCCGAACACCGTCGCCAAGAAGCACGGCGTGACTCAGGAGATCTTCAACAGCACCCTCGTTTCCGCCGGCAACACCGCCCGCCTCGCGCGCGTTATGGAACGCGCTTCGAAAGGGGAGACGGTCAACGTCGTTACCCTCGGCGGCTCGATAACCTACGGGCTTTACGCCTCCACCTCGCAGAAGTGCTGGGCGTATCTGACGTATAAGTGGTGGAGCGAAAACTTCCCGAAGGCGAAGGTCAACTACCACAACGTCGGCATCAGCGGCACGAGCAGCATCCTCGGCGTCCACCGTCTGGAGGACGACGTCGTCGCGAAGAATCCCGACCTCGTCATCGTCGAGTTCTCGGTCAACGACACGATGGAGGACTATCCCTACTACGAGGGCATAATCCGCAACCTGCTGACCGAGTGCCCGGACGCGGCGGTGATAATGTTCTTCACCGTCTGCGAGAGCGGCTGGACGATGCAGAACAGCGAGATCCCGATCGGCAACCGCTACGGCGTGCCGATGATAAGCGGAGCGAACGCCGTTCAGGTGCTCATCGCCGCGCACGAGATGATTTGGACGGATTTCAGCGCCGACGACGCGCACCCGACCGACAAGGGGCACGAGATATACGCCTCGCTCATCCGCTCCTACCTCGACTCCGTCAAGAAGAAGTATACGAAGCTCTCGAAGGTCGTGCCCGTCGTGCCGGAGGCGCTCTACGGCGAGCGCTACAGGAACGCCAGGCTCTATATGGGCGGCGAGCTTGAGCCGAATCAGCTCGGCGTCTGGACGGTCAACAAGAACTACCAGACCTCGCACTTCAACCACCTCAAGGGCGCGTGGCTGACCACGAAGAAGGGCAAGGCGCTGACATTCACCGCAACCTTCAAGGAGGTCAACCTGCTCTATATGATGTGGGCGTCCGACCCGAACGCCGGCAGCATCGACGTCAAGGTCGACGGAATGCTCGTCGCCACCGTCAACGGCAACTTCAGCGGCGGCTGGGGCGACCACCTCTATTACCAGACCGTCTTCAAGGCGGACGAGGAGGCCGAGCACACGATCACCTTCAGCGGCTCCGGCGGCAACTTCACCCTCGCGGGAATAATGCTTTCATAAGAAACTCAAAAGCGCCTTACGGCGCTTTTGTTTACGCGTCGGAAACCGGCGGCGGCAAATACGTTTCTGCTTTGCCGTCCGCATATTGCAAAAAATGCGTCTTTTGAATTGACACGCCGCGTCATATGTGTTAAAATTAAATTATAAGGCTGACAATGATTCGCTGCTCAGCCAAATCTTCAGAGGTGATATTATGAAGTTTACCGCTTTTCTGCTCGCCGTTCTGATGCTGACGGCGATATTCACGGGAATGCTTCCGCTGACTGCTGCTGCCGAGGGCTCTCTTATCGGCGACATCGACAAGGACGGTGAACTGACCGTTTCCGACTCGTTGCTGACACTCCGTGCGATGAACGGACTATATGATTATGACGAGGGGGACTTGCCCGTGTT
>JAFTEJ010000112.1 GCA_017453725.1 Clostridia bacterium | reverse complement strand
TTGGCGGTATCACGGCAGCAAGCGCGCATTTATCGAGAATCACAACAAGACATTGGCTAATGCGCCGGGTGGGAAAACCCTTGATATCAATGACTATGATGACGACGAATAGCAGTGGTTTCATCATAGCCGCAAATGTGCTATAATCATAACATAACCACCACGAAAGGACGCCACTCTATGAAATCTTACGAGCTGGTCGCGGAAACCATCCGCGGCAATAATCCCGGCAGGACGCCGGTCTACGGCTGGATCGCCTGGAACCTCGACTGGGAGCATTCTCAGTGGGGCGACTACAAAAAATTCGAGGACGAATACGAATTCGATATGGCGCACATCTTCGGCGGCCCGTATCCCTTCGATTACCACAAGATAGTCGGTATGAAAAAAGAGGGGATAACCATCACGCCGCAGATGCTGCTCGATATGCCGCTCCAGCCGGTCGACAGGATGGAGGACTACGACGGCATCCGCAAGGAGCTGGCGTACTACCGCGGCGAGCGCGAGCGCTTCTGCTATATGCAGACGCCCGGCATCTTTGAGTGCCTGAGCGATCCGCTGAGTATCGAGAACCACCTGCTCTATATGGCGCTCTACCCCGACGAGATGAACGAGCTCTATAAGCGCCAGGCGAAGTGGAACGCGCAGTTCGCGGAGAACATCTGCGAGCTCGGTATGGATATGATCCACGTTTCCGACGACTGGGGCTCGCAGAACACCCTGCTTTTCAGCCCGACTATGTTCCGCGAGATGATAATGCCCGGCCATAAGGTCATCGGCGACGCCGTAAGAAAGCACGGCAAGTTCCTGAGCCTGCACTCGGACGGCAACATCAATCCCGCGCTGGACGGAGTCATCGAGCTCGGCTATAACCTCGTGCATCCGTGGCAGGAGGCGGCGGGGATGACCTACGATACCTATCTTGAGAAATACAGCGACAAATTCGCGATAATGGGCGGCGTCTGCATCCAGACCGCGCTCGGCTTCGGCGACTACGCGAAGCTGGAGAGCGACATCCGCCGCGTTTTCTCGCTGCTCAAGGGCAAGCGCTGGGTCTGCTGCACGACGCACTTCGTGCAGGAGCACTGCACCTTCGAGGAGCTGAAGTTCGCCTACGATCTGATAGCGGAGCTGAGAAAGTGAGCCGCCGGAGTTTTTCCGAAAAACTTGCTTTTTTCGTCGCGGTATGATAGAATGAAACGGTCGGAGGAGAAGCTTATGAATAATAAAGATAAAAAAGTGAACGTCTCCGGGTCCGCGGGCGAAACGCTTGTCCGCGCCGTGATATCGCTTATCGCCGTCGCCGCGCTTTCGGTGCCCGCCGTGCTGACGAAGCAGGCGGCGCTGAACGTGCTCCCGCTCGCCGGAGTTGCCGCGATGACGTCGCTTTTCGGCAGCGTGTCCGGCATAGTCTGCGCGGTCGTGACCGCCGTATGCTCGGCGTATACGCTTTCAGAGGGCAACAGCTTCGTCAGTTATTCGCAGGAAGGGTTCATCGGGCATATCGCTATAATCTTTGCCGCCGCCGTCTGTATCGTTTTCATCAGCAGGGTAAGGCGGCTCTACAGGGAGAGCGCCGCTCGGTCCGAAGCCGCCAGCGACGACAGTCCCCGGGAAGGCGGCGCGAAAGAGTAGCCGTGCTTTTCCCCTATCGGCAAGCGGCCGGTAATAAGACAAAAAACAAGCACTTCCGATAAAAACCGGAAGTGCTTCTTTCGCAGTTTGCCTTGAAACCGTGACAGTATGTGTTGAAACCCGATTGGCAAGTGGAATAATCAACACGAAATCGAACGTCGGCTCCAGGCAAAACACTGGTTGCGGGGCGCGGTCCCGCTGACGATTATATATTATCAAAGGCGGCTTGCTTTTGCAATAGTTGACAGCAAGTTGTCATTGACAAAAAAACTGTCAACAAATATTGTTGCATTTTTCAGTGATTTGTGTTATTATTTTCAGAAGGAGGCGGGAGAAATGTTTGCGAAAAGATTGAATCGTGTTTTGAGCGCTGTCGGCGCGTCTCCTTCGGATATAGCGAGGAGCGTCGGATGCGACAGATCGAACGTCAGCCGTATGTGCGGAGGAGTACGCGTGCCGAAAAAGGGCGCGTCTTCATCGCGCCGTCTGGTCGACGGGATATACGCCTTCGCGAGCGAAAACGGCTGCGTACCCGCTCTCTGTTCGCTTATCGGCTGCGCCCCGGATGAAGCCGACGTCTATATTCGCCAGCGGCTTATCGACTGGCTGTATGAGGGAGTGAACACCCTTCCCGCGACTCCGCGAAAGGTGAAGAAGCAAGCGCCGTACGCGCAGTTCGGCGGCAGGTTCAACGCCGTTATGGAGCTGGCGGAGCTGTCAAACGTCCGCTTCGGCAAGCTGCTGAACCTCGACGCCTCATACATAAGCCGTTTCCGCAACGGTCTGCGTTCTCCAGCTTCAAATCCGCAGATGGTCGATGATATTTCATCCGTTCTGCTCAAGCGCCTCACCGAGCAGAACAGGCTTTCCGAGTTCGCGGCGCTGGCGGGGGCTTCCGTGGAGGGGCATTTGGAAGAGGATGAAGCGTTTTTTCTGATCCGAAGCTGGCTCTTCGATACCGGCAGGGACGACAAAACCCCCGAGGTGCAGAAGCTTCTTGAGAATATCGAATCATTCGTGCATCAGGACGCCGTTTCGCTGCCGAACGCGGAAGAAGCGGCGAAGCGAATCCTGCTCCACGCCGGCGAGCGTATCTATTACGGAATCGACGGGCTCAGGAACGCGGTCCTGCGGTTGATTTCGGGCGTTCTGCGCGACGGAATAAAGGAGCTGCTGCTTTATTCGGATCAGAGCCTCGAATGGATGAACGGGGATAAGGAGTTCAATTCGCGCCTTTTCTCGCTGCTGCTCGCGTGTCTGAGCAACGGAACAAAGATAAGAATAATCCATAATATCGACCGCGCCGCCGGAGAGAGCTTCGGCGCGATATATAACTGGCTGCCGCTTTATATGTCCGGCGGCATAACGTCTTTTTACTTCAGGCGGCAGAATCAGTCGCGCTTCTCGTATACGCTGGCTCTCTGTCCGGGTTACGCCTGCGTTGAGGGCGGCGGATTGGTCGGCGGCGAGAATGAACACGGAATATATCGCTACGATACCGACGCGGAGATACTGAACGCCCACTGCGCCGCGTTTGAGGTTATGATCGCGAACTCAAAGCCGCTCGTCAAGGTTTACGAGTCCGACGACGCGGAGCGGCTCGCCGCGATGGGCGGAGGCGCGATGAGCGTCATCGGCAGCAGTCTGCCCGTCAGCGTTATGCCGGACGAAACGCTGCGCCGTATGCTTTTGCGATCCGGCGCCTCGGAAGAGGAGGGGCGTAAGATGCGGGCGGTCCTGAACGCGCGCCGGAGCATACTTGAAAAGAATCTCAGCGGCGGATATATGCGCCTCTGCGGCGTTCTCGCGGATAAAAAGAGCGTTGCCGCGGGCGAGGTCTACGTCGATCTGCCCGGCGTGCGGGTGTTCTATACGCCGGAGGAATACGCGGATCAGGTGCGCGGCGTGCTTTCGCTGATGGATAACTATCCGAACTTCCGCTTCTTCGTTATGCCGGAAGCGGCGTTTGAAAACGTGCAGATCTCGGTAACGGAGAGCTCGATAGCCATAAGCCGCCTTAAGGAGCCGCGCATCAGCTTCCTTGTGACGCACGCGTACCTGCGCGAGGTGTTCGCCGCCTTCGTCGGCAGCATCGAGGAGCGCTGTATCAAGGATGAGAAGGAAGCGCGCAGGCGGCTCGAGGAATATCTTTGATAAGGGTCTTGAGGAGCGATAATGCAGATAGTCATAACCAACGGCTGCGTCGAATATGACGGCGAGCCGGTGCTTACGGAAATAAACTTCGCCGTCCGCGAGAACGAAAAGATCGCGGTCGTCGGGCGCAACGGCTGCGGCAAGACGACGCTGCTCCGCGCGCTGACCGGCGAGGTCGATATGATAAAGGGAACGGGCGGGGCGGATTTCGGCTTCCACAAGACTGGCGCCCCGGTCGTCGGCTGTCTGAAGCAGACGTTTGAAGCGGAGGACGGGCGAACGATCGAGGAGGAGCTGCTGACCGCCTATTCCGAGCTGACGGAAACGGAACGCGATATGGCCGCTGCGCTCGAAGCGGTCGAGCGCGACGGAAGCGAGGAGAACGCCGGCGCTTATTCGCGCCTTCACGAGCGCTTTGAAACGCTCGGAGGATACACCTATAAGAAGGAATACCGCACGGCGCTGAAGCGCTTCGGCTTCGCGGAAAGCGACCTTTCGCGCCCACTGCGTGAGTTTTCCGGCGGTCAGCGTACGAAGCTCGCGCTGCTGAAGCTCCTGCTTTCAAAGCCTCAGGTGCTTCTCCTGGACGAGCCGACCAACCACCTCGACCTCGGAGCCGTCGAATGGCTCGAGGATTATCTGATGAAATACCGCGGCTCCTGTGTGATCGTTTCGCACGACCGAATGTTCCTCGATAAGATCGTGAACGTCGTCTACGAGATCGAATACGGCGAGACCCGCCGCTACACCGGCAACTATACCGCCTTCGCCGCGCAGAAGAAGGAGAACTACGAGCGCGAGCTTAAGGACAGCCTGATGCGCAAAAAGGAGGTCGAGCGCCTTTCCGCGCTTGTCGAGCGCTTCCGCTATAAGGCGAATAAGGCAAAGATGGCGCAGGCGAAGCTCAGGCATATCGAACGCATCGGCGACACCTCCGCGCCGCGCGCCGCGGACTCATCCGTTTTCCGCGGAGCCTTCGCGCCGGAGCGCGAAACGGTGGAGAACGCCATCGTCTGCGAGCGTCTGCGCTTCGGCTACGGCGGAGTTCCGCTCGGCGAGCTTGACACCGTCGTCAAACGCGGCGAAAAGCTCGGGATCATCGGCGATAACGGATGCGGCAAGTCCACGCTGGTGAAAACGCTGATGAAAAAGATCCCCGCCGTTTCCGGCGAGAGCCGCTTCGGGCTTCACGCGTCCGTCGGCTACTTCGATCAGACCATGACGCAGAACTTCTCGCCGCTGACGGTGCTGGAGGATTTCCGCAACGACTTCCCGAATATGACGGACGGCGAAGCGCGTACCGCGCTCGGCGCTTTCCTTTTCAGCGGCGAGGACGTTTTCAAGACTGTCGGAGAGCTTTCCGGCGGCGAGAAGGTGCGGCTCGCTTTGTGCAAGATCTTCCGCCGCAGGCCGAATATACTGGTGCTCGACGAGCCGACTAACCATATGGATATGCCGGGGCGCGACGCGCTGGAAAAGCTGCTCGCGGATTACGTCGGAACAGTCGTCGCCGTTTCGCATGACCGCTATTTCATCAACCGCGTCTGCGGCAGGCTCGCCGTTTTCGAGAGCGGCGGCCTGAAGCTTTACGACTGCGGCTACGCCGAATACGAGAAGCTCCGCCCGCGCGAGGCGGAGGACGAAGCCGCTCCCGCCGCCGGCGAAAGGAAGCCGGCCGTGAAGAAAAAGTACGTTTCGCCGCTGAGAGAGCGCGACCGCAAGCTCCACCGCATCGGCGTACTGGAGGAGAAGATCGCCGTCATCAATACCCGCGTCGCGGAAATATCCCGCGCGCTCGCCGAGGACGCGGAGGTCTACTCCGACTATCTGAAGGTCGCCGAGCTGACCGCCGAAAAGGAGGAGCTCGAGGCGAAGGAAGCTCCGCTGATGGAGGAGTGGTCGGCGCTCGTCGAAGAAGTCGGGTAAAAGAGAAAAATCAAGAAGGAAGATAATATGAAAACGGTTTTGTGGATATACGCCGCCATACTCGGCACAGCTTCGCTCATCGCCTTCGTGACATACGGCGTCGACAAGGCGAAGGCGATGCGGGAGGGCGACCGCATCAGCGAACGCGTCCTGCTCGCGCTCGCGGTATACGGCGGCGCCGTCGGAGCGTTCTTCGGCAGGACGGTCTTCCGTCACAAGACGAAGAAAAACTACTTCACGCTGGTGATAACGACCGCGCTTCTGCTGCAGGTCGGCGTCTTCGTCCTGCTCATCTCGAAAGGGGGAGCACAGTGATGGCGGATAACAACAATTTCTACCGCAAGGGTAAATACGGCGCATACGGCCGCGGCAAGCCGAAGAACAAGCCGCGCCTACAGCGCAGGAGGACGACCCGCGAGGAGTCGCACTCCGCGGAATCGAACACGCGCCTGACGCTCATCGCGCTGCTCGGCGCGATCGGCTTCGCCGGAGTCTTCGCCGCGCTCGCGCTTCGGGAGAAGCTCGGCGGCGCGTTCGTGCCCGTGCAGTCGGCGTGCGCGCTCGCGCTGCTGGCGTCGCTGGCGCTGTTTTCGTCGTTCAGAAGATGAAATGTTTGTGAAAACGCGGCGCCGCCGCGCGTTATGTGTTATAATATCCGCATATTTCATCTGGAGGGACAGCTATGGGAACATTCAAAAGCACAGACGAAGCGCGGGAGTTTTTCAGGGGCGACCGCTTCGCGACCGATAACGGTATGCGTATCGACGAGCTTTTCGACGGCGGCTGCGTCTGCTCGATGGAGCTGACGGACGCGCATCGCAACGCCTACGGCGGAACTATGGGCGGCGTTATTTTCACGCTGGGCGACTTCGCCTTCGCCGTTTCGTCGAACAACGACTATCAGCCGACCGTCGCGCTGACGGTGAACGTCAACTTCACGGCGCAGCCGAAGGGGAAGCGGCTCATCGCGAGCTCGAAGTGCGTCAAAAGCGGCAGGACGACCTGCGTCTACGACATCCGCGTGACGGACGAAACCGGGCGCGACGTCGCGCTTTTCGCCTGCACCGGCTTCAAGCTGACGCAATAAACGCGGCGCACCCGAATAAAACGAAAACCGGCAGGGACTTAAAGTCTCTGCCGGTTCGTCATATTATGCATTCGGTTTCAAAGCATCGCTTTGAGCTCCGCGTCGGAGAGGGAGGCGAAGCCGCGCTTGCCGAGCAGCTCCTCCGCGGCGGCGGTGTTATCGACGCGGAGCACGACGTAGGCGCTGTCGCTCTTCGTGCCGGTGAAGGCGTAGAGGTATTCAACGTTGATCTGCGCCGTCTCGAGCGCGTCGAGGACGCCGGAGAGCGCTCCGGCCTGGTCGTCCATACGGACGGCGATGACCTCGGTCTCGGTGACGATCGCGTGCTCGCTGACGATGCGTTTCGTCTCGGCGGCGTCGGATACGATAAGCCGCAGGATGCCGAAGTCCTTGGTGTCCGCAATGCTCATGGCGCGGATGTTGATTCCGGCGGCGGAGATTTTCCTGACGGTCTCAGAGAGCTTGCCGGGCTTGTTTTCGAGAAAAACGGATAACTGTGTGATTGCCATAACTGCCACTCCTTTCTGATCGTGCGGCTTAATCGTGAAGCTTGCGCTTGTCGATGACTCTGACGGCCTTGCCCTCGCTTCTGGCGATGGATTTGGGCGGAACGAGGTGCATCTTCGCGCCGATGCCGAGCATCGCGCGCATTGCGCCTTCGAGGGATTTTTCCCTGTTCTGGATGTCGGCGATCTTGTCGGAGAACTGATCGGGATTCAGCTCGACGTAGACGTCGAGCGTGTCGTTGTTGCGTTCTCTGTCGACGACGATCTGGTAGTTCGGATCATAGCCCTCCTTGAGCAGAACGGTTTCGATCTGGCTCGGGAAGACGTTGACGCCGCGGATTATCATCATGTCGTCGCTTCTGCCCATCGGCTTGCTCATCTTGACGTGGGTCCTGCCGCAGGAGCACTTTTCGCGGCTGAGTACGCAGATGTCGCGCGTGCGGTAGCGGAGCAGCGGGAAGCCCTCCTTATCGAGCGAGGTGAAGACCAGCTCGCCCTTGGAGCCCTCGGGAAGCACTTCGCCGGTGTCGGGATCGATGATCTCGGCGTAGAAGTGGTCCTCATTGATGTGCATTCCGGTCTGCTCCTCGCATTCGAAGGCGACGCCGGGGCCGCTCGTCTCGGTCAGACCGTAGATGTCGTAAGCCTTGATGCCGAGCGATTCCTGGATGCTGCGGCGCATCTCCTCAGTCCACGGTTCCGCTCCGAAGATACCCGCCTTGAGCTTGTTATCGGTGGGCTTGTAGCCCTTTTCCTTCAGCGTTTCGCCTATGTAGGCGGCGTAGGAGGGGGTGCAGCAGAGGATCGTTGCGCCGAGGTCCATCATGAACTGTATCTGTCTGTCGGTGTTGCCGGAGGACATCGGAAGCGTCAGGCAGCCGACCTTATGGGAGCCGCCGTTGAGTCCGGGACCGCCGGTGAAGAGCCCGTAGCCGTAGCATACCTGGCAGACGTCCTCGTTCGTGCCGCCGGCGGCGACGATGGCGCGTGCGCAGCACTCCTCCCAGAGGTCGATGTCGTGCTGCGTGTAGAACGCGACGACGCGCCTTCCGGTCGTGCCGGAGGTGGACTGGATGCGAACGCAGTTCCTGATGTCCGTTCCGAGCAGTCCGTAGGGGTAGGCGTCGCGGAGGTCCGCTTTCGAGAGGAAGGGCAGGAGCTTTATATCGTCTATGCTCCTGATGTCTTCCGGCTTGACGCCTTTTTTATCCATAAGATCACGGTAATAAGGCACGTTCTCGTAAACGCGCTTGACCTGCCTGACGATCTTTTCGTTCTGTATACGGATTATCTCGTCCCGTGAGGCGGTCTCTATCTCCTTTTGATAATAGTTAGACATTGTGTTGCTCCTTTATATCTGTATTTGCGTCAGCGACCGAGGTTGTCGGTGATGCCGACGGTTTTGCTGTCGTTGTAGCAGGCGAACTTGGCTTCGACGTCCGCGGGCGCGGTGCGCCTCGTCAGCAGGCTGACGAGCGGAACGATAACGAGTCCGCCGACCATGGCGATAACGCCCGAGTAGAGCGAGTTTTTGAAAACGAAGCTCAGAACCGGTATCTCGGCTACGGAGAAGAGCCCTATGGAGATCATAAGCTGCACGAGCTCCAGTCCGACGCCCCATACGAAGCAGGTCGCGACGGCGGCCTTAGTGGTTTTCTTGTAGTAGAGGCCGTAGAGGAAGGGCGCGAGGAATGCTCCCGCGAGCGCTCCCCAGGAAACGCCCATCATCTGCGCGATGAAGAGGTTCTTGCTGTTCGCCTGATAGATTGCGATGACCGCGGAGATCGCGATGAAGACGACTATGAAGACGCGCATCATCGTCAGCTTATTCTTCTCGGACATCTCCTTCTTTCTCGCGGGAGCGATCAGGTCGAGCGTGATCGTCGAGGAGCTGGTCAGCACCAGCGAGGAAAGGGTCGACATCGACGCGGAAAGCACCAGCACGATGACTATTCCGATTATCAGCGCGGGAAGCTTTGAAAGCATCGCGGGGATGATCGCGTCAAATCCGTCCGTCGCCGCGTCGGGGTAGAGGCGGGCGAAGCCGCCGAGGAAGTAGCAGCCGCCGGCGACCACTATCGCGAAGAGTGTGGAAATGATGGTGCCCTTCTTGATCGAGTCCTCGTTCTTTATCGCGTAGAACTTGCCTACCATCTGGGGGAGTCCCCAGGTCCCGAGGGAGGTCAGCAGCACGACGAAGATGAGGAACACGGGGTCGGGTCCGAGGAAGGAGGCGAACTCCCATCCGCCGGAGGAGCCGGTAGCGAGCTGTTCTGTCGCCGCCATAAAGCCGCCGTTGCTTTTCAGCACCGCGACGATGACGGCGATTATGCCGCCGAGCATTATTATGCCCTGAATGAAATCGTTGAGCGCGGTCGCCATATATCCGCCGAGGATGACGTATATTCCCGTAAGCACCGCCATTATTATGACGCATACGGCATAGGGGATGCCGCCGAACGCCATATTAAACAGCCTCGAAAGGCCGTTATACAGCGAAGCGGTGTACGGGATAAGAAAGATGAACGTTATGACCGAGGCCGCGATCTTCAGCTTCGGCGAATCGAACCGGGATCCGAAGAAATCGGGCATTGTCTTGCTCGAGAGGTGCTGCGTCATAATGCGCGTGCGCCTGCCGAGTATGCTCCACGCGAGGAGCGAGCCGATGAACGCGTTGCCGAGACCGATCCAGGTCGAGGCGAGTCCGAAGTTCCAGCCGAACTGGCCCGCGTAGCCGACGAATATGACGGCGGAGAAATAGGACGTTCCGAAGGCGAAGGCGCTGAGCCAGGGGCCGACGGAGCGCGAGCCGAGCACGAAGCCGTTAACGTCGGACGCGTGCTTCTTCGATCTGACGCCGATGACCGTCATCACCGCGAAAAAGACTATGATAAGCGCGAGCGTCAGTATGGATGTGGTACTCATTTTTGTCATCCTTTCCGGATTTGCCGGCGGCGGATAAACGCCGGTAGGCAATTATTATTTGTTGACAGGGGGGAGCTTGGAGAGAGCGACCTGCAGTTCCTCGTCGGTGGGGACGTAGTCATCCATCAGTCCGTCGTGGAACTTCTGGTACGCGACGAGGTCGAAGTAGCCGGTTCCGGTCAGGCCGAAGACGATGGTCTTCTCCTCGCCGGTCTCCTTGCACTTGAGCGCCTCGTCGATCGCGACGCGGATGGCGTGGGAGCTTTCGGGCGCGGGGAGGATGCCCTCGATGCGGGCGAACTGCTCCGCCGCCTCGAATACCTTCACCTGCGGGACGGAAACGGCCTCCATCAGCCCGTCGTCATAGAGCTGGGAGAGCACGGAGCTCATACCGTGGTAGCGCAGTCCGCCGGCGTGGTTGGGCGCGGGGATGAAGTCGCTGCCGAGGGTATACATCTTGGCGAGCGGGCATACC
>JAFTEJ010000111.1 GCA_017453725.1 Clostridia bacterium | reverse complement strand
TCTTCGGGACGGAGCCGCCGAATACTTCCTCTTCGAAGATCATCTCATCGCCCTCGCAGGGCTCGAAGCGGATCCAGACGTCGCCGAACTGGCCGTGACCGCCGGACTGCTTCTTGTGTCTGCCCTGTACCTCGACCTTTTTGCGGATCTTCTCACGGTAAGGAACCTTCGCGTCCTTGAGGTCGACGGTGACGCTGGACTTGCTGTTCTTCAGCTTGGAAACGATGACGTCGAGCTGAGTTTCGCCCATGCCGCTGATGACCTGCTGCTTCGTTTCGGCGTTGTTCTCGAAGGCGATGGTGGGGTCTTCCTCCATAAGCTTTCTCAGGCCGGTGGCGATCTTTTCCTCGTCGCCCTTCGCCTTGGGGGCGATAGCCTTGGAGAGGCAGGGCTTCGGGAAATCGAAGACGGGCATCGTCGTCTCGTTGCTCTGCGCGCAGAGGGTGTCGCAGGTGGAGGCGGAAGCCATCTTCGTTACCGCGCCGATGTCGCCGGCGGGGATTGAATCGACCTCGATCTGCTTCTTGCCGACGATATTGTAAACGTGAGCGATCTTTTCGGTCGTGTTCGCGCGGGGATTGTATACCGTCATATCCGACTTTATCTCGCCGGAGTAAACGCGGAAGTAGGAGACCTTTCCGACGAAGTCGTCGGCGACGGTCTTGAAGATCTGCGCGACGGGAGCGCCGGCTTCGACCTTCTTGGTGTCCACGGGGGACGGGAGCATATGGGTGATGCCGTCAAGCAGCGGCACGACGCCGGTCAGCGTCAGCGCGACGCCGGGATAGACCGGGCTGATGGAGCCGCTGACGATACCCTTCGCAATGCCGTCCTTTATCTCCGCCTCGGTGAAGGACTCGCCGGAGAAATACTTCTCCATGAGCTCCTCGCTGACCTCGGCGATGCTCTCGTTGATAACTTCCTTGTAGTGCTCGATGCGCTCGGCCATATAATCCGGGACCGGGACCTTCTTCTCGGCGCCGTTCTCGAAGGTGTAGGCTTCGTTGTCAAGCAGGTTGACGAAGCACTCGAGCTTCCTGTCCTTTATCGCGGGCAGGATGACCGGGATGACCTCGCTGCCGTAGATCTCGTGCAGCTTGTCGAGCGTCTCATAGAAGTTGGCGTTCTCGTCGTCGACGCGGTTGATGAAGAACATACGGGCGAGGCCGTTCTTTTTGCAGAGCTTCATCGCCTTGTAGGTTCCGACGGTGTCGGCGTTGTCGGCGGTCAGGACGATGACCGCGGCGTCCGCGGCGGCGGCGCCGCTGATGGCTTCGCCTTCAAAATCGAAGTAACCGGGGGTGTCGATCGCGTTGATCTTGGTTCCCTTCCAGTCGAAGGACGCGAGCGAAAGCGAGATGGATATTTTTCTTCTGGATTCCTCGGGATCGAAGTCGAGGTTGGAGTTGCCGTCGTCTACCTTTCCGAGGCGCTCGGTGACCTTCGCAAGGTAAAGCATAGATTCGATAAGCGACGTCTTTCCCTTGCCGCCGTGCCCGAGAAATACGACGTTTCTGATCTTTTCAGCAGGATAAGTTTTCATTTGGATCCCCTTTCAATATGTTGTAACGTGCCTCTTCGAGACACAAAATGCACATCAAGAGATATTATAATATATGTTGTCAAGTTTTTCAAGTATTTTTTTCGCCGGATAATCTATTTGATAAAAAAGCGCAGGGCTTTCGGCTTTATCGAGATGTCCAGCGGCAGGTCGGGGCCGTGCTGGCCGTCGATATCGGCGTGCCCGAACACCCAGTCGCGGTTGACCGCTTCGACGTAAAGCCGCTTCGCGCGGAAGTAGACGACGTTTTTGCTGCGCAGGTGGTGTCCGAGCAGCAGCTTGAAGAAGAGCGGCACGACGCTGCGGAACTTTATGTATTTTATCCCCACGAAGTCGAGCAGTCCGTCGTCGGCGACGGCGTCGCAGGCGATCTTTTTCAGCCCGCCGGTGCTGACTCCGTTCATAGCGATGAAGAAGAAGAAATCGTCCTCGACCTCGCGCTCCTCGGATACGACGCGCAGGCGGTAGTGCTTGAGCAGCTTCACCATCGAAACGCCCTTGACGTAGTACGCGAGCTTGCCCCACTTCGCCTTCTTGGCGGGGTCGAACTCCATCGTGCTGTTCATAAACAGTCCCGCGCCGCAGATGTTGATGAAGTACCGGTCGTTGGCGAGTCCTATGTCAATGCCGCCGATCTTTCCGGCGTTGAATATCCCGACGCATTTTCGCGCGTCCGGCTTTATGCCGAGGTAGTAGGCGAAGTCGTTGGCGGTTCCTACCGGGCAGACGAAAACCGGCACGTCGACGCCGTTGTTCATCATGCCGTTGACGACCTCGTTTATAGTCCCGTCGCCGCCGAGCACGAAGACGGCCTTGCACCCCTCCGGGTCGAAGGAGTCGAAAAACCCCGTCAGGTCGCCCTTCTCCTTGCTGGGGTAGACGCGGACGTTTTCACCCTGCTGCGAAAGCAGGTATACGAGCCGCTCGATGAATTTGCGCGACTTGCCGCGCTTGCCCGCGGCGGGGTTGTAAAGCAACTGTACGAAATCCATACACTCACCCTTTGACTGAATATAAAACGCGGTAGCCCGCTTCTCTTTCCAAAGTTTCGCAGCCGCCGAAAAGCTCGCGGATGCGCTTTTCCGCGCTCTCCGCGCCCTGCTGTCTGCGGATGACGACGAATAGCCCGCCGCCGCGATTCAGCAGCGCGAAGGCGTTCTCGAAGAAGGCGTGGACGGTCTTCTTCCCGGCGCGTATCGGCGGGTTGGTCACGACCGCGTCGAAGCCGCCTTCGATACCTTCGCCGGCGTCGGAACGGACGCACTCGGCGGAGACTCCGTTGAGCGCGGCGTTCCCGCGGCAGAGCGCGAGCGCCCGCTCGTTGACGTCGCACATAACGACGGAGGCGCCCGCCTTCGCGAGCGTTACGCCGACGGCGCCGTAGCCGCAGCCCATATCGAGCGTGCGGACGCCGTTCCAGTCGCGGAAGCTCAGCAGCGTTTCGATCAGCACGCGGCTGCCCCTGTCCACCCTGTCGGCGGAGAAAACGCCGGAGTCGCTGTCGAAGCGGACGTCGATCCCGCCTACGCTCAGCGTGAAGCTGCGCGGACGGGACGCGCTGGTCGGCTCGGCGGAGAAGTAATGCTCGCTCATAGCCTCTTCCACTTGACGCCCTGCGGCGTGTCTTCGAGGATTATCCCCTTCGCCTTCAGCTCGTCGCGGATGCGGTCGGCCTCGGCGTAGTTCTTGTTCTTTTTCGCCTCGGTGCGCTGCGCTATGAGCGCCTCGACCTCCGCGTCTATGCCCTGCTCAGCTTCGTCGGCTATGCCGAGGACTCCGCAGAGCTCGTTGAGGAGCGAAAGTCCGTGTTCCAGCGTACTCTTCTCCGGCTCGCCCGCGAGGTAGGTGTTCAGGTCGCGCACGAGGTCGAAGACGGCGGCGAGCGCGTCGGCGGTGTTCAGGTCGTCCTCCATCGCGGCGATGAAGGCGGTCTTGCGCTCCGCCCATTTCGCTTCGGCGGCGGTATCCTCCGCGCCTTCGGGAGCGGAGCCGATGCGGAAGCGCAGGTCGCTTCTGCAGTTGTTTATGCGCTTGAGGCTCGCGGCGGCCTGCTCGAGGATATCGACGGAGTAGTTTATCGGGCTGCGATAGTGCGCGGAAAGCAGGAACATACGGATGGGCCCGTAGCCGAACTTCTCCGCTATATCGCGGACGGTGAAGAAGTTGCCCTTGGATTTGGACATCTTCGCGTTATCGACGTTTATGTAGCCGTTGTGCAGCCAGTAGCGCGCGAAGTCTGCGCCGTTGGCGCATTCGCTCTGCGCGATCTCGTTCTCGTGGTGCGGGAAGATGAGGTCCTTGCCGCCCGCGTGGATGTCTATCGTCTCGCCGAGGTGCTTTCTGCACATTGCGGAGCACTCGATGTGCCAGCCCGGTCTGCCCTTTCCCCAGGGGGAATCGAAGTACGGCTCGCCCTCCTTGGCGGCCTTCCAGAGCGCGAAGTCCATCGGGTCGCGCTTGACGTCGGTGACCTCGATGCGCGCGCCCGCCTCCAGCTCCTCGAGCGGCTGGTGCGAAAGCTTCCCGTAGCCGGAGAACCGCTTCGTGGAGAAGTAGACGTCGCCGTTCGATTCGTATGCGAAGCCCTTGTCGACGAGCGTTTTCACGATGTCGATGATGACGTCGATGTGCTCGGTCGCGCGCGGATGCACCGAAGCCGGGCGTACTCCCAGCCCCTTCGCGTCGGTGTAGTACTCCGCGATGAAGCGCTCGGCGTAATCCTTCGCCGGCACGCCCTCGCGGTTGGCGGCGTTGATTATCTTGTCGTCGATGTCGGTGAAGTTCTGCACGAATTTCACCTTGTAGCCCATATACTCAAAGAAGTTGCGGAGCGTGTCGAAAACGACGAACACCCTCGCGTTGCCGATGTGGAAATAGTTATACACCGTCGGGCCGCAGGCGTACATCTTCACCTCGCCGGGCGTTATCGGCACGAATTCCTCTTTTTTGTTCGTAAGCGTGTTGAAAAGCAGCATGATACGCATATCCTTCCATTTTATATACAGCATAATATTACCACAACCGCGCCCGCAATGCAAGATATTATTTCACTTTTCCTCACAAATACGCCCGAAAAAGCCGATCTTCCCCGCTTTTCCGAGCGAAAGCGGCTATATTTTTCACTTTTTGTGTATTTTTGATATTGAAATTTTCGCGGGCTCGTGTTATCATATATAAACGGTCGGCGGCAACGCTCCGCTTCGCCGAACCGAACCGCACGGGAGGATTGGAGGAAAACGCCGTGGATAATAACGTAAAAATGCGCACCTCCGCGTTCGGAGGCTTCAACAAAAACGACGTTCTCGCCTATATCGACGCGCTCAGCCGCAAGTATAAAGCCGTTGAAAACGAGCTCAACGGCAGGATAAACGAGCTGACCTCCTCCCGCGAAGCGCTCGCCGTTCAGGTCGGCGAATTCTCCGCGCGTATTTCCGCGCTCGAGGAAGCCTGCGCGAAGGCGCAGGAAGCCGCCGAAAAGACGAAGGCGGAACGCGAGGCGGCGCGCAGCGAGGCTACCGAGCTCCGCCGCAAGGCCGTTCTGCTCGAGGTCGAGAACAACCGCCTCAAGTCGCAGCTTTCCTCCGGCGAGAAGGAAGCCGAGAAGGTACGCGAGGAGAAGGAAAAGATCGCCGACGCGATCATCGACGCGCGCAAGAACGCTCAGCTCATCATGAACTCCGCGCGAGATCAGGCGGTCGGCAAGATCCGCGACGCCGAGGAGGAGATAAACGGCCTGCACCACAAGGTCGAGGGCTTCATCTCCGACGTGGAGGCCATGAAACGCGCGATGGCGGAGATGCTCCGCCGCGTCGAGGGCAACGTAAGCGAGATCGGCCTGCGGCTCGAAGAGCTGCACAAGGAGGTCTATAAGATAGATAATTCCCTTAAGCTCATCTCCCTCGATACCGGAGTCGAGCAGCTCAAGCTCAAACGCGAGGGAAACGCCGACGACAGCGGTTTTTCGTCCGACGACTCCGCGATGTGACGCTCGATGCGTTCGCCGCAGGATAATGGATTGATATGATAAGCG
>JAFTEJ010000110.1 GCA_017453725.1 Clostridia bacterium | reverse complement strand
CTGAGGGGTTGTCGTCACCGAAGTCGGCGCCTTGCCTCCCTCCCTCAGTCTCGTTCGGCGTTCCGCCGCCCTCGACAGCTCCCTCGTCTGAGGGAGCTTCCCACACCTTCCCCTTGAGTGGAAGGTGGATTGACGTAGCGAAGCGAAGTCAAGCCGGATGAGGTGTCGCAACAATCGCAATGCCGCGAGTAACGCATTCTTTTCCACCTCATCAGTCTCGAAGGACTGCGTCCTTCTCGACAGCTTCCCCTCAAGGATAAGCCTTTTTTATAAAAAACCTCTTGCAAAATCCGACAAAAAGACTATAATAATCTCTTGTGCGTTCACGCACGCGAAAAGAGGATATTATGGAAGCATCTGTTTTACTCAACATCGGACTCGCGATACTCGCCGGACTGCTTATGTCGCGGCTCGCGAAGCTGCTCAACCTCCCGGCGGTCACCGCCTACCTGGTCGCGGGCGTACTGCTCGGACCCTTCTGCGTCGGAGCGCTCGGCGTTCCCGCGCTCGGCTTCGCGACCGAGGCGCAGATGGACACGCTGAAGATCATCTCCGACGTCGCGCTCGGCTTCATCGCCTTCGCGATCGGGAACGAGTTCCGCCTGTCCTCGCTCAAAAAGACCGGCAGGCAGGCGACGGTAATCGGCATCGTGCAGGCGTCCGTCGCGACGCTCTTCGTCGACGCGGCGCTGATAACTCTGCACTTCATAATGCCCGATAAGATATCGCTTTCCGCCGCGATAACGCTCGGCGCGATCGCCTCGGCGACGGCTCCGGCGGCGACGCTGATGGTCGTGCGGCAGTACAAGGCGCGGGGACCGCTGACTTCCCTGCTTCTCCCGATCGTCGCGCTGGACGACGCTGTCGGACTGGTCATCTTCTCGGTTTCCTTCGGCGTCGCGAGGGCGCTGCAGACGGGCGCCGCGGACGTTGTTTCCATTGCGGTCGAGCCGCTGCTTGAAATCGTCTGCTCGCTGCTGCTCGGCACGGCCATGAGCCTGCTGCTGACCTTCTTCGAGCGGTTCTTCCACTCGCGCTCGAAGCGCCTTTCGCTCGCGATAACCTTCGTTTTCATCACCGTCGGGCTCTCGATGCTCGATTTCGAGCTCGGCGGAGTTCATTTCGGCTTCTCCCCGCTGCTGACATGTATGATGCTCGGCACGGTCTTCTGCAACCTCTGCGACTTCTCGGAGGAGCTTATGGAACGCTGTGACCGCTGGACCGCGCCGCTTTTCATCATTTTCTTCGTAATCTCCGGCGCGCAGCTCAAGCTTTCGGTCTTTGCCGACGTCGCGGTAGTGCTTATCGGACTGCTCTTCATACTCTTCCGCTCCGCTGGAAAGTATATCGGCACGTATTTCAGCGCGTCCGCGACGCGCTGCGACGGGAAAACGACGAAATACCTCGGCATAACCCTGCTGCCGCAGGCGGGCGTCGCGCTCGGGATGTCGCTGACCGCGATGGAGCTCGGAGACGCGGACGGTTCGCTGATACGCAATATCGTTCTCTTCGCCGTGCTCATCTACGAGCTGGTCGGCCCGATGCTGACGAAGACGGCGCTCTCCCGCGCCGGCGAGATCGAGAAGGAAGGCAAAACGTCCTCCCGCGGCGCAAAGGTAAGGTAAATATAGGATTATATAACTCAACAGGGCGTACGCAAATCCGCGTACGCCCTGTTGTTTTGTGGCGCTACATAATAGATGTTATGTTGTTTCTGCGAGTCGGTTTCTTGTTTAACCGCACAAACATACTAATAATATATAGTTGATTATATATCGGATATT
>JAFTEJ010000109.1 GCA_017453725.1 Clostridia bacterium | reverse complement strand
AGGACAAGGGCACCGGCAAGGAGCAGAAGATCACCATCACCGCCTCCAGCAATATGAGCAAGGACGATATTGAGAAGGCGGTCAAGGACGCCGAGAAGTTCGCCGAGGAGGACAAGAAGAACAAGGAGGCCGCCGAAACGCGCAACAGCGCCGACCAGTCGGTCTATCAGATCGAGAAGTCCCTTAACGACTTCGGCGACAAGGTCACCGAGGATGAAAAGAAGGCGGTCACCGCCGAGCTCGAGAAGACCCGCGAAGCCCTGAAGGGCACCGACAACGACGCCATCAAGGCGGCTGAGGAAGCGCTTCAGAAGGAGTTCTACAAGGTCGCCGAGCGCATCTACAAGGAAGAAGCCGCGAAAGCGCAGGCCGAGCAGAATCAGCAGCAGGGCACGGACGACGCTTCGCCGGGCGGCGACACGAAATTTACCGACGCCGATTACAAGGACGTCGACTAACTAAACGGGCTTGTCGGGACTGAGCCGATAAGCCGGAGAACGGAAGATTGCCGTGGCTGAAAAACGAGATTACTACGAGGTCCTGGGGGTAGACAAGACCGCCGGCGAGGAGGAGATCAAGCACGCCTACCGCAAGCTGGCGAAGAAGTATCATCCCGACCTCAACCCGGGCGACGCGGAAGCCGAAGCGAAGTTCAAGGAAGTGAACGAGGCGTATTCGGTGCTGTCCGACCCGGAGAAAAAATCCAAATACGATCAGTTCGGTCACGCCGGCGTCGACCCCAACTTCGGCGCGGGCGGCGGCTTCGGCGGAGGCGGCTTTGCCGACTTCGACCTGTCCGATCTGTTCGGCTCCTTCTTCGGAGGCGCGTTCTCCGGCGGCGGAAGGCGGAACGGCCCGCAGCGCGGGCGCGACGTCGAAGCGGCGGTAACGCTCACCTTCGAGGAGGCGATCTTCGGCTGCGAGAAGAGCGTGGAGATCGGCAGGGTCGAATCCTGCGGCGACTGCAAGGGCAGCGGCGCGGCGGCGGGAACGCAGCCGGAGACCTGCTCCGTCTGTCACGGTACCGGCCGCGTGGTCCGTCAGCAGCGCAGCGTTTTCGGTATGACGCAGGTGCAGACCGCCTGCGACGTCTGCGGCGGCAGCGGCAGGATCGTCAAAAATCCCTGCAAGACCTGCGGCGGCAAGGGCAGACTGCGCCGCCGGCGCAAGATAACCTTCAAGGTGCCCGCCGGAGTGGATAACGACCAGATCATAACTCTTCCGAACGAAGGCGACGCCGGCGTCAACGGCGGCGGAAGCGGCGACCTGAATATCATTCTGAGGGTAAAGCCGCACCCGGTCTTCAGGCGCGACGGATACGACCTGCATATCGAGGTCCCCGTGACCTTCGCGCAGGCGGCGCTCGGCGCGGAGCTGACCGTGCCCGTCCCGGACGGCAAGGTCAAGTATTCCATCCCTGAGGGAACGCAGAACGGCGACGTTTTCCGTCTTCGCAACAAGGGCGTGCGCAAGCGCGGCTCCGTCGGCGCGAACGGCGACGAATACGTGCATATCAGGGTCGTCGTGCCGAAGAACCTGAGCAGGAAGCAGAAGGAGCTCTTCCGTCAGGCCGCCGACGGCGTCGGGGAGGACAGCTACCCCGAGCTCGGCGCCTTCAAGAGCAAGTTCAAGGACGTTTTTGAATAATATAATCGCGGGACGGCCCGTCAAGGTCCGTCCCGGTCGTCATATCCGGAGGTATTATGGATTATTATCTCGCCGTTGATATAGGCGCTTCCGGCGGCCGGCATATCCTCGGCTCCGTTGAAAACGGGAGGCTGAGACTGCGCGAGGTCTACCGCTTCGAGAACGGAATGGAGCGCCTCGGCGGCAGCCTAGTGTGGAACGAGGAAAGGCTTGTTTCCGAGGTGGTCGAGGGGCTGAGGCGCTGCGCCGCGCTCGGTGTGAGGCCGAAGAGCGTCGCGGTCGACACATGGGGCGTGGACTACGCGCTGCTGGGCAAAGAAAACAGGCTTATCGCGCCCGTTTACGCCTACCGCGACGGCAGAACGGAAGCCGCCGTTACAGCGGTCGGGGCGCTTCTGCCGCCGGAGGAGCTTTACGCCCGCACCGGCATACAGAAGCAGCCGTTCAACACCATATATCAGATTTACGCCGATAAGCTCGCCGGCAGGCTCGGAAACGCAGGGCATATGCTTATGCTGCCGGCGTATATCACCTACCGCCTGACCGGAGTGATGAAAAACGAATATACCGACGCGACCACGACCGGACTCGTCGAAGCGCGGAGCGGCGAGTGGGACTTTAAGCTTATCGAGAGGCTCGGACTCCCGGAGCGCCTTTTCGGCGGGCTTGCCGAGCCGTGTACGCGTATAGGGAGGCTTCTGCCGGAAGTCGCCGCGCAGGTCGGCTTCGACTGCGCCGTGACCGCCGCGCCGAGCCACGATACCGCCTCCGCGGTCGCGGCGTGCCCGCTCGGAGAGGGGGACGTTTATATTTCCTCCGGCACCTGGTCGCTCATCGGCGTTGAAACGACTTCGCCGATACTGACCGAGGCGGCGCGGAGCGCGAACTTCACCAACGAAGGCGGAGTCGAACGCCGCTTCCGCTTTTTGAAAAACTATATGGGGATGTGGCTGCTGCAGAGCATCCGCCGCGACATCGGCAAAACGCTGACCTACGATGAAATGATGGAAGCCGCCCGCGCCTGCGGAGTTCACGACCGGATCGACGTTACGGACCCGGCGTTCCTCGCGCCGCCGGATATGGCGGAAGCGGTGCGGAAAGCCGTCGGAAAGCCCGATATGGGGCTTGACCGCGTGCTGAATACGGTGTATCATTCTCTTGCGGAGTCTTACGCCGAGGCGGTTTCGGAGATAGAATCCGCCGCCGGCGTAAAGCCACGCGCGATACGCGTCGTCGGGGGCGGCAGCCGCGACGTTTACTTAAATGAGCTTACGGCGAAATATACCGGATTGCCGGTGAAGGCGGGGCCCGTCGAGGCGACCGCCGCGGGCAATCTGCTTTCGCAGATCATCTGCGACAAAGGGATAACTCTCGCGCAGGCGCGTGAGCTTATCGACGGAAGGGGAGACGAATAATGAGCTATACGGAAGCGAAGGCGAGATACGCCGCGCTCGGAGTCGATACCGAAGCGGCGATGGAAAGACTGCTTTCCGTCCCCGTCTCGCTGCACTGCTGGCAGGGGGACGACGTCATCGGCTTCGATAACGGCGGCGGTCTGACCGGCGGCATACAGACGACCGGGAACTACCCCGGCAGAGCGCGAACGCCCGCCGAGCTCGCCGCGGATATCGACGAGGTCATTCGCCTCGTGCCCGGCAGGATGAAGCTGAATCTCCACGCGTGCTACGCCGTCTTCGGAGGCGAACGCGCCGACCGCGACGCGCTTAAAGCGGAGCACTTCGCGTTCTGGATTGAGTTCGCGAAGGAGCGCGGGATGGGCATCGACTTCAACCCGACCTTCTTCTCGCACCCGATGGTGAAGGATAACCTCACGCTTTCCTCGCCGGACGAGACCGTTCGCGCCTTCTGGGTGGAGCACGGCAAACGCTGCGTGGAGATCGCGGAGCGCTTCGCGGAGGAGACGGGCGAGCCATGCCTCGTCAACTTCTGGATTCCGGACGGATACAAGGACGTTCCCGCAGACCGCATCGGACCGCGCGAGCGGTTCAGAAGGTCGCTCGACGAGATCCTGTCGGTCCCGTATGACAAAAACAAGGTTTTCATTTCGCTCGAATCGAAGGTGTTCGGCATCGGGCTGGAGTCATACACCGTCGGCAGCGCGGAATTCTGCCTTTCCTACGCCGCGGAAAATGGCGTAGTGCCGCTGCTCGATAACGGGCACTACCACCCGACCGAGCTGGTTTCGGATAAGATCTCCTCGCTGCTGATCTTCCACCCGCGGATCGCGCTGCATCTGACCCGCGGCGTTCGCTGGGACAGTGACCACGTCGTGCTTTTTGATGACGAAACGCGCGAGATCGCGCGGGAGCTCGTCCGCTGCGGCGGGCTCGACCGCGCATTCATAGCCACCGATTACTTCGACGCCTCAATAAACCGCGTCGCAGCGTGGGTGACGGGCGTCCGCAGCGTGCGCAAGGCGCTGCTCTTCGCGCTGCTCGAGCCGTCAGCGGAGCTGAAAAGGCTTCAGGATTCCGCCGACTTCACCTCGCTTATGGCGAAGCGCGAGGAGCTGAACACGATGCCGTTCGGCGACGTCTGGGAGGAGCTGCTGCGCCGCGCGAACGTGCCCTGCGACTATCTGACGGAGGTCAGACGATATGAAAAGGAAGTTTTGGTGAGGAGAATATGAAGGATATAATGACCGCGCCGTTCCTGCGCGAAACATGCGAAACGGCGTCTAATATGTACCGCCTCGGCTGGGACGAGCGCAACGGCGGCAATATCAGCGTGCTTCTTGACGAAGCGGAAGCCGCGGAATACCTCGATATGGACCGCGTCCTGCGCCGCGTCCAGACCGGCTTCGACGCGAAGGCGCTCGCCGGCAGGCTCTTCATCGTGACCGGAACGGGCAAGTATTTCAGGAATATCGCGAAGCAGCCGGAAAAGGACCTCGGCGTCATCCGTATTTCCGCGGACGGCTCGGAGGCGGAGCTGCTGTGGGGTTATTCCGACGGCGGCAGCTTCACGAGCGAGCTTCCGGCGCACCTGATGACGCATATTTCGCGCCTCGCCGCCGATCCGCTCCACCGCGTCGTCACGCATTGCCACCCGACTCACACCGTCGCGATGACCCGCGTCCACCCGCTTGACGAGCGCTCATTCACGCGCTCGCTCTGGAAGACCTGCACCGAGTGCGTAATCGTCTTCCCGGACGGCGTGGGCGTCCTGCCGTGGATGGTCTGCGGCACGAACGCCATCGGCGAAGCGACCGCCGCGAAGATGAAGGAATACCGCCTTGTCGTATGGGCTTCCCACGGCATCTACGGCACGGGGCGCACCCTCGACGAAGCCTTCGGACTCATCGAAACCGTCGAGAAGGCGGCGCAGCTCTATATGCTGACCGCGCACCTGCCGATTCTGAACACGATGACCGACGAGCAGCTCGAAGCCGCCGCCGAGCGCTTCGGCGTCGACTACCGCAGGGATTTCCTTGATTTGTAAAAGCTGAAAAAAGCGAACACGGTATGAAAAAAGCCCTCCGTTTCAGAACGAAAACGGAGGGCTTTTGCCTATATAACGGAGCGTCAGAGCGAGGGGGCGAGTTTCGCGGCTACGCGGAGTATCTTCAGCGCGTCGCCGACGGTTATCTCGCCGTCGCCGTCGGTGTCGCCGAGCGCGAGCAGCGCGGACGTCGGCTGCAAGAGCTTCGCGGCTACGCGGAGCGCCTTGAGCGCGTCGCCGACGGTTATTTCGCCGTCGCCGTCAATGTCCCCCTTGAGCTGCGCCGGAGCGACCTCGTAGGTGAAGGTGTAATACTCCTTCGGCGTATCATAGTCCATCGCGGGGGTGCTGCTGGCGAGGCAGGTTATCACGCCGTCCTCCACCGTGAAGCCGTAAACTCCGAAGTAGCTGTGCTCCGACATATCCGGCAGGAAGAAGGGCTCGCTGACCTCCCTGAGCGGGTCGTAGCGGTAAACGCCCTCCGACGTTGAGTAGTAGAGATACTGTCCGTCGCATCCGAGTCGTGAGAAGCAGTCGACGTAGTAGGAATAATTCGGTCCGGCGGGCCAGTACGCGTTCGAAAGGTCGACGACCGTCTCGGAGGAATCGCTTTCGAAATCGTAAAGGCAGAGGGTCCTCGCGGCGTTGTCGATATAGTAAACGCAGCCGTTGAGAAGGCAGAACTGCGCCTGCGAGTTTTCCCAGAAGAAGCCGTCGAAGCGGGTCGAAACAGGGGAAACGTCATAGTCGAAGGCGTCGTGGTTTCGCGGATATGAGTTATAAATCCCGTCGCTCGAAACGAGCAGGTTCCAGTGCCCCGCCTTGCCGGGAACGTCGAAGAGCGGATCGTCCCAGGTCGGGTCGACGTGGTATTTTTCGCCGTCGACGAAGACTATGTTCCAGGCGTGGACGAGCTCGACGGAGTTGCAGGCGTAGCTTTCGATCCCGACGCGGTTGAGCAGGTAGGTCAGCGCCAGACAGTAGCCCTGGCATATCGCCTTGCCGCGCACGAGCGCGCCGTAGGCGGTGTAGTCGTCGGGCTCGTATCTGCCTGTCGCTTCGCTGTAATCGTTAGAATAGTAGCAGTGTGTTACGAGCCTGTCGTGTACGAGCAGTACCTTCAGCGCGTCCGGCATCGACGGATCGATTCCGCTTATGAGCCTTTCCGCCGCCGCCTCGCATTCCGCGAGCTTTTCGCGGTATCCGTCTGCGTCGATGTTGTATGAAACGATAAAGTTTATTATCCTGACGCTGTTGCTTGAATAGCGCAGTCCCGCGACGTGGAACGCCTCGGGGCTTTCCATAATAATATCGCGAAGCAGCAGCGCGTTGGCGTTGCTTTTGGCGATGTTATAGGAGGAAATATCGATCTTGTCTTTGCATAACGCAACCGAGCCGCGCAGAAGCCCGACCAGCTCGTCAAACTGCTCCTCCGTGACGCCGAGCGCGGCGGCGCGTTCGGCGCGGCCGTTTATGTAATAGTCCCCGCCGTAGGCTCCGGAGCGCAGCGCGGGAAGCGTCGGCAGCAGCGCGGCACATATTATTATCGCTATGAAAGCTTTGAGCTTTTTCATACCCTCACACCTCGCGGACAAGACCGCAAAACAAACATTTTGTTAATAATTATTATAGCACATATCGTTTTGCAGTCAAGAAGAAAATTCAAGGCGAAGGCGCGGTGAGTGGAATAAAAAAGCGCCGCGTCCGTTTTCACGGAAGCGGCGTTACGCATTAAGATTCAGAGCCTGTCGAGCCAGACGGAGGCGCTTTCGACCCAGCCGGTCACCCATGGGATTGCGCGTTCGCGCGGAACGTCTACGGAGGGATCGCAGAGTGAAAGCCCGTGTTCGCCCTTCGGCAGGATATGCAGCTCGAAGGGGATCTTTTGCTTCGACAAAGCGGAGGCGAAAAGCAGGGAGTTTTCCACCTTGACGCAGGTATCGTCGGCGGTGTGCCAGATGAAGGCCGGGGGAGTCGCGTCGTCGACGGCGTTTTCGAGCGAGAGCCGCGCCATCAGCGCGGGGTCGGTCTCCGCCTTGCGCTGCGTGAGGTTCATTATCGAGCCCCATTCGATGAATTCGCCGGTGGAGATGACGGGGTAGGCGAGTATCATTGCGTCCGGTCTGCCTTCGCCGTTGCGGAAGCCGAGGACGTCGCGCACCTCCGGCGCGTTCCACATCGTGCCGACGGAGGCGGCGAGGTGTCCGCCCGCCGAGAAGCCGCAGACGGCGATTCTGTTCGGGATTATGCGCCACTTTTCCGCGTTCCTGCGGACGAAGTCGACCGTCCACGCCGCTTCGAGAAGCTGCGCCGGGAACTCGCCCGTTTCGATGGAATAGTTGAGCACGAACGCGGCGTAACCCTTCGCGGCGAAGGCGAGCGCGATCGGCTCGGATTCGCGCGGACTGCAGAACCAGTAGCCGCCGCCCGGCAGGATAACGACCGCCGGACGGAGCAGCGGGTCGTCGGAGGTGGGCTCGCTGACGTAGCAGTCGACGTAAACGTCGCGGCTACCCTTGACCAGCCCGTGCTTTTCGTAGTCGATTTCGGGACGGACGCGTGAGGTTATCATTGCTGTTCGCTCCTTATCTGAGTTATGTAGTTCATGCAGTATTCGTCCGCGCCGGTGAAGGCTTCGCAGGCGGTTACAGCCGCTTTCAGCGAGGGCGAAGCGGCGTCGCAGATGAAGGAATCGGCTCCCGCTTCCGCGAGCAGGGTCGCGGCGGCGGCGTTGAGACGGGCGCGTTTCGGCAGCCCGAAGGAGACGTTTGAAAGCCCGCATATGATGTGCGCGCCGGGAAGCTCGCGGCGCAGCAGACGGACGGTTTCGAGCAGGGTCTTTCCCGCTTCGCCGCCGGTGGCGACTGACTCCGCCAGCGCGTCGATGTATATACGTTCGTCGGGGACGCCCGCGGCGTTCAGCCTTTCGCGTATCGCGAGCGCGTTTTCGAGCCGCCCTTCGGCGGTCGGGGGTATCGCGCCGGAGCGGATGGGGAGTCCGACCACGCCCGCGCCGTATTCAACGGCGGCGGGGATGAGCTCCTCGAGCCGTTCGTCGGCGGTGACGGAATTGATTATCGCGCGTCTGCCGCGAACCTGCGGGAGCGCGGCGATTATCGCGGCGGGTGAGGGCGAATCGAGCATTATGTCGCAGTCCGTCTTTTCGACCGCGAGATGGGCTAAGCGGCAGAGCATATCCGTTTCGTCCGCGCCGCAGAGCGCGGTGTTGAGGTCGAGGCAGTCCGCTCCCGCCTCCGCCTGCGCGACGGCGAGCGCCGCGAGCTTGTCGAAGTCGCGGGCGAGCATCGCTTCGCCGGTAGAGGGGACGGAACTGTTGAGCTTTTCTCCAACGAGGTAAATCATATCAGTTGCTTCTCCTTTAATTCTTTCAGCAGCGCGGCGACGATGTCGACGCGTCCGAGCGGAGTCATTATGTAAAAGCCGCGGCAGTAGGGAGCGGCCTTCCCGGCGCTTTCGGCGGCGAAGCGGACGGAAATTTCCGCCGCCTCCTCACGGCTCTTGTCCTTGAGCAGTGAGAGGAGCGCGTCGGGGATCTCGATACCGGACACCTCGTTTTTGAGGAAGAGCGCGTTTCTGTAACCGGCGACGGGGTATATCCCCGCGAGGATCGGCGCCTCGAGCTCACGATACGCTTTTCTGAGATTTTCGAGCGCCGTATCGGAGCCGACCGGCTGAGTGAGGAAGTATTCCGCGCCTCGCGCGGCCTTCTCCTTCGCCCTTGCCAGCTCGGCGTCGAAGTTGGCGGCGCAGACGTTCAGCGCGCCTCCGACGCAGAAGGGCGCGGAGGCGAACTCCGCGGAGTTGAGCCCGGCGAGGTAGCCGATGAGCTTATAGGAATTGAGGGCGAAAACGCCCTTGCTTTTGAGATCGTCGTTCGAGAGCGGGTCGCCGGTCACGGCGAGCACGTTGCGCACGCCCATCGCGTTCGCGGCGAGGAGCGCGGATTTTATCGCGAGGTGGTTCCTGTCGCGGCAGGTCAGGTGCGGCATGACCTCCGCGCCGGTGCGTTCGCGAACGTAGGCGGCGGTCATCAGGCTGTCCGCGCGGGCGCGTGAAAGCGGGTTGTCCGCAAAGGTGATGACGTCCGCGCCGGCGTTTTTCAGCAGCATGGCGGCGTCCGCGACCGCGGAAAGCCCGCAGTCCGCGGGCGGGTCGAGCTCGACGGCGACGACGCGCGCTCCTCCGCGCAGTTTCAGCGCGAATGCGCCCTCCTCGCTCCCGGAGGCGGTTCCGGCGGAGGCAGGCGTTGCGGCGTCGGGCGCGGGCGCGCCTTTCAGCGCGGAAACGCAGGCGGCTATATGCGCCGGAGTCGTTCCGCAGCAGCCGCCTATTAGTCTCGCGCCGTGCGCGTATATCTCCTTTATCTTTTCCGCGAAGTAATCCGCGTTGTCGTTGTAAACCGTCCTGCCGCCGACGTCGACGGGGTAGCCGGCGTTCGGCATAACGCATAGCGGTTTTGAAACGCCGCGCAGAGCGGCGGCGAGCCTGACGGCGTGCGCCGGACCGCATACGCAGTTAAAGCCGACAGCGTCGACGGCGGGGTGCGCGGCGGCCTCCGCGATAAGCGCGGAAAGCGCGTTGCCGTGGCGCGTGAAACCGTCGGGCGCGGCTCCGAAACTGACGATGACGCCCGCGTCGGGAAGCCTTTCCCTTATGCGCCTCAGCGCGTTATCGAGCGGAGCGAACTCCGCGAAGGTCTCGAAGAGGAAGTTTTTCGCGCCGCAGCGTATGAAGATCTCGACCAGGTCGAGGTAGTCATCCGCCGCGCCGTCCGGGATCGGGCCGACGTCCGCGAAGACCGCAGCCTTTCCCTCCGCGGCGGCGTTCGCGCAGCGTATCGCGCCGGCGATGAGCGTTTCGAGCTGCGCCGCGTCGGGGAAGCTTACGCGGTTGAGCGTGAAGGAGTCGGTCTTTATCCCGTCCGCGCCGGCGGCGATATACTGCCTGTGCAGCGAAATAACGCGCTCCGGATGCCTGACGTTCGCCAGCTCGCAGGGGGTGTCCCCGTGGTAGAGCCCGGCGTAGCAGGTTCCGAAGGCGCCGTCGAATATGAACGGACGGTCGGGATAGAGGCGTATCATACGTTGTGTTCCTTCATCTTTCTGTCGATGGTGCGTTTCGCGTCGCGCTCGGCGGCGGCGGCGCGTTTATCGTAGAGCTTCTTGCCGCGGCAGAGGCCGACTTCGAGTTTGACTCGTCTGCCGGAAAAATAAGCGGAAAGCGGCACGACGGTCAGACCGTCCTGCCGCACGGCGTTGAAAAGTTTGAGTATCTCCCGCTTGTGCATAAGCAGACGGCGGTCGCGCAGGGGGTTCTTATTGAAGATGTTGCCCTGCTCGTAGGGGCTGACGTGCATCCCGACGACGAAGATTTCGCCGGCGCGAAAGTCGCAGTAGCTGTCCTTGAGGTTGCACTTGCCGAGGCGCAGGCTCTTGACCTCGGTGCCGTAAAGCTCTATGCCCGCCTCGTAGGTCTCCTCGACGAAGTAGTCGTGAAAAGCCTTCTTGTTGCGGGCGATGAATTTCTGTTCGTTTTTGTTCCTGCCGGAGCTCATATCATCTCGCGCCTCCCTTCGATGGCGGCGTTTATGGTCTCGCCGTCGGCGAATTCAAGCTCGCCGCCGACGGGTATGCCGTAGGCGATGCGGGTGACTTTTGCGCCGAGCGGACGGAGCAGCCGCGAGAGGTAAAGCGCGGTGGCGTCGCCCTCAACGTCGGGGTTGGTGGCCATTATGACTTCGGTCCCGGCGTTCTGCGAAACGCGGGCGAGCAGTTCCTTGACCGTCAGGTCGTCGGGCCCGACGCCCTCAAGGGGGGAAATGCTCCCGTGCAGAACGTGATAGAGCCCGCGGTATTTGCCGAACGCTTCGAGCGCGACGACGTCCTTCGGCTCCTCGACGACGCAGATGACCGAGCGGTCCCGCGAGGGATCGCCGCAGACGGAGCATTTTTCGCCGTCGGTCAGGTTGCAGCATTCGCTGCAGCGGTGTATCTCCGATTTCGCGTTGACGAGACAGTCGGCGAAGCTTTTGACTTTTTCTTCCGGCTGGTCGAGGACGAAGAACGCCATTCTCTGCGCGGTCTTGCGCCCGATGCCGGGGAAACGCTCGAAATGCTCGATGAGCTGTTCGAGCAGCGGTGCGTAGTATTTCATAGAGTGAAAAAACTCCGTTCAGCCGCACAAAGCGGCGGTGTTACATAATTCCGGGAATACCGAGTCCGCCGAGTCCTCCGGTGATCTTGCCCATTTCCTCGGCGGCGTCGTCCTCGACGGTGCGTATCGCCTCGTTGACGGCGGCGGCGACGAGGTCCTCGAGCATTTCGACGTCGTCCGGATCGACGACGGAGGGATCTATCGTGACCTTTGTTATCTCCTTTTTGCCGTTGATGGCGACCTTTATGACGCCGCCTCCGGCCGAGGTCTCGTATTCTCTTTCTTCGAGCTCAGCCTGAGTCTGCTGCATCTGCTCCTGCATTTTCTGCGCCTGCTGCATAATGTTGCCCATACCGCCTGCGCCGGGTATCCTTGCTTTCATATCATAACCTCCGAGTGAGTTTTTTAATCAAAGAGCTGTTTGAGCCGTTCGTCGAGCTCGTCTATCTTGCTGAAGGGTGCTTCGTCCGCGTCGGTAATAACGCTGAAGCGCCTGCCGCTCACGCCCTCGAGCGCGTCGGAAATCAGGTTGACTTTGGAAACGACGCAGTCGGCGGAGGAGTGTATCCTGAAAACGTCGCCGTCGATCTCGCATCGCGAGCCGCCGAGCACCGCCGCAGTCATCGGAGAAGCCTTGCGTATTTCGGGGAGCGCCGCCGCGAGCATCGCGCCCGCGCTTGAGGGAGCCGCGCCCGCGCTGTCATTTCGGGGAGGCGCGGATACACTGTCATTCCGAGGAGGCGCAGCCTCCGAGGGATCCCCCGCCTTTTGCAGGACTTCGGCCTTGGCTTCCTCTGGGAGGGAGCTGTCGAGGGCGGCTTCGCCGTCCGAGACTGAGGGAGAGAAAACCCCTGTGTCGCTCGCCGTGTCACCGATTGAGGAAGAGCTTTTCTCTCCCTCCGTCATCCTCGGCTTCGCCTCGGACGCCGCCTCCCTCCCGGAGGGAGGCAAGGGTGCTTTCGCGGCGTCTGCTTGAGGTGTGGGGTCCTTCGCTTCGCTCCGCTCGCTCGGGATGACAGGGGGAGGTGTGGGGTCCTGCTTTTCTTCCGCGCGGGCGCCGCCGGAGGCGACGCAGAGCGAAACGAGCAGCATTTCCGCTTCCGTCTTCTTGTCGAAGGCGAAGCGCATGCGCCCTATCGCGTCGTTGACCGCCGCGACGGAGGACATCACCCTGCCGAGGGTGAAGCGCTTTGCGACCCGCCTTATGCTTTCCAGCCCGGCGGGGTCGGTGTTTATCAGCGAAGCGGCGTTGTTCGCCGTCTTGACTATGAGTATGTTGCGCATGCACGCCAGCAGCTCCTCGCAAAGGCGCTCCGGCTCCTTGGAATCTGCGTAGAGCGCGGCAAGCGCGGAAAGACAGCCGGCGATGTCGCCGTCCGAGACGAAGCCGCAGAGCTCGAGCACGCGCTCGCTGCCGGAAAGCCCGACCGAACGCGCCACGACGGAGGCGTCGACCGCGTCGCTCGCGGCGCGGCAGACGTCGAGCAGGCTTATCGCGTCGCGCATACCGCCGTCAGCGGCGGCCGCGAGCATACGCAGCGCGTCGTCGGTGACGGTGAAGCCCTCCTCGCGCGCTATGTGCGAAAGGTAGGCGGCTATGGCTTCGGCGTCTATGCGGCGGAAGTTGAAGCGCTGGCAGCGCGAAAGTATCGTCGCCGGGAGCTTGTGCGCCTCGGTCGTCGCGAGTATGAATACGGCGTGCGCCGGCGGTTCCTCGAGCGTTTTCAGCAGCGCGTTGAAGGCGCCCGCGGAGAGCATATGCACCTCGTCGATTATGTATATCTTGTATTTCGCGCGCTGGGGGAGATAGCTTATCTCCTCGCGGAGCGCTCGGATGTTGTCGACTCCGGTGTTGGAGGCGGCGTCGATCTCGATGACGTCGGTCAGCGTGCCGCTGTCGACGGCGCGGCAGATATCGCATTCGTTGCAGGGGTTGCCGTCCTTCGGAGAAAGGCAGTTGACCGCCTTGGCGAGTATACGGGCGCAGGAGGTCTTGCCGGTGCCGCGAACGCCGGTGAAAAGATAGGCGTGGGACATATTGCCGCCGGCGACCTCGTTTCTGAGCGTGACGGTGACCTGCTGCTGACCGGCGACCTGCGAGAAGTCCGCCGGACGGTATTTGCGGTAACGCGCCTGTTTCATACTGCCTCCAAAGAGCAAACGTCGATGACGTCGAACGGAGTAAACGCCGACGTGTCCTCCGCGTGCGTCCTGCCGGCGGCAGTACGCATATGTGGGATTCACGGCGTTTTCTGTAAAAACGAGCGGGTGTCCCGAAGAAGGACAGCCCTACGGCTGCACGAGACGGGTACCGTTTAATGCTGCTCGGTTCCCCGCCTGACATGATTCGCGGCCGGTCCCCGCAGCGTTCATGCCGCCCTTCTTCGGAACACCCGCTGTCTGTT
>JAFTEJ010000108.1 GCA_017453725.1 Clostridia bacterium | reverse complement strand
CTCCACCTCCGCGTCGGACAGCGCCGTCGCGCAGTGCGGGCACCAGTTGATGATGCGGTTGCCGCGGTAGATGAGCCCTTTGTTATACAGGTTGACAAAGACTTCCTTGACCGCCTCGGAACAGCCCTCGTCCATCGTGAAGCGCTCCCTGCTCCAGTCGCAGGAGGAGCCGAGCTTGCGGAGCTGCTTGAGGATGCGGCTGCCGTAAAGCTCCTTCCAGTCCCAGACGCGGCGGACGAAGCGCTCTCTGCCGAGGTCGTAGCGCGTTTTGCCCTCGTTGTTGCGCAGGTCGGCTTCGACGACTATCTGCGTGGCGATGCCGGCGTGGTCGGTGCCCGGCACCCACAGCGCGGAATAGCCCTGCATACGGCGCGTGCGGATAAGTATATCCTGCATCGTTTCATCGAGGGCGTGTCCCATATGGAGCTGACCGGTCACGTTCGGTGGCGGAATGACGATGGTGTAGGGCTTCTTAGCGGGGTCGACCTTCGCGGAGAAGCAGTCGCCCTTCAGCCAGAAGTCGTATATGCTGTCCTCCACCTTGCCGGGGTCGTAGGTTTTTTCGAGCTCTTTTCTCATAAGTTTTCCCGTACCTTTCGTATAAAGACGGACGCGCGGACGCGTCTTCACATATATCTGCTTGAAATTATCTCACAAACTGACTGTTATGTCAAGAAAATACGTGCGGTTTTGCTTGAAAAATTCGCAAACCGTGCTATTATATTAGATATAAAACCAACGGAGGGAACCACGATGAAAAGGATATTCGCGGCGCTGACCGCGCTTACGCTCGTATTTGCCCTCGCCTCCTGCGCCGAAAACGGCGGCTCCGAAGCCGCCGGCAGGCAGCGGACGGCGACGGTCTTCGCGATGGATACCTTCGTCACCGTCACCGCCTACTGCGGCGACGAAACGCTCGAAAAGGTCGGGCGGCTCGTCACGGAGCTCGACGGCAGGCTTTCGCGCACGAAGGCGGACAGCGACATAGGCAGGCTCAACGCCTCCGGCACGGACGGCGCCGCGGTGAGCGGCGAAACCGCCGCGCTGCTGAAGGAGGCGCTCGCGTACTGCGCGGAGTCCGGCGGCGTTTTCGACATAACCGTTGCGCCGCTTACCGACCTATGGGACGTCGCCGGCAAAGCCGCGGGCGGCTCCCCGACGCTCCCCTCCTCCGACGAAATCGCCGACGCCATGCTCCGCGTCGGATACGAATACCTGACGGTCGAAGGAAGCGAAGCGAGATTCTCCTGCGACGGGATGAGCTGCGACCTCGGCGGTATCGCCAAGGGTTACGCCGCCGACAAGGCGGTCGAGCTGCTGAAGGCGGACGGTGTTTCATCCGCGCTCCTGCAGGTCGGCAGCAGCATTTACGTTCTCGGCGAAAAGCCGGACGGCAGCGCCTACACCGTCGGCGTGCGCGACCCGGAGGGCGCCGCGAGCGAATACATCGGCACCCTGCCGCTCAAGGATAAGTACATAACCTCCTCCGGCGACTACGAGCGCTATTTCGAGCTGGACGGCGCGCGCTACTGCCACATCTTCGACGCCTTCACCGGGCTCCCGGTCGATAACGACCTGCGCAGCGTGACCGTCGTCACCGACAGCGGCGCGCGCGGCGATTACCTATCGACCGCGCTCTTCTGCCTCGGGCTCGAAAACGCTGTGCGCATGTGCCGCGAGGAGAATATTTCCGCGCTCTTCATCACGAAGGACAGGCGCGTTTACACCGTCGGCGCGGACTTCGAAGCCTTCACGCTGACGAGCGGAGATTACACCTATGAAAACTAAGCTGAGCCTCAAGTTCAAAGCGCGGGACGCGTTCGTCATCGCCGCGGCGCTGCTTATCGCGGCGGCGGTGTTTCTGCTCACGCTCCCGAAGGCGAACGATGGCAGGCTTTACGCCGAGATAAGCCGCAACGGCGAGGTGCTCGCCTCGCTTCCGCTCGACGCGGACGCGGAGTATATCGTCAACGGCGACTACGAAAACGTGGTTACAATCGCGGACGGGAGCGCGTTTTTCAGCTCCGCGACCTGCCCGAACGGGGACTGCGTACACGCCGGAAGGCTGACGAAGGCGGGACAGCTCGCCGTCTGCCTGCCGAACGGAGTCACGCTCCGCATCGTCGGCGCGGAAGCCGGCGTCGACGCGATCGCGGGGTGAGGCTATGAGGAACGGCGTTAAGAAGCTGACCGTCTGCGGGCTGATGACCGCGCTCTGTCTGATACTCGGATACATCGAGCACCTGCTTCCCCTCACGCTGCTGATACCGCTGCCGGGGATAAAGCTCGGGCTCTCGAGTATCGCGCTGCTGGTGCTGCTGCTGACCTACGGCCCGGCTTACGCCTACGGCGTTACGGCGCTGAAATGCACGCTCTCGGCGCTGCTTTTCGGCTCGGTCACGTCGCTGGCGTTTTCGCTGACGGGCGGACTGCTCGCGATGACGGCGATGTGGCTGCTGACCGTCGCTTTCGGCGGGAAGCTATCCGTCTTCGGAGTAAGCGTCGCCGGCGCGGTGCTGCACAACGTCGGGCAGCTCGCCGCCGCGTCGGTATTTATGAGCTCGGCGGCGGTGTTTTCGTACCTGCCGCTGCTCGCGCTCGCCGGAACCGTCACGGGGCTCGCCACCGCCGCCGTCACCTCCCGCGTCCTGCACCTGACGGGGTATGATAAGGAATGACGGTTTTTCCGGATGAATAATATCATAAATCCCGCTGCTTTAGGGCGCGCAAATTAGGGATATGCCGGTCTTAAAAAGGATCTTTTCGCGCCGGTCGGCGTTGAAAGCGCTTGAAATACATCAAGTATTTCCGCGCGTCTTCGCCTTGCCCGACACAAAAACCTCTCTTTTTAAGATGCGTAGCAGTTTTGAACGAGATATTTGTCGTTCAGGCAAAACAACAAAACAGCGGTCATACTTGGTGTATGGCCGCTGTTTTTTGTGAAGATTGGGCGGGAAATAGCCGTTCAAAACCCGACTTATCCCTAATTTGCACGCCCTTTATGGCGGCTCTATTTTTGGCGGAGAAGGAGGGATTCGAAACGAGCTCCGAAAACGCGAGCAACGCGAAGCGGAATAATTATTGCGAATCCACTCCTGATTATCTTTCACTTGATTTATCCGAACGAGTATGGTATGGTTATATTAACGAATCGGTATTTATACATCCGACAAAAAGGAGCGTTTGATATGTCCACGATATGCGGAGCAAACTGCGACGGATGCGGTTTCAAAGATAAATGCGGCGGCTGCTCGCAAACGTGCGGCAAGCCCTTCGGCGGGACCTGCGTCGCCGCGGAATACATAAAAGCCGGCGGCAAGGAAAAGTACGCGGAGTTCAAAAACGCCCTGCTTGCCGAAATCAATTCCCTGCTCAAAGCGAACGGTATACCGACTGCAGACGCGCTTTATGAGCTTGCCGGATTCTACGTCAATCTCGCCTATCCGCTCCCGAGCGGCGAAAACGTAAAACTGCTTGACGACACAAAAATATACCTCGGCGCACAAATCGAAGGCGAAGGAACGTGCTTCGGCGTTCTTGCCGACACAACTTTTATCATCGTCTGCTCCTACGGCGAAAACGGCGCCCATCCCGAGCTGCTGATTTATAAAAAGCGGTAAGCAAGCGCCCTGATTCGGCAGACTCAAAGCGAAGATTCACACGCCGCAACCAAAGTCGGATTTCCCGTCAGTACAACCGCCCAATACGGGCGGTTTAATTTTTTTCAAAAAACCTCTTGACAAATTCAGACTACTGTGATAGTGTAGACTACGGTAATAGTCCGGAGGTGACATACATGAAAGAGAAACTTTTCGACAGCGAGGCGAAGGTGATGGAGATAATCTGGGAGCGAGGTCCCTTGTCCGCCAAGGAAATCAGCCTTATCGCCGCGGATTCCATCGGCTGGAACAAGAACACGACCTACACTGTAATAAAAAAGCTTGAAGCGAAGGGCTTTATCAGGCGCGACGAGCCCGGCTTCATCTGCACTCCCCTCGTCTCTCAGGAGGAAATCCGGAAGAAGGAGGCGACGTCGCTGCTCAACAAGGTCTTCGGCGGCTCGCGCAAGGCGCTTTTTTCCGCGCTGCTGGAGGACGAGGAGCTCTCGGAGCTCGAAATCGACGAGCTCAAAAGCCTCATCGAGAAAAGGTGACCGCTATGCCCGGAGAATTATGCTACTGGATCTTCAATATGAGCATCATCGCCACCGTTACGGGGCTGCTCGTGCTGCTCATCAGGAGGATAAAGTTCATACCGCGCAGGGTATCGGTATTCCTGTGGATCATACCATTCGCGCGTATGTGCGTTCCGTTCGGGCTGAACAGCCGTTACAGCCTGATGACGCTCATCTCGCGCGTGACCACAAGGACCGTAACCGTTTATCAGCCTACGGACGACATAT
>JAFTEJ010000107.1 GCA_017453725.1 Clostridia bacterium | reverse complement strand
TGCGGTGCCGAACGCGTCGTTGACGAAGACTTCGGCGAGCGAGGCGAGCTGCTTGGAGAACTCGGGATCGTTCTTCTCCTCCGCCTTGGTGAAGCGGGTGTTTTCAAGCAGGACGATCTTGCCGGGCTCGAGCGCCGCGACCTTCGCCTGCGCGTCCTCGCCGACGGTGTCCTCGGCGAAGGTGACTATGCCGCCGAGATACTCGTTGAGCTTATCGGCAACTATCTTGAGGGAAAACTTTTTCTTATCGCCCTTCGCTTTTTCAAGCGCGGCGGCGGTGGCGGCTTCCTGCTCGGCCTCGGGGAGCTCGGCGATCTTCGCGATCTCCTTCTTGTTGAGCTTCAGCTCCGCGTCGAAGATGTTGTGGGGCTTGCCCATGTGGGAGCAAAGGATGACTTTGCAGTTCTTTCCGACAAGGTACTTGATGGTCGGCAGGGCGCCGGTGATCCTCTTGTCCGAGGTGATGACGCCGTCCTTCACGGGCACGTTGAAGTCGCATCTTACGAGGACTTTTTTGCCATCCAGGTTCATGTCTTCAATGGTCTTTTTGTTCATTGTATTTCCTCCGTTTAATAAAATAACACAGTGATTACGCCGTCGGCTATGCCGCGCGCGTTCTGCGAATAACCGTTTGACGGTAAAGGCGGTCAGCCTTTCATTTTCATTATCATACGCGCTCTTTCGGCGATGTTTTCTCCGGTGAGCCCGAAGTACGCGAGGACTTCCTTCGCCTTGCCGCTTATGCCGAAGACGTCGTTCACGCCGACGCGGCTGACGGGGACGGGATAGTGCTCGCTGAGCGCTTCGCAGACCGCGGAGCCGAGTCCGCCGATGATATTATGCTCCTCGGCGGTGACGACGCAGCCGGTCTTCCGGGCGTATTTGACGAGCAGCTCCGCGTCGATGGGCTTTATCGTGGAGATGTTGATGACCGCCGCGCTGACGCCTTCTTTTTCGAGCAGGTCGGCGGCGATGAGCGCTTCGGAAAGCATAAGCCCGGTCGCTACGAGGGTAACGTCGGAGCCGTCGCGAAGGACGTCGCCCTTGCCGAGCTTGAAATTGCAGGTCTCCGGCGTGTAGACGTCCGGATAAACGAGTCTGCCGAGGCGGATATACATAGGTCCGTCATACTCGACGGCGGCGCGTACCGCCGCGCATGCCTCCGCGTCGTCCGCGGGGCTGACGACGACCATACCTGGGATCGAACGCATGATGGATATGTCTTCTATGCACTGGTGGGTGGCGCCGTCCTCGCCGACCGAAACGCCGGCGTGCGAAGCGGCTATCTTTACGTTAAGGCCGGGATAGCATATCGAGTTTCTTATCTGCTCGAACGCCCTGCCCGTCGCGAACATCGCGAAGGAGCTGGCGAAAACCGTCTTGCCGCAGGCGGCGAGCCCCGCCGCGACGGACATCATATTGCCCTCGGCGATGCCGCAGTTGAAGAACCTCTCGGGGAACTTCTTGCCGAAGATCGCGGTCTTGGTCGAGCCGGAAAGGTCGGCGTCGAGCACGACTATGTCCCTGTTGGTCTCGCCGAGCTCCGCGAGCGTCAGCCCGTAGCTTTCTCTCGTTGCTTTCATTTAAGCTCCCCCTTCCGCGCCGCTTCGAGCCGCGCCTCAAGCTCTGCCTTCGCGAGCTCGTACTGCTCCTGCTTGGGAGCGTTGCCGTGCCAGGCGGGATTGTTTTCCATAAACGAAACGCCCTTGCCCTTGACGGTGCGGAAGATTATGCCGCTCGGTTTCCCCTTCGCGGCTCTCGCGGCGTCAAGCGCGGCGGCGATGGATTCGAAATCGTGCCCGTCCGCCTCGAAGACGTTGAAGTTGAAGGCGGCGAGCTTATCCGCGAACGGAAGCGGCGACATCACCTTCGTTATATCGCCGTCTATCTGAAGTCCGTTATAGTCGATCATAACGACGAGGTTATCGAGATCATAGTGCGCGGCGAACATCAGGGCCTCGTAGACCTGCCCCTCCTGGCTTTCGCCGTCGCCGACGATAGTGTAAACGCGGTAGTCCCTGCCGTCACGCTTCGCGGCGAGCGCCATTCCGCAGGCGGCGGAAATGCCCTGCCCCAGCGAGCCGGTAGACATATCCACGCCGGGAACGCCCTTCATATCCGGATGCCCCTGAAGGAAATGCCCCAGCTTGCGGAGATTCGCGACCTCGGCGACGTCGAAGTAACCCTTCAGACCGAGCGCGGCGTAAAGCGCCGGAGCGCAGTGCCCCTTCGAGAGGACGAACCTGTCCCTGTCCTCCCAGTCCGGCTGATCGGGACGGACGCGCATTTCGCAGTTATAAAGATAAGTCACGACGTCCGCGATCGAGAGCGAGCCGCCCGGATGTCCCGACGCGGCGTTATAGATGCCCTCAAGCGCAATAAGTCTGACCTTTTCGGCAAAGACGGCAAGCTCTGTCAGCTTCTCTTTTTCCATCAGCGTTATTCCTTTCTCAAAACGCCGAGCGTTTCGGCGAAATAGTCGGGCAGCGGCGCTTCGACCGTCATCTCCTCGCCCGTCGATGGGTGGCGGAAGGTTATCCTGACCGCGTGGAGGCACTGGTGCGTGAGCGGCAGGTCTGTCGCCCGTCCGTACTGCTTATCCCCCGCGACGGGGTGTCCTATATGCGCCATATGGACGCGGATCTGGTGCGTTCTGCCGGTTTCGAGGCGGCAGAGGATCAGCGAATACTTATCGAATTCCTCGAGCACCGTGTAGTGCGTGACCGCCGGCTTGGAGTTGATGGCGGTGACCGCCATCTTCTTGCGGTCGGCGCGGCTGCGGCCTATAGGCGCGTTGACGGTGCCCTCCTTTTTCGGGAAGACGCCGTGGACGACGGCGAGGTATTCCCTGCGCGCCGTGTGCTCCTTTATCTGCTCCGCGAGCGAAAGGTGCGCCTTATCGTTCTTCGCGACGAGCAGGACGCCGCTCGTTTCTTTATCTATGCGGTGGATAATGCCGGGACGCATCACTCCGTTTATGCCGGAAAGCGAATCGCCGCAGTGCGCGAGCAGCGCGTTGACGAGCGTATCCGAATAGTTGCCGGGCGCGGGATGAACGACCATTCCTACGGGCTTGTCCACGACGAGCAGGTCGGAGTCCTCGTAGAGCACCGAAAGCGGTATCTCAGCCGGCGCCATATCGAGCGGTTCGGCCTCGGGCGGCGTGACAACGATCTCGTCGCCGGCCTTCGTCTTGTGATTCTTCGCGGTGACGGCCGAGCCGTTGAGCTCGACCGCGCCGGATTCGATGAGCTTCTGCGCCGCGGAGCGCGAAAACCCGCCGGAGGCGGAAACGACCGCGTCGAGCCGCGTTCCCGCGATTTCTTCAGTTACGGTTATCCTCATCCGAGGTATCCTCCGTCTTCGCGGTCTTGTTGTCCCTGCCGTAGAAAAACAGGAAGTATATGAACATCAGCGCGACCCCGACCGTAAGGCATATATCCGCGAAGTTGAACACCGGGAAGTCTATCAGCCGGAAATCGATGAAATCGACGACCGCGCCGGTCGCGATACGGTCGATGACGTTGCCTATCGCGCCCGCGACGACGAGTATCGACGAGGCGTAAAACAACTTTGAGTCAAGCTTGCGCGACGCGTTGAAATAGATTAATATCCCGCAGACTATGACCGCGAGGATCACGAAACCCCAGCGGAAACCGCTGAGTATGCTGAACGCAGCGCCTGTATTCTCGCGGTAGGTCAGGTGGAGCACGTCCCGTATCAGCGGAACGGTCGTGACCGGCTTGAGGTACGCGACGGCGAGCGCCTTCGTTATCTGATCCGCGGCGACGAGCGCGGCGGAAAGCAGAAAGAACAAGAGCATTTGCTTTCTCCTTTGAGACGGCCGGCGAAAACGCCTGCCGCCCGGGTGTCGGTTGCGGTCGGCGGCGGTCAGCCGATTATCGACGCGCAGCGCTTGCAGAGGGTCGGGTGCTTTTCGTCGCAGCCGACGTCGCCGGTGTAAGCCCAGCAGCGGGCGCACTTTTCGCCATCAGCCTTCGCGACGAGGACGGAAACGCCCGCGTTCTCGCCCTTGACGGCGTCTTCGGGCGCGGCTTCGGAGCTTATCTTCACGCCGGAGACGATGAAGAGCTGCGCGAGGTCGGGCACGGAGTCAAGGAACGCCTTTTCCTCCGCGTCCGCGTAGACGGTGACGACCGCTTCGAGCGAAGCGCCTATGCGCTTCTCGGCGCGGGCGAGCTCAAGCGCCTTCTGCACGTCGCCGCGAACGGCGATGATCTTATCCCATTTCTCCGCAAACTCCGCGGGCGCGGAAAGGCCCTGCGCCTTCGGGAATTCGTTGAAGAATACGCTCTCGGCGTCCTCGCCGGCGGTGTGTCTGATTTGCTGCCACGCCTCCTCCGAGGTGAAGGGCAGTATCGGCGCGACGATCTTGACGATCGCGTTAAGCACTTTGTATATGACCGTCTGCGCGGCTCTGCGGGAGAGCGAATCCGCCTTCTCGACGTAGAGCCTGTCCTTGATTATATCGAGGTAGAAGGACGACATATCGAGCACGCAGAAGCCGTAAACGGCGTGGTAGATGACGTGGAAATCGAAGGCGTCGTAAGCCTTCGCCGCCTTGTCGACAAGCGCGTCGAGCGCGTAGCACGCCCACTTGTCCAGCTCGGTAAGCTCCTCGAACGGGACGGCGTCCTTCTCCGGGTCGAAGTCGTAAATGTTGCCGAGGACGAAACGCTCGGTGTTCCTGATCTTGCGGTAGACCTCCGCGAGCTGCTTGAGTATCTCCTTGGAGACCTTGACGTCGTTGCGGTAGTCGGCTGAGGAGATCCACAGGCGCAGTATGTCGGCGCCGTATTCCTTGATTATGTCCTGAGGCGAGATGCCGTTGCCGAGCGACTTCGACATCTTCCTGCCCTCGAGGTCGATTATCATACCGTGAGTGAGTACGCTGCGGTAGGGCGCGACGCCGGCGGTGGCGACTGAGGTCAGCAGCGACGACTGGAACCAGCCCCTGTACTGGTCGTTGCCTTCAAGGTAAAGGTCGCAGGGCTCGGAAAGCCCGTTCTCTTCGCTGAGGACGGCGGCGTGCGAGCTGCCGGAGTCGAACCAGACGTCCATTATGTCGGTTTCTTTGCGGAAGCTTTCGCAGCCGCACTTCGAGCACTTCGTGCCCTTCGGGAGGATGTCCGCCGCGTCCTTGGAGTACCACGCGTCGGAGCCTTCCGTGCGGAAAAGGTCGGCGACGGCTTTGATCGCCGCGGGGTCTATATGCTCGTGACCGCATTCCTCGCAGTAGAAAATCGGGATCGGAACGCCCCAGATGCGCTGGCGCGAAATGCACCAGTCGGCGCGGTCGCTGACCATGGAGCGGATTCTTTCCTCGCCCCACTTGGGCATCCACTCGACGGTGGAAATAGCTTCCATCGTCTGCGGCTTTATCGCTTCGACGGAGCAGAACCACTGCTCGGTCGCGCGGTAGATTATCGGGTTATGGCAGCGCCAGCAATGCGGATAGGGGTGGATTATCTCCTCTATCGCGAAGAGGGCGCCGGTTTCCTTCAGATACGCGGCGATCTCCTTATTCGCCTCGTCCGTTTTGAGTCCGGCGAAACGACCCGCGTCATCGGTGAGTCTGCCCTTTCCGTCAACGGGAACGACGATGCCGATCTCTGGATAGTTTTTGCAGACGACGAAGTCCTCTTCGCCGTGTCCGGGCGCGGTGTGTACGCAGCCGGTACCGCTCTCGAGCGTGACGTGGTCGCCGACGATGATCAGCGAATCACGGTCGAGGAAGGGGTGCTTCGCGGTCATATACTCGAACTCGCTGCCCTTGATGCCGGAGGCGGCGACGGTGTAATCGCCTATGCCGGCGGCCTTCATCGAGCTCTCTGTGAGTTCCTTCGCCATAATATAGTATTCGCTGTTCGCGGAAACTATGTTGTATTCAAACTCCGGACCGAGGCAGATCGCAAGGTTGCCCGGGAGGGTCCAGGTCGTAGTCGTCCAGATAACGAAATAGGTCTTCGCGAGGTCGACGCCGTACTGAGCCAGCTTGCCCTTGTCGTCCGCGACGGCGAACTTGACGTAGATGGAGTCGCACTTATCGTCGGAATACTCGATCTCCGCTTCCGCGAGCGCGGTCTCGTCGGCGGGGCACCAGTAAACGGGCTTCAGGCCCTTGTAGATATAGCCCTTCTCCGCCATTTTGCCGAAGATTTCGATCTGCTTCGCCTCGAACTCGGGGTTGAGGGTAAGATAGGGCTTCTCGAAGCGGCCGATGACGCCGAGGCGTCTGAACTGCTCCTTCTGCGTTTCAACGTACTGCAGCGCGAACTCGCGGCAGTGTCTGCGGAAGCCGACTATGTCCCCTCTCGGCGGGCCGTACTTCTTGATGACCTGTCTTTCGATCGGCAGACCGTGGGTGTCCCAGCCGGGTATGTAAGGGGAACAATAGCCCGCCATATTCTTGTAGCGGACGATGATGTCCTTCAGAACCTTGTTGAGCGCGTGACCGAGATGTATATCGCCGTTGGCGTAAGGCGGTCCGTCGTGAAGCACATACAAGGGTTTACCCTCATTATGTTTAATGAGGGCATTGTAAAAGCTATCCTTCTGTTGCTTCGCGAGAAGCTCCGGCTCCCTCTGCGGCAGGTTGGCGCGCATCGGGAAATCGGTCTTGGGTAAATTAAGAGTGGTGTTGTAATCAGGCTGCATTTCTTGCATTTTTTCTCTGCTCCCAAAAATGAATTGGGCGGCGGAACGGGGCGTCCCGCAGCCCGCTGTTTTAGTCTTTGTTTATATCGTAGTCGGGACCGAAGTTGATATCGATATCCTTGTACCTCTCGGCGGCGCTGCCGAAAAGAAGCTGACCGTCGTCGGAGTCTTCGGGCTCCGCGTCGTCCGCGGGCGCGGTGGGAGTCTCCGCCGCCGGAGCGGCGATTTCTTCGGGCGTGAAAACGACGACGTCGTCATCCGCGGGCGCTTCCGGCTCCGCGACGGGCGCGGCGGGTTCTTCGGGAGCGGCGGGCGCTTCCGGCGCGGGCTGCTCCGGCTCCTCGGCCGGCAGCTCGGGCGCGGGCTCTTCAGGTTCATCCTCAACGTAGGGCAGCGAATCGATCATATCGAGATGGCTGCGGTAAATCGCGAAAAGTCTGGCGCGGAAATCGGAGACCTCCCTGCGGAGTATGTTCAGCGTCTCCTGCTCCTGCTCGACGTCCTTCTGCGCGTTCTTGACAAGGCGCTCCGCCTTGAAGGTCGCTTCTCTTATGATGAGGTCGGCCTTGTTCTTGCCCTCTCTGATGACCTGCTCGTTGATCTTCTGAGCGTTGAGAAGGGCGTTGGAAATAGACTCCTCGTTGCCGCGATACTCCTCGAGCTTCGCAACGACGATCTCGATCTTCTTTATCAGCTCGGCGTTATCGGTGAGCATCTTTTCGTAGTCCTTGGCGACCTCGTCAAGAAACACGTCGACCTCTTCCATCTTATAGCCGCTGAAGCCCTTTGAAAACTGCTTCGCTTTGATGTCCTTCGGATAAATCATTTACAGCCCCCTACTTTTTATTTTTGTCACGGCGGGCGGAAAGACGCCCGCTTGCGTTTGAATCAGAACAATCCGCTGTTCTCCAGCTCGTCGAGCAGGTCGCCCATGATGCCGACGTTGTAAGGTGTGATAAGATACGTACTGTGGGCGACGCGCTGAATCTTGCCTCTGTTTGCGTAAGCGACGCCGCTGAGGAAGTCTATCAGCCTGCGGGAGATTTCTTTGCCTGTGTTCTCGAGGTTGAGAACGACGGTGCGCTTTTCGTTGAGGTGGTCGGCGATGGCGCTGGCATCCTCGAACACCTCGGGCTTGACCAGAACGACCTGCAGCTGAGTTGTGGCGTGGATATTGACGACCTTGTTCCCTCTCGGGACCTCCGTCAACTGCTTTACGTTCGTTTCCTCTTCCCTGCCGGACGCGACGGTTTCTATTTCGTCATCCTCTTCATCGTAGATGAACATTTTCTTGAGCTTGTCTCCGATTCCCATATTCCGTTCTCCTTTATAAGTTTTTTATCAGTTTCTTTCGCCGAATATCGCTCTGCCTACCCTGACAAGGGTCGAGCCGCCTTCGACCGCCCATTCATAGTCGTCGGTCATACCCATCGACAGTATACTTATATGTTTATTATCTCTTATTTTGCCCCGTATGTCAAGAAACAGTTTGCACATTTCGGAAAAAAGTTTCATAGCTTCCGTTTTTTCGACGCCGAGCGGGAGGATCGCCATCAATCCGCGCAGTCTAAGACGCGGTACGGACGCGATCTCTACGGCGGCCGAAACCGCTTCCGAAACGGCGAAGCCGGACTTCTGCGGTTCGTTGCCGATATTCACCTGAACGAGCACATCGAGCTCCCTGCCCTGCTTTTCGCAGGCGTCCGACAAAGCCTGCGCCAGCTCGACGGTATCGACGCTCTGGACCATATCGACCTTGTCGATGATATACTTTATCTTATTCTTCTGCAGATGCCCGATGAAGTGTATCCGCAGTCCCTCGGGCTTATCGAGCAGCGGATACTTTTCCGCAAGCTCCTGCGCGCGGTTTTCCGCGATCACGCGGACGCCCGCCGCGAGCGCTTCGTTGACGCGCTCGGCGCTCTGAAATTTCGTCACCGCGGCGAGCGTAACGTCCTCCGGCGTCCTGCCGGCTCTCAACGCCGCTTCGCTTATGTTCGCCCTGACCGCCGCGATGTTATCGGATATTCCCATTGTTTCCTCCGATCAGATAAGCTTTCCGGCGTACATATCCCTGCCGCCGATTATAATATCGTCGTAAAGCTGGAGCACGGTCGCGTCGTCCTTCCGTATCCCGGAGATAACGTAGCCCTCGCCGGTATAGATCGGCTCGACCTTGCGGAACGCGACCTTCTGCCCGCGGGCGATATATACGCCCTGTTCGCCGTCGACAACGCGGAGCGCGTCGGAGCTTACCCTGATCCCGGAAAAGGTGTTCAGCTTCACCGTCGCTTTGTCCGTGCGCACGCACGCGAGCTCGCTGTTAACGTTATTGCAGGAGAAAATCACCGCCCGGTTGCCGTCGTCGTCCTTCTCAAGCTTTTCGACGGTGAAATACACGTCATAAGCGAGCGAGGACGAAAACCTCACGGGCAGCGTTTTGCCGACTTCGAGCCGCTCCGCCTCCTGCTCGGAAACGGTCGCGACGTAAAACCACTCGTACTGATCTATAAGCTTGCCGGAGCCGGAGCCGTCCGAAACCTCTGGGGTCCGTTCGCAAAGCTCCGCGATCTCCTTCGGCGTAAGCTCGGTTATCGTTTCATAGTCGACAAGGTTTTCAAATGAGTCCGTATAGCTGACGAAAAAGCCCGAATCCGGAGAGGTGACCGTGTCATAATCGTCGGCGCGCGCCTCGCGCAGCCTGTCGCGTTCGGATTTAAGCTCCTCAAGGCGCGTTGTGAAACCTCCGACGTTTCCCTGCACGACCTGACGCATATTGAACCCTGTCAGCACCTCGTCCATCACGGAATCGGCGTTTTTCAGCTTGCCCTCGCGGCAGGCGTCGGCAAGCTCCGCAAGCCCGCCGCGGATATTATTCTCTATCGAGTAGGCGTCCACGCCGGTGCCCTGAGCGCCGAGCGCCGCTTCAAGACGCGCTATCTCCGCTTCTGTAACGCGAAGCTGCTCCTCAACGTCCGCCCCGGACGCGGAGGAGTATATTCTTGCTATGCGTTCGCCCTTAGCGACCCTCGCTCCGTCGCTGACAAGATAATCAACGATCCCGTCCGAGAAGGTGTCGACGAGCCTTTCTGAGCGTAGCGCAACGCCCGCGACCGTGATACTGTCATCCACCTTCACCTTCAGAGCACGCTCCGTCTTGACGGGATCGTAGGCAAGATTGAAGATGTTATAGGCAACGTAGCCTATCAACAGCACGGACGCGATAATGGATATGAATCTGCCGGAGTTGTTTCTCAACTCTCCTTCACCCTCTTAGGCTGATTACTCCTCTTCAACGCGCTCCATATTTACGCAGCCGGAGGGAACGACGGTCGATATGGCGTGCTTATAAACCATCATCTGCTTCCCTCCGGAGATCAGCAGAACGGTAAAGCTGTCAAACGCCTTGACAACTCCGTTGAACTGAAAACCGTTTTTCAGGAAGACCGTCACCTGCGTATTGTCTTTTCTGCATGCGTTGAGGAAGAGGTCCTGTAAGTTCTGCGCTTTTTGCATAGCCTACTCCTTTCGTCTGTATGCTTTAGCCGCCCGAGGCGGTGAAAAGTCCGGATATATCGGCGGCGATCTCTTTCAAGGAGCGCTCGTCGGTGAAAAACTCGCCCGCATATTCGCCTCTTCGGAACCACGTCAGCTGGCGTTTTGCGTAGTTTCGGCTGTATTGCTTTATCTTCGCGACGGCTTCGTCGAGCCCGCACTCGCCGCGGAAATACGCGAAAAGCTCGGGGTAACCGATGGCGGAGATCTTTTCGGCGTCGTAGTTTTCAAAAACGCGCCTCGCCTCGTCGAGCAGTCCCGACGCGAGCATAGCGTCGACGCGCCTGTCGATACGCTCGTAAAGCTTCGCCCTGTCGCGGCAGGTTATCAGCACCCTGCAGACCGAATAGCGGCTCTCGCGCACCGATTCCGCATCCCAGACGCTCTGCGGCTTGCCGGTCACTCGGTATATCTCAAGCGCGCGGATAACGCGCTTCTTATCGTTCGGATGAATGCGCTCGGCGGAAGGCTCGTCAACCTCAGCGAGTTGACGATGGAGCTCTGCGCTCCCGAGCTCGTCCGCCTGCTTTTTCAGCTCCGCGCGGACGGCTTCGTCGCTGCTTTCGTCCGAAAGCGCGGTGTTTGAAGTCAGCATGTCGATATACAGCCCCGTGCCGCCGCAAAGTATCGGCGCCTTGCCGGCGGAAAGCAGGTCGTCTATCTCTCTTTCCGCGTCGTTCTTGAAGCGGAAAACGTTATATTCGCCGTCCGGCTCCACGAAGTCGATGAGGCGGCATTCAACGCCGTCCAGCTCCTCCGGGGTCGGCTTGGCGGTGCCTACGGAAAGCTCCTTATATATCTGCATCGAATCGGCGGAGACTATCGCGCCGCCGAGCAGCTTCGTCGTTTCGACCGCCACAGCGGTCTTCCCCGCCGCGGTCGGGCCGCATATGACGAGCAGCGCCGGTTTCTTCGTTTTATCCATATCAGGCGCGCAGGAACTGCTTGTCCAGGTCGCCGCGCTTTATTTCAAAGCATACGGGGCGCCCGTGCGGACAGAAGCGCGCGTCGGGATCCTCCTCGAGCATCCGGAGGATGTCCGCGGCGTCCTCGTCGCTGCTGCGCCTGCCGGCTTTCACGGCGGCTTTGCACGCGACCGAGTGGAGGACGTCGTCGTAAAACGCCTCTCCGACGCTGCGCTTGCCGCCCTTGGGCAGTTTATCCGCCATTATCTGCAGGAGCGAAGCGACGTCGTCGTCGTCGAGCTTTACGGGAACGCTGCGAACGGTTATCTGCCCCGCGCCGAAGTCCTCGACGTCAAAGCCGAGCTGCGCGAGCACGGAGACGTTGTCGAGTATCGTTCGCGCGTCCGTTTTATCCAGCGGAACCGTGACCGGCGAAAGCAGAAGCTGCGCGTCGGAATCGGGATTGAAGCGCTTCTTGAGCCTGTTGAATATGATGCGCTCGTGCGCGGCGTGCTTATCGACGAAAAGAACGCCGGACTCCGATTCGAATATGAGATAGGTCCTGTAGATCTCTCCGACGTAATTATAGCCGTGAAGCGCGTCGGATTTTGTCGGTTCCTGAGGGATTTCCGTTTTATTTTCAGTTATTATTTCCGTTTCGGGTATTGTTTCCGCTGAGGACGGAATATCGCGCGGAGCCTGCGCAGGCTGCGCGTCGGCGCGGGGCACGTCCGGCGCCGGCGGCGCGGGAACGGGCTCGGGAGCGGAGACGGTATCGCGATTGCCGTGCGGTTCCGTGCCCCCCGCGGGAAAAGAGGCGACCTTCGGCACGCTGATGCGGGCGTCGGTCTCCGGTATCGTCGTCTGCTCGGCGGGAGCGTTATTGACCGGCGCGGCGAAAATGCTGCGGACCGGCGCGGCGTTCATAACGTAATGCTTTATCTCCTGCAGATCGGCGTATTTCGACGGCGTTACGCCGCTTTCGTCCTTTTTGCCGTAGAGAGCGCTTTTGACGGCGTTATAGATCGCGTCGAAGACCGCGTGGTCGTCGACGAATCTGACCTCCAGCTTCGCCGGATGCACGTTTATATCCACCAGCGCGGGATTGAGATTCAGATTAAGGACACAGGCGGCGAATCTGCCGGAAGGAACGAGGTTCGCGTACGCCGCGTCGAGCGCGGCGGCGAAGGTCTTCGATCTGACAAGCCTGCCGTTGACGAAGAATATCTGCATCGTGCGGTTCGCCCTCGGATACGCAGGCTGCGACGTGAAGCCGCTGACGTCTATACCCCAGCTGCTGCCGCCGACCGGAAGGAGCGTTTCCGCGAACTTTCTGCCGAAGACGGCGTTCACCGTCGTATCGAGGCGGCCGTCGCCCGGGGTGCGCATCTCCTCGCTGCCGTTTTTGATGAACTTGAAGGCGACGGAGGGGTTCGCAAGAGCGACTCTGTCCATGAACGAAGCGACGGCGGCGGCCTCCGAAGCGTCCTTTTTCAGGAACTTCATACGCGCCGGAGTTGAGAAAAACAGGTCGCGCACGATCACGGTCGTGCCCGTCGGGCAGCCCGCTTCCTCGCATGAATCGAGGTCGCCGGCGACGAATTTCACGGCGGTGCCGGTTTCGTCGGACGCGCATTTCGTTATCATATCGGTGCGCGATACCGCGGATATGGCGGCGAGCGCCTCGCCGCGGAATCCGAGCGTGGTTATGCTGTTGAGCTGGTCCGGGTTCTGCAGCTTGCTCGTCGCGTGGCGCAGGAACGCCGTCGGGACCTCGTCGCGCGGGATGCCGCAGCCGTTATCGCTGACGCGGATATATGTTATGCCGCCGTCTTTTATCTCGACGGTGATGTCCGTCGCGCCGGCGTCTATGCTGTTTTCAACAAGCTCCTTGACGACGGAAACGGGTCTGTCGACGACCTCTCCGGCGGCGATAAGCTCGGCAACGTAACTCGGGAGTACCTTTATCATTCTTCCTCCGCCTCCTTTGCTTCCGCGGAAAGCTCATAAAGAAGCTTCAGCGCCTCTATCGGCGAAAGCGTGTCCGCCTGCACTCTGCGCAGCTTTCCGATAAGCTCCGCGCCCTTGACGCCGACGGCTTCGCGCTGCGGAACGGGAGCCGGAGCGCGTCTTTCGACGCCGTTCGCCTCGAGGCTTTTGAGTATCTGCCGCGCCCGGTCGGTGACCGCCTGCGGAACGCCCGCGAGGTCGGCGACCTCGATGCCGTAGCTGTCGTCCGCTCTGCCGCGGACTATCTTGCGCAGGAAAACAAGCTTATCGCGCTTCTTGACTGTTATATTATAGTTCTTGACGCAGGGCATTTCCGCCTCAAGATCTGTTATTTCGTGGTAATGCGTGGCAAAGAGCGTGCGGCACTTCGTGACGTCGGCAACGTAATCGATGACGGCTCTGGCAATGCTCATTCCGTCGTAAGTGGATGTTCCGCGCCCGATCTCGTCGAAGATGACGAGGCTCTGCCGCGTGGCGTTTTTCAATATGTAAGCGACCTCGCTCATCTCAACCATAAAGGTCGACTGCCCCATCGAAAGGTCGTCCGACGCGCCAACGCGGGTGAAGACCTTGTCTGCGATGCCGATTTTCGCCTTCGACGCGGGAACGAAGCAGCCTATCTGCGCCATTATCGTGATGAGCGCGACCTGCCGCATATAGGTCGATTTGCCCGCCATATTCGGGCCGGTGATTATCGCGATCATATTCTTATCGAGGTCGAGCTTCGTATCGTTCGGGACGAAGAGCCCGTCCGGCAGCATATTCTCGACGACCGGGTGCCTGCCGTCGCATATCTCGGTAACGCCCTCGGCGACTATCTCCGGCTTGACGTATCTGTTCGACGAGGAGACCGCCGCGAAGGAACAGAGCATATCGACCATCGCGACCGCCGACGCCGTCGCCTGCATACGCGAAAGCTCCTTTCCCACCCTTTCGATGAGCGCGGTGAAGACGCCGTATTCAATATCGTTTATGCGCTCGTCCGCGGTGGAAATCTTCACCTCGAGCTCCTTCAGCTCCTCGGTGACGTAGCGTTCGCCGCCGACAAGCGTCTGCTTGCGTATGTAATGCTCCGGCACGAGGTTCTTATACATATTAGTAACGTCTATGTAGTAGCCGAAGACTTTGTTATATTTGACTTTCAGGTTTTTTATGCCGGTCGCTTCGCGCTCGCGCTCCTCGATGGAGGCGAGAACGCCGCGCAGGTTTTTGAGCAGTCCGCGCAGCTCGTCGAGCTCGGAATCGACTCCGTCGCGGACGAAGCCTCCCTCGCGGACGGAGACCGGCGGATCGTCGGTTATCGTGCGGTCGATGTCGGAACAGACGTCCTCGAGGGTATCGACGCACTCGCAGAGCGACTGAAGCATGGGGTCTTCAAAGCCGGCGAGCGTGGCTTTCAGCTCCGGCAGCGGCATAAGCGAAAGGCAGAGCGCGCGGAGCTCCTTCGCACCCGCGGTCTTATACGCGATGCGCGCGGCGAGGCGCTCGATATCGCGCACGCCGCTCATGGTTTCGCGCAGTGAGCTTAAATTTATGCTGTCGGCAAGCAGCGCTTCGACCGCGTTGAGCCTCATGGATATGTATTCCGGCTTCATCAGCGGCTTTTCGAGCGAGCCGCGCAGCATACGCTTGCCCATCGGGGTCTTCGTGCGGTCGAGCACGTGGAGCAGCGAGCCTTTCTTTTCGCCGGAACGCATCGTTTCGCAGAGCTCGAGGTTGCGGCGCGTGCTGACGTCGAGGAGCATATACTGATCCTCGCTGACGAAGGTTATATCCGTTATGTTCGCGATCGCGGTCATCTGCGTTTCGCTCAGGTAATCGAGCAGACCGCCGAGCGCGATTATCACCGCCGGCATAGCGCTGATGCCGAGCGCGAGCACGTTTTTGTGAAAGTGATCCTCGACGATACGGATACAGCTGTCGAGGTTCGCGTCGCCCGTTCCGTAGGTTATGACGGTGCCGGTGCGGCGGTCGAGGAAGTCCGCGACCTCCCTGATAGGCTTTGTCGCGGCGGAAAGGATGACCTCGCTCGGCGAAAAGCGCCCCAGCTCGTTGATTATCTTTTCGGCGCGTTTTTCGGAGCCGTCGGTCAGACAGCAGAGAGTGCCGGTCGTTATATCCGCGAAGCACATGCCGAGCCCGTCATCGGACGAATGGACGGACGCGATGTAGTTGTTCTTCCCCTCCTCGAGCGAATCGGGGCTCATTACGGTGCCGGGGGTCACGATGCGGATGACCTCGCGGCGAACTATGCCCTTCACGTTCGCGGGGTTCTCCATCTGCTCGCAGATAGCGACCTTGTAGCCCTTCGCGATCAGCTTGGCTATATACGCGTCGCAGGCGTGGTAAGGAACGCCGCACATCGGAGCGCGTTCGCCGTCTCCGCAGTCCCTGCCTGTCAGCACGAGGTCGAGCACGCCGGAGGCGAGCTTCGCGTCGTCAAAGAACATCTCGTAGAAATCGCCCAGCCTGAAAAAAAGGATGTGGTCCGGGTGCTTCTCCTTGACGGCAAGATATTGAAGGATCATCGGTGATCTCGGCATTGTTTCTCTTCCGTTTCCGTTTTATTTTTCCGCGATAAGCTCGCCCTTAAGCAGCCAGCTCATCGGCTCGGTGACGCGGACGCGCGCGTAGTTCCCGTAAAGCTCCGCGGGACCGGCGAACTCGACGATCTTGTTGCCGTCCGTGCGGGAAGAAAGCAGCTTCAGCCCGCCGGGCGCGTCCGACTTGACTTCGTCGACGAGCACGGTCAGCTCCGTTCCCTTCATCGCGGCGTTGCGCTCGAAGCCCTTTTGCGTCTGCAGCTCCACGAGCGCGTCGAAGCGCCGCTGCTTTTCATCGCGCGGGATCTGGTCCGGCATCTTCGCCGCCGGGGTGCCCTCCCTTATCGAATAAAGGAAGGTAAAAAGCGAATCGTAGCCCACCTCGTCGACGAGGGAGAGCGTATCCGCGAAGTCCTCCTCCGTCTCGCCGGGGAAGCCGACGATCATATCGGAGGTTATGCAAAGCCCGTCTATCCGCTCCCTCGCGCGTTTGACGAGCGCAAGGTAACCGTCGCGGGTGTATTTTCTGTTCATCGCCTTCAGGACGCGGTCGGAGCCAGACTGCACCGGAAGGTGTATATGCTTCGCGATCTTATCGCAGGACGCTATGACGTCGATAAGCTCGTCCGAGGCGTCCTTCGGATGCGAGGTCATAAAGCGGATCTTGAAATCGCCCTCGATCCCGGCGATCCTGCGGAGGAGCTGCGGGAAGTTTTCGCCCGTTTCCGGCTCGCGGTAGGAGTTGACGTTCTGCCCGAGCAGCGTTATCTCGCGGCATCCGCCCGCGACGAGCGAAGCGGCTTCCGCGACGACGTCTCCGGCGCGGCGGCTGCGTTCCCTGCCGCGGACGTAAGGCACGATGCAGTAGGTGCAGAAGTTGTTGCAGCCGTACATTATCGGCACGAAGGCGCGGAACGACTCGTTCCGCACGTTGTCGATGCCTTCGACTATCTCGCCGGATTCGTCGTAAAGCGTGCGTATCTTCTTGCCGCCTGTCAGGCGCTCGAATATCAGCCTCGGCAGCTCGTGTATGGCGGAGGTGCCGATGACGATATCGACGAAGGAATAGCGCTTTTTTATATCCTCCGCCACATGCTCCTGCTGGGTCATACAGCCGCACAGGACGATTATCATGGAGGGATTTTTCTCCTTCAGCGCGTGGAGCATCCCGACGTTGCCGAGTATCTTCTGCTCGGCGGAGTGGCGGACGGCGCATGTGTTGAAAACGACGAGCGAAGCCTCCCGCGGCGAATCGCAGAGCTCATAGCCCATATTCTCCGCAAGAGCGGCGATCTTTTCGGAGTCGCTGACGTTCTGCTGACAGCCGTAGGTCTTTATGTACGCCTTGCGGCGGGAGCCCTCGATAAACTGTCTGACTTTATTTTCGTATTCCGGATTATAGTAACGCATCAGCTGTCAAACCCATCATAAGAATCGTAGGAATCGTAAACGTCGGTTTGCTTCGGCGCGGACGCCGGCTTTTCCTCCGGCGGCGCGGAACGCTTACCGCGCTTCGCGATAATTACGGCGACGACCGCGACCGCCGCGCAGAAGACCGCGCCGGCGATAACAAAGAGCAGCGGCGACAGGCTCGAAACTCCGCCGGCGCCTTCCGAGGACGCGGAGCTCGCGGGCGGCTCCGGCGCGGAGGAGCTGTCCTCAAGCTCCACCGGCTCCGGAACGCTCGATTCGAGCCCTGTCACGCGCTCGACGACCTTCGGCTTCTCGCCCTCGATCGGGCGGGTGATGTTGTCGCTGCCGGAGGCGCCGGGAACGTCCCAGTGATTGCGCTTCGCCTCCGGATAGGGCGTGCCGAGGCCGTCCTCGCGGTCGTCCCAGAGGTGGCTGTTTTTCAAAAAGTAGTCGCTGCTTTTCAGAAAGTAGTTATAGACGACGCCGTTTCCGAGATGCGGCTGATCGTCCCAGGTCACGTCGACGTGGTACCATTTCCCGTCGACCTCGACCATATTCCAGCAATGCACGTTGAAGGTGCTGCTCGTCACGGCGTAGGTCTTTTCGGAAAAGACGATGCGCGTGTTCAGCCCCGCCGCGCGGCAGAGAACGTCGAAAAGCAGCGTATACGCCGAGCAGACTCCCCTGCCGTTTGTCAGCATCCCGTAGGCGGAATGAGACTTGGAATTATAGGTGTCGCTGTAGGCGTAATCGTAATTCAGAACGATCCAGTCGTGGATGTTCTTCGCCTTGTCGTATTCCGTCTCCGCGTCCGCGATGATCGAGGCGACGTTCTCGCGGGCGAACCGCTCGACGTATTCGGTTTCCCCCGGGGTCTCGTGCCACTTATCGACGCGGCAGACGACGCTGAACGCGTCCACCGCCGAGGTCTGCGGATCGTAGGTGTAGCTGACCTTCCATTCTACTCTGGACATCTTCAGCCCGATATAGTCGTTGCCCTCGGTATACTTGAACTTCTGGAGCGGCGCGTTTGAAGTGAAATAAACCTCGTCCGGCTCGAACCTGTCGTCTGCGGCTTTAAACTGCGCCGCGAACTCGCCGGAGATCGTGAAAACGACCTCGCTTTCGCCGCTGCGGAAGGCGGCGCGAAGCCCGTCGTCGACCGCCGCGACCATAGAGTCGCGGTCGTCCGCTATGATGTTGAGCGCGGACGCTGAAGCCGTGCCGGTGAATACCGCAAGCGCGGCGAGCAGCGATATGAGTCGTTTCACAGCTCTTTTCAAGGATGCACCCGTCCTTTCAGGGGGAAATCACGCAAACACGGCGTTGAACTCGGCGGCGTCGATGGTCTCCTTTTCAAGCAGGAGCGCGGCGACGGAGTCGAGCTTGTCGCGGTTGGATTTCAGTATTTCCTCCGCCTTCTTATAGGCGGCGTTGATGATCCTCTCGACCTCTTCGTCGATCTTGGCGGCGGTCGTTTCGGAGAACACCTTGGAGGTCGTCAGATCTCTGCCGAGGAAGACCTCGTCGTGCTCTCCGCCGAAGGTTACGGAGCCGAGCGCTTCGCTCATACCGTACTTCGTGACCATATTACGCGCTATGCGTGTGGCGCGTTCGAGATCGTTGGAGGCGCCGGTGGAAATGTCGCCGAGCGCGACGGCTTCCGCTACCCTGCCGCCGAGCAGCGAGGAGATCTCCTCGTGCATTTCTGTCCTGGAAACGTAGCTCTTATCCTCCTTCGGCAGGAAGCGGGTAAAGCCGCCCATCATGCCTCTTGGCATGATGGATATCTGATGCACCGGGTCGCAGCTCGGCAGGAAATGCGTGACGATGGCGTGCCCCGCCTCGTGGTACGCGGTCAGGCGCTTCTCGCTTTCGGAAACGACGCGCGACTTCTTCTCCGGGCCGGCGATGACCTTCATAACGGCGTTCTCTATGTCGGCGGCGGAGATGACCTTGCGGTTGGCGCGGGCCGCGAGCAGCGCGGACTCGTTGAGCAGGTTTTCCAGATCTGCGCCGGTAAAACCGACGGTGCTCTTTGCTATGGTCTTGAAATCGACGTCGGGCTCGAACTTCTTGTTGCGGGCGTGGACCTTCAGGATCTCCTCGCGCCCCTTGATATCGGGCGGGCTGACATAGACCTGTCTGTCGAAGCGGCCGGGACGCAGCAGCGCGGGATCGAGGATGTCGGGGCGGTTGGTCGCCGCCATAATGATGACGCCTTCGTTCTCCGAGAAGCCATCCATCTCAACGAGAAGCTGGTTGAGCGTCTGCTCCTTCTCGTCGTACCCGCCGCCGAGTCCGGCGCCGCGCTGTCTGCCGACGGCGTCGATCTCATCGACGAAAACTATCGACGGGGCGCTCTTCTTCGCCTGGTCGAACAGGTCGCGG
>JAFTEJ010000106.1 GCA_017453725.1 Clostridia bacterium | reverse complement strand
CGCTCTACCTCAGTCCCGAGGGCTCGGTCTACTCCGAATCCTTCTCAAACGAGACCTTCCAGCCGCTTTATCCGGACAACATCCTCTGGAGTCCCTCCATCGACGTCCCCGCCGACGGAAAAACGTTCGTTAACCTTTGGGTGCGCGGCGCCGACCCCACCGACTACGCCGAGAACTTCCGCGTCGGCTACGCTCTCCCCGGCGATACCGCTATGACCCCGATGAGCGCGGAACTCACCACCGAAAACTGCTGGATTCAATTCTCCTGCTCTGTGAACAGCAACCTGAAGGGCCAGACCGTCCGCTTCTGCATCGAACATTACGATACAACGGGTAAGAACCGCCTCTATCTCGACGATTTCGAGGTCGTCAACACTCCCCTCGACGGCGACGAACTGCTCTCCGCAGCGGCGAACGCGCCCGGCTCCTCGATCGCCTTCTCCTCCGAGGGCGAATACCCCTGGAAGGCCGTCAACGGCCACGTTATGAGCGGCAACGCCGGCGTCGGCGACAGCCTCAGCACTCTGACCGCGACCGTGACGGTCGACACAATCGCCGCATTATCTTTCGCGTACGGCGCTCACGGCGAAGGCACGGATTACATATATGACGCCTGCGAATTCTACGTCGACGATACGCTTATGTTCAGAATCGGCGACGGCGGCAGCCTGTGGAGCAGATACAACTGCTATATCTCCGACGGAACGCACGAGCTCACCTGGATATACAGTAAGGACTACACCGGGGACGCCGAGGGCGACTGCTTCGCCCTTGACAACGTGTATCTCAAAGGCGCCGACGAGCTCGAATTCGACATCTGGATACGCGGCAGTCAGGTGACCGGCAGGACTCTTAACGGCGACTGCTACAACTACGACCCCGCTTCCAAAACGCTGACCCTGACCGGCGACGTCGCGTGCGACGACTCCTACCCGATCGAGGCTGATATGGACGGTCTGACGGTATACGTCGCCGGCGACTGCGACGTCACCGCCGACGGCGACTATCCCGCTATGAGGCTCGACGGCGATACGACGATAACCGGCCCCGGCGCCCTCAACGTGACCTGCTCCACCGCCAGGCCCGCGATATACTGCGGCGACTGCGTGAACCTTACCTTCTACGACGCGAACGTCACCGCGACCTCCGTCGACGGCGACTACGCGATCAACGCGGTCAACAATCTTTCCTGCCTCTACGCGGTGTGCTCCGACGTCACCGCGGAGTCCTGCGTTTCCGCCGTCTTCGGCTTCGGGGAGCGCGTCTTCCCGGTCGCCTCCCGCATCGCGGAGCCGGAAAACGCCATAATCGGCCCCCTTGAAATCTTCAACGGAGCCGGCGTGCCGGCGACGCGGGTCCGTTTCGCTCCGGCATACCCCGAGATAGGCGCTATGTGCGCGGAGGATACCGGCGATAACGGCACGGAAGGACAGTTTGTCAGTATGACTCTGCCCGCGCCCGTTATGGTTTCGCGCGAATTCGCTCTGCCCGATGGAGCCTTTATGACCGCGGGCGCCTACGGCGAGGGCTACTACTACGCTTATTCCTACGACGAAGACGACGTCTGCAGCTACTACACGCGCCCGATGTACAGCGGCGCCGAAAACGGCTGGGTCAAGTTCGCCGACGCGACGAACTATCAGCTCGTCTCGATCTCCTTCGATAACTATACCGGCTCGCTTTACGGCGTCGCCACCAATATTGAAATGATGGGCGACCGCGCCCTTGTGAAGATCGACCGCGCGACCGGCGCGGCGGAGCTTATCAAGCTGTTCGAGCCCGGGTATATGATCCAGTCGATAGCGTTCGGCGAACGCGGAGTCTGCTACGGCCTCGATTTCGGCGAAAACGTTTATATTATCGATACCGAAACCGGCGAGCTCACCCTCTCCTTCTCGCCCGGCTTGAGCAGCGACGGTTATCAGGGCTTCGTCTACGACTCCGAAGGCAAAGCGTTCTACTGGCTGCAGTACGGCGACGCGGACAGAAACGGACTCTACGTTATGGATCCCGTCAGCGGCAGCACCTTCTTCATCGGCATTATAGGCAGCGGAATGCGTGCCGTCGGCGCCGCCATTATGCAGCCGGACGATACGCCGAACTACGCCGTGCGCTTCGACGCCAACGGCGGCCGGGCGAGCAAGGCAATGATTTTCAGCGACGACGCCGATAAGACGCTCCCGACCGCGACCGGCGAGGGCGAGTTCCTCGGCTGGTTCACCGCTCCGGTCGGCGGCGAGCGCGTCACGCGGCTCGACTCCGTTGACGGAGACGTCGTGCTTTACGCGCACTTTGATTCCGACGGCGTTATGAAGGGCGACCTCGACAAGGACGGCGAGATTTCGGTCGGCGACGCGCTCATCGCGCTGCGCATCGCGGCGAGACTGCAGGCGGCGACGGATGAGGACGTCCTTATCGGCGACGTCGACAGCGACGGCGAAATCACCGTCGGCGACGCCCTGCTCATCCTCCGCGTCGCCGCGAGGCTCGCTGACCAGAGCAGTCTGGGATAACGCGGACGAAAGCGAGCGTCGGAAGCCTTCCCCTTGAGGGGAAGGTGCCCCGAAGGGGCGGATGAGGTGTAGCGGCGAAGCCGCGTCACCGCCCGCAATGATATATCGCCTTTGGCGATATGATATACGCTTTGCGTATGATATATCGGCGTACCGCCGATATGATATACCGCCTGCGGCGGTATTAAGGAGCAAATCGGCATAGCCGATTTGAATATATTTTGCCGTCCGCTTAGCGTCCGTCACGCGGGCGGCGGGCGAAGCCCGCTTTCAACTTGCCGCGTGACTGCAAAGGAAAAACTTCACGGGCGATTAAAATCGCCCCTACGATCTCTGCGAAGCGCGTCGTCGCAGCCGAAGCACAGCCGACAGCAGAATAAGCGTTTTTTCACCAAGCTTTGCCGCGCGCGAAAACCGTAGGGGCGATCTTGATCGCCCGCCGGAACGTATCGTTGCGCTGCCATGCGGTAACTTAAAAGCGGGCTGCGCCCGCCGCCCGCGGTATATTCAAACTGCGACCGGAGGGAGCGGTTTGCACCTGCATGACGGGCAAAGCCCGTCAATTCATGAACGCGAAGCGTTCAATTCATGATTGCGTAAGCAATCAATTCACGCGCCGTCAGGCGCAATTCACGACCGCGAAGCGGTCACCGTCGGTTCCCGTAATCTTAACATAAAAGGAAAACACATCATGAAAACCCGTATCCTATCGGCAATTCTCACCCTCGCGCTTATTCTCACCCTCGCGCCGACGGCGTTCATCACCGCCCGCGCTGAGGGGGAAACCGTGATCTACAGCTTCGACTTCGAGTCGGACCCGTTCTCGAACGGCTGGACTTCCGAAGACCTCGACGGCGACGGCCGCAGCTGGATATACGACGACCACGCCGGCTCGTTTCTGGACGACCCCAAGGCGCTCTACCTCAGTCCCGAGGGCTCGGTCTACTCCGAATCCTTCTCAAACGAGACCTTCCAGCCGCTTTATCCGGACAACATCCTCTGGAGTCCCTCCATCGACGTCCCCGCCGACGGAAAAACGTTCGTTAACCTTTGGG
>JAFTEJ010000012.1 GCA_017453725.1 Clostridia bacterium | reverse complement strand
CTGCTTGCGGTGTGGGATTCCTCGTCGGCGCTGCGCTGCTCGGAATGACAAAAACACGCAGCGGCTTCGGCGTAGGAACGAGCATTGCTCGTCCGCGTATTCACGCAAAGGCTAGCGTCTTCTGTCATCCTGAGCGGAGCGGGCGAAGCCCGCGCAGTCGAAGGATCTTAAAGACGAGCTATCCGTGACGGAAAACTGCGCCGACAAAAGCAAAAGCGCGCTGACAAAAGCGAAAGCGCGCCGTCAAAAGCAAAAGCGCGCCGACAAAAAGCAACGGCAAAAACAAAAAGCGCGCATATGAAATCGAAAGGTCAACTCCCGTTTTCATATGCACACTTTTCCTTTTACAGCGCCGTTACCTTCAGGGTCCTTCGACTGCGCTCCCTGCGGTCGCTTCGCTCTGGATGACAACGCAAGAGCGTTCGGTCAGGTTTCTGCCGAAACGCAAACGGTCTTACTTCTGCCGAAACGCAAACGGCCTCACTTCCTCTTCCGCAGATATATCAGCAGGATCTCCACGTCGGCGGGGTTGACGCCGGGGATGCGGGACGCCTGCCCGACGTTCAGCGGGCGTATGGCTTTCAGCTTCGCGCGCGCCTCGATGCGCAGGCCGTAAACGTCGTCGTAGTCGATGTCGGACGGAAGAAGCGTGGCTTCGGCGCGTTTCGCCTCGGCGATCTGCGCGTTCTGCCGCGCGATGTAGCCCTCGTAGCGGATGCGGATGACCGCTTCCTCCCACACCTCGCGCCGCAGCTCCGGACGGCCGGAGTCGAACGGGGCGAGCGCCTCGTAGCCGACCTCGGGCCGCTTGAGCAGCTCCGCGAGGGTCGCGCCGGTGGAAACCGGCGTCGTGCCGAGCCCTTCAAGCAGCGCGTTGAGCGCCTCCGACGGCGGCAGGACTGTCTTTTTCAGGCGTTTCTCCTCGTCGGCGACGAGGGCGTATTTTTCGTTGAAATCCGCCCAGCGCGCGTCGCTTATCAGTCCGACGCGCCTCCCGATCGGGGTCAGACGCTCGTCGGCGTTGTCCTGACGGAGGGTCAGGCGGTATTCGGAGCGGCTTGTCATCATCCTGTACGGCTCGTTCGTGCCGCATGTGACGAGGTCGTCGATGAGGGTGCCGATGTAGGAGCCGTCTCGGGTGAGAATAAGCGGCTGCTCGCCCTTCAGCTTCAGCGCGGCGTTGACGCCGGCGACGAAGCCCTGCGCCGCCGCCTCCTCGTAGCCGCTGGTGCCGTTGAACTGCCCGGCGCCGTAAAGCCCCGGCAGAGCGCGGAATTCCAGCGTCGGCAGCAGCGCGGTCGGGTCGACGCAGTCGTATTCGATCGCGTACGCGGTGCGCGTGAAGACGGCGTTTTCAAGCCCTCTGACCGAGCGCACCATGCCTATCTGCACCTCCTCGGGGAGCGACGTGGACATCCCCTGCAGGTACAGCTCCTCGGTGTTCAGCCCCATCGGCTCGATGAAAAGCTGGTGCCGCTCGCGGTCGGGAAAGCGCGTGACCTTGTCCTCGATGGAGGGGCAGTAGCGCGGCCCGACGCCGGTTATCTGCCCGCCGTAGAGCGCGGAGCGGTTTATGTTTTCGCGGATTATGCGATGAGTTTCTTCGTTGGTATAAGTAATATAGCAGTCTGCGAGGTTGCGCGGCGCGGACCGCGTTTCAAAGGAGAAGGGCTCAGGGCGTTCGTCGCCGGACTGCCTTTCGGTCTCGCCGAGCGCGACGGAGGCGCGGTGGACGCGGCAGGGTGTGCCGGTCTTGAAGCGGCGGAGCGGCACGCCGAGCGCGCGGAGGCTCGCGGAAAGCGAGGTCGCCGCGAACATACCGTCCGGGCCGCCCTCGTAGCTGACGTCGCCGACGAAGATGCGCCCGGCGAGGAAGGTGCCGGTCGCGACGACGACGGCCTTGCAGGCGTATTCCGCGCCGAGCCGGGTGACCACGCGCCAGGGATACGAAGCGGCGGCGTAAGGCTCCCCTGTGTAAGGGGAGCTGTCGCCGCAGGCGACTGAGGGGTTGTCAGCTTCCGTAAAGCAGAATGCGTAATCGCGCGGGCGAGCAATGCTCGTCCCTACGGGCTCGCCTTGCGAGCGCAGCCCTTCCGTCTTGCCGTCCTCGACAGTTTCATCGTTCCGCAGGGCGGCGGTCTTGCCTCCCTCTGAGGAGGGAGGTGGCATCTGAGGCGGAGCCGAAGAGGACGGAGGGAGAGATCACGACGCCTCTCCTTCTGTCAAAGCGTCGTTCCGGAGACGGAGGCTAAGCGAAGCCGCGGG
>JAFTEJ010000105.1 GCA_017453725.1 Clostridia bacterium | reverse complement strand
GAGGGAGCCAAGGCCGCATTCGGCGGCTACACCTCATCCGACGTGAACCAGGCTATGCCGGCTCCCCTCAAGCGGAAGGCTTCCGACGCCCTGATCCCATCGCGGCAAGCAAAAGCCGCCGTCGCGCAACGCGACGGCGGCTTTGTTCTTTATTTCGCGTAAAGCTTATTTACGCGGGGTTGACCTTACCGGTCTTACTTCTGCTGAGCGTACCAGAAGAAGAAGTAGCCCATGCTGGTGTAACCGACGTTGGTAAGTCCTTTCATGCAGTACATATTGGTGTAGTAGTAGATCGGGCATACCGGGAATCCGCCTTCACCGAAGAGGGTCTCTTCAGCTTCATAGAGCAGCTTGTCACGGTCGGCGCCGGCGAGCATCGCCTTCGCTTCGGTGATGTCCTTATCGAACACGGTGTCGGTGTAGAGACCGTAGTTGTAGGAGTTGCCGGTAACGAGCAGCTCGAGGTAGGTCACGGGGTCGTTGTAGTCAGCGATCCAGCCGAGACGGGCAACGCCGAAGCTGTGTTCGCCGAGGCCGTTGGTGCAGGTCGCCCACTCCTGGTTCTCAAGGCTGATGGTCATGCCGAGAACAGTCTGCCAGTCGTGGCCGCAGGCTTCGGCTATCGCCTTGTGAGTATCGGAGGTGTTGAAGTTGTAAACGACGGTGGTGTTGGGGTTCCAGGCGCCGTCGGCAACAGCTTCGTCATAGAGCTTCTTGGCGAGCTCGCATCTGCCGGCATAGGTCGTCAGATCGAAATCGGCATAGGTCTTCTGCAGGGTGTTGTAGAGAGCGCCGGGCCAAGCTTGGGTCACGGTTTGCACGCATATAAAAACCGGGGCAGTTTAACTGCCCCGGTTCTATTTGGTTTTCAGACGTTCTTGTCTGCTGTTAAGCGGCCATTAAGACAACTTATTTAGCGGTAGCAGGAAGAATATCCTCGTTAATGTTCCAGCAGACGTAGTAGGTACCAATCTTGCCGGCAACAATGTACTCATCCGGATACTCCGCTTTCAGCGCTGCCATCTCATTGGTCGGGACGTCATCGATCAGCTGCCAGGTACCATTCTTGAAGTTAGCGACCATGTTGTTCGCGTCGTCAGACAGATAGAAATCAATCTTATCCATCTTGATTGCAGCAGCATCAACATAGTTAGCGTTCTTCTCAAGAGTGATGACACTGTTGTGATCCCACTTGGTGATGGTGTAAGCGCCGTTGCAGACATATGTCTTAGGATCAGTCGCCCAACCTTCATTCGAAACCACATCTTCACGTACCGGGAAGTAGGTCGGGAACGCAAGCAACTCATTCCAGTAGGAAACAGCGTTGGCGAGCGTGACTTCAAGAGTCTTTTCATCGACGGCTTTCACATTCAGGTTTTCAGTGCCGTAGCCATCAACAACCTCAAACATGTAGCCATAGTCAGCGCCCAGTTCTTCGGAAGCAGCGCGCTTCCACGCAAACTCGAAATCAGCAGCGGTAACATCCTTACCATCGGACCATTTCAGACCGTCGCGCAGCTTGTAGGTGTAGGTAACGGTCTCGTCTTCATTGACAACACCTTCTACCAGCTCTTCCGCAGCGTCAGGCACAATAACCAGCTTGCCGCTTGCGTCCTGAGACCATTTCGCAAGACCGGAGAACAGGTGGCTGATCAGTGTAGCACCGTCAACAGCAGAGTTGAGAGCCGGGTCAAGCGTATCGGGCTCGGATGCGAGACAGACAGAAATGCTGGAGCCCGTGGGCACCGTGCAATACATGAAATACTTGTAACCAAGCGGGTTGGCGAAGAATCCATCCACGTCTTTGCTGATCATGTAGGTATCGGTGTAGTAGTAGATCGGGCAGATGCAGCCAGTGGACATGAGCAGGTCTTCCGCACGATGCATCAGCTTATAACGGACTTCATTGTCGGTGCAGCTCTTGATGGTCTTGATGAGCACATCATAAGTCTCTGCCCAAGTGCCGTTCTCTACTTTGACATCGTAGCCGAGATCGGTAATGTCAATGCTATACGCCGCAACAGACTCGTGGGCGCCTTTACCGAACTGGACGTCGTTATTGCCGGAAGCAGTAGTCCACATATCCAGGAAGCAAATCGGATCGTTGTAGTCTGCCACCCATCCGTTACGGGCGATGGAATAGTCGCCGTTCTTACGGGTGTTCATGAAGGTCGCCCATTCCTGATTCTCCAGGTTCATGGTGATGCCAACGCTCGCCAGCTGAGCCTGCAGATACTCACCGATAGCTTTGTGTCCTTCGGAGGTATTGTACAGGTAAGTCATGGTCGGGAAGTTGGTGAACATACCGGTAGCTTCATCGTAATCGTAGTACTTTTTCAGAACTTCGATCGCTTTGTTGAAGTTAGCCTCCAAAGCTTCTTTGCTCACGTTGTAGTAACCGTAGTAGCCTTCGTTGTTACCGGCAGTCTTATAAAACTCAGTGCCATCCGGGTTTGTCATACCCATCGCGACAAAGGAGGACGCCGGAACCTGACCACCCTGCCCAATCTCTTCCACAATGTAATTGCGGTCGAACAGCAGGCTGATAGCGTTACGGATCTCCGCGCGGGCGTTTTCGGCTTCAACAGCAGCCATATCATTCGATGAACCGCCGCCATTGCTGCCGCCGCAAGCCACCAGCGCCAACACCATAGCAAGTGTCAGTAACAGTGCAAGAAGTTTTTTCATAGTTTTTTCTTTCCTTTCATTAATTAATTATCATAATATGCGGAATTCGCATACAATGAACGTAAATAAACAGCTATTTACAACTCATTCACCCGATGACAGGCAACAAAGTGCCCGCTCGATACTTCGTTGAATTCCGGCATGCTCTCCGCGCAGTGCTCCGTAGCATAAGAGCAACGAGTGCGGAAGGGACAGCCGGAAGGAGCGTTCAACGGACTCGGGATGTCGCCGGTCAACGCGATACGCTTGTTAGCCCGCGCAACCTTCGGGTCGGGCTGTGGTACGGCGGACATCAGTGAGCGGGTGTAAGGATGAAACGGATGCTCGTATATCTCCGCGGCATTCGCAAGCTCCACCATCTTACCGAGATACATAACGGCAATGCGGTCGCTGATATGGCGTACCACCAAAATATCATGAGCGATAAAAAGGTAGGTCAAAGCCAACTGCTCCTGCAGTTCCACGAACATATTAATAACCTGCGCCTGAATAGACACATCAAGCGCGGAAACCGGCTCGTCGCAAACGATGAATTCCGGTTTAAGTGCCAACGCACGCGCGATACCAATGCGTTGCCGCTGACCGCCGGAAAACTCATGCGCATAACGGGATGCGTGCTCGCTGTTTAGTCCCACGCGATCCATAAGTTCCAGTATCCTCTCAGAACGCTCCTGCCGATTCGTATACATCTTATGAATATCCAACGGCTCACCGATAATGTCCGAAACGGTCATGCGGGGATTCAGCGAGGAATACGGATCCTGGAATACCATAGTCGCTTTTTTGCGAAGCTCATTTATGTCGTTTTTTGATTTGATAAGGCTACCATTAAACACAACCTCGCCAGCAGTGGGGCGATAGAGGTGCAGAATGGAGCGACCAACGGTCGTCTTTCCGCAACCGGATTCTCCCACCAAACCGAGCGTCTCGCCTTTTCGTATGGAAAAAGAAACATCGTCCACCGCTTTAAGCGGCTTGCTTTTGAATGCGCCTACATTTATATCAAAATACTGTTTGAGATGGAGAACGTCTACCAGGGGCTGTTGATTCTTATCCGAAGTCACACTCACTCTGCCCCACCGCCTTTCGCAACATCAATCACAATCGCACCGTTCTCCACGCCATCTTTTACGTTCATCCAACAGGAAGCCATGTGATCCTCATTAATAACCATACGCTCACAACGCTCTTTAATGCAAACCTTCATGGCGTTGTCGCAACGGGGAGCAAACGGACAACCCTCCGGCATGTTCAGCAGATCTATCGGTGTGCCGGTAATGGGTTTCAGTTTACTGCCCGCTGTATCCGCTGTCGGAATTGATCGCATAAGACCTTTGGTGTATTCGTGTTTGGGATTGTAAAAAATCTCTTCAGCCGTGCCTTGCTCGCAAATAGAGCCGGCATACATAACAATGACCTCGTCGCACATTTGCGCTACCACGCCTAAGTCGTGGGTGATCATGATAATCGCCATGCCAAGTTCTTCTTGTATGGATTTCATCAGTTCCAGAATCTGCGCCTGGATAGTAACATCCAACGCTGTGGTGGGCTCGTCAGCTATAAGAATATCCGGTTCACAAGCAAGCGCCATGGCGATCATTACGCGCTGACGCATACCGCCCGAAAACTCATAGGGGTACTGCTTCATGCGTTTTTCCGGCTCATTAACGTTAACAAGCCGCAACATCTCAACCGAGCGATCCCACGCCTGCTTCTTATTGCGATCGGTATGCAGGCGGATCGCTTCAATAAGCTGATGACCTATGGTATAGGTCGGGTTCAGCGATGTCATGGGGTCCTGAAAAATAATGGATATCTTATTGCCGCGAACAGTCTTCATAACAGATTCGCCGGCGTTCACCAGCTCCTGTCCTCCCAATTTGATTGAGCCAGACACGATCTTACCGGTGGAAGCGAGGATCTGCATCAACGAATAGGCGGTAACGGATTTGCCGGAGCCGCTCTCCCCTACGATGCCGAGCACCTTGCCGCGTTCAAGGTTGAACGAAACGCCGTTTACAGCTCGCACCTCGCCAGCCGGTGTGAAAAAAGAAGTATGAAGGTCGGTTACCTTTAATAGAGGTTCAGTCGACATAGTCTGCACTCCTTTCTCACGTTCTCAGCTTGGGGTCAAAGGCATCCCTGAGCCCATCGCCAAAAAGATTCAGCGACAGAACAATCAGAGAAATGACCACCGCCGGAATAATCAAACGATACGGATAGGAGGATAGACCGTTCAAGGCATCCGATGCCAGTGAACCCAGCGACGGCATGGGCGCATTGACGCCCAGTCCTAAGAAAGACAGATAACTTTCAGTGAATATGGCGCTCGGAATCTGCAGCGCAGTGGAAATTATGACCACGCTGATGCAGTTAGGAAGCAGGTGCTTGCGTATAATCCAACCACCCTTGGCGCCCGCTGCTTTGGAAGCAAGCACATACTCCTGCTCGCGCAGCGAGAGTATTTGTCCGCGGATAAGGCGGGACATGCCAACCCAATACAGCACCGCGAATACGATAAATAGACTGATAACGTTACTCCCGATCTTTTCCAATGCCGTCCCCGCCAGCACTGGCCCGAGCGTCTGTTTCAACACCGACGCCAACAGAATAACCATCAACATGTCGGGGAGCGAATATATGATATCCACAAATCGCATGATAATCAAGTCCACTTTGCCGCCGCAATATCCGGCGATAGAACCGATAGTCATGCCGATAATGAGCACAATTATACTGGCGAATAAACCAACAGCCAGTGAAATGCGGGTTCCGTAAACCACACGGATGAAATAGTCGCGCCCGTGGGAATCGGTTCCGAAAACGTGTGGGAATATGCTCTCACCGGCTTCAATCCGCGCCTTCTCCGTCTCGCCATATTCAAAAGGAGCTAGGTTGTTATAGCTGGCGTCCACCGGCTTTAAGCGCTGTACGCCAAGCATCGTTTCGTATGAATATGGCCAGAAAAGCGGGATCACAAGCGAAGACAGAGTAATAATAATAATAATGATAAAACTAACTGTAGCTACACGGTTTTTCAGCAGACGTTTTACGCCGTCACGAAAGAAGGTAGAAGAGGGGCGCATCTGCACCATATAGGCTTTGTCTTCTTCAGATGCAGGGAGAAACGGATCCACATCTATGTGCATAGTAAACTTTTTATCCACGTTATCTCCCCCCCCCTTATTCCAAGTTGATCCGAGGATCAACGACCTTATACAGAATATCACTGACCAGATTCATCACAACAATCAGTACCGCCAACACAATGGTGGTACCCATAACCATTGGATAATCGCGATTAGTGATGCTACTGACAAACGCGCGACCAATGCCGGGAACGGCAAAAATCTGCTCTACCACCAGCGAACCGGTGACAATATATGCCAGCATCGGACCAAAATAAGTGATAACCGGGATAAGGGAGTTCTTCAGCGCATGGCCGAAGATAATCTTGGAACCGGAAACACCCTTGGCTTTCGCGGTACGTATGTAGTCCTGCCCGAGCACATCCAACATGGATGAGCGTGTCAAACGTGTTATATATGCCATCGGATAAAGCGAAAGCGTTACGATGGGTAAGATAAGTCCTCCGCTTTCAGCACCGTTTGCCGGTAAAATCGTCCACACAACTGCAAACAGCACCAATAACAATGAGCCCATAATAAAAGATGGCATAGAAACAAATGCGGTGGTTAGTACCATTATGATTTTATCGATCAGCTTATTTCGTCGCAACGCCGCCCACGCGCCTAATATGATACCGAAGGCCGCTGCAATCACGGCAGCAATAACGCCAAGCTTGGCGGAGGTTTTCATGCCGTCGCCTATAATATCAATGACCATGCGTCCCCTCTGCTTTAGTGAAGGACCGAAATCAAAGCGCGTAACGACGTCTTTAAGATATGTAACATACTGTTCCATCAGCGGTTTGTCCAAACCATACTTTGCTTCCAGCGCCTCCTGGGCTGTGGCACTGATTGCCTTTTCACTCATAAATGGTCCGCCTGGTACGGCATGCATGACGAAAAAGGTCGCCGTGATGACCACCCAAACCGTCAGTATCGCCAGCCCGATTCTCTTTAAAATGTATAACAGTATTTTTGTGTTCATATTTTTTTTCGTATTACACCCTTTCCGCTTAATTAGGTGATATATCCGGACCGCTTGACATCGTCAATGCAATGATACAACCGCAGCGAAAAACCGCAAACTGACGAAACATTTTGCCTATGATACTGCTACACGGACAACAACCGCAACAAGAATATTATAGAGAAAGAGAATAATTCTTTTGACTCCGTTATTATTTAACTCCGTTATTATATAATACTATGACGCTTTTGTCAAGAAAAATCTCACCAAGCAGTCAATTACTGCGGTGAGATTTTTCTTAATTTATTCAATTCCTTTTAAAAAACGCAAGAATATAGCGTCAGTTTAAACAAATTTTGTTGTCTTTTACATATTTTGTGTAATAAAACAACATATTCTGTCCAGAAAAAGGTAGCCGCGTTTCGCTCTACTCGATATCCGTCTTGTTCATTACCGAAAGAGGATCTATCGTCTCCCCGTCCCTGCGCACCTCGAGGTGAAGGTGAGGCTCGTCGCCGATCTCCAGACGCGCCTGCTGACCGACCCCGCCGATCTGGTCGCCGATGCCGACGGTATCGCCCTCCTTGACCGTCACGCCCTCCTGAAGGTTACAGTACAGCGCGACGTAACTGCCGTGTTTTATCTCGATTACCCTGCCGAGCATTTCGTCGTCGCGGACGGCGGTCACCTCCCCCGCCGCCATAGCGCGGACCGCCGTACCGACAGGCGCGGCGATGTCGACTCCGTTATGCGTGCGCCAATCCTGCATCGTGGGCGAAAAGACGAGCGCGTCGGCGCTGAACTCGCGCATGAGCGTTCCGCCGTTGACCGGCCAGATGAGCAGCGTCGGCTCCGGAACGGTATTCGCGGGCTTGTCCTCCTCCTTTTCGGAGTCCGACGGCTCCGGCTTGCTTTCGGAGGCGTGCTTTTCGGTCACGCCCTGCTGCGGCTTATCCACCTTTTCGACGCGGCTTTCGACCGGCGGCTCCTCGACCGGACGCGTATAGGTCAGGCTCTTATCTATCGCGACGTAGCCCGCGACGAAGACCGCGATCAGGCACGCGGCGAGCACGGCGAAAAACTTTTTGCCGCCCGGAAGCCTGCTTTTCTTTTCACTCGGAAGCTTCAATTCCTTCATATAAATATCTGTCCTTTCTCAAAAAAGATGCCTTCGAGCTTATTTTGCTCAAAGGCATCCGCTTTTATGAAAGAATAAACGCGCTAAATAATTGTATTCCGAGCGCTTTCAGCGCCGACCGGCGCGAAAAGATCATTTTTAAGACCGGCGTATCCATGATTTACACGCCCTGATTACTGACGGTTTTTCATTTCCATCCACTGCTCGCGCGTAAGCAGCACCTGGCGCGGCTTGGAGCCCTCGAAGGGACCGACGATACCGCGCGCCTCCATCTCGTCGACGATACGCGCGGCGCGGGCGTAGCCGAGCTTGAGCCGACGCTGGAGCAGCGAGGTGGAAATCGTCTGCGTTTCGACCGCGATCCCGATGGCGGCTTCGAGCATTTCGTCCGCTTCGCCGCCGTCGTCGCCGACGCCTCCGCCGGAAGCGCCGCCCTTGTCCTTCTGGTTGGCGGAGTAGGCGTCGATGGCTTCGTTGATGCTCTCGTCGTAATGCGCGGCGACCTTCTTCTTCGTGAATTCGACGACGCTGCGCACCTCGTCCTCGGAGACGAAGCAGCCCTGCACGCGCTGCGCCTTGGAGGCGTCTATCGGCGCGTAAAGCATATCGCCTCTGCCGAGCAGCTTTTCAGCGCCGGCGTGGTCGATTATCGTGCGCGAGTCGACCTGCGAGGTAACGGAAAGCGCGACGCGGGTCGGGATGTTCGCCTTGATGAGTCCGGTGATGACGTCGACCGAGGGGCGCTGAGTCGCGATAACGAGGTGCATTCCCGCCGCTCTGGCGAGCTGAGCGAGCTTGCAGATGCTGTCCTCGACCTCCTTCGGGGAGGTCATCATCAGGTTCGCGAGCTCATCGATGACGATGACGTACTGCGGGAGCGGCTCGGCGTTTTCGTCGTCCTTCACGCGCAGGTTATAGCTCTTGATGTCGCGGCAGCCGGATTCCGAAAGCAGCTTGTAACGGCGCATCATCTCGCGCACCGCCCAGTCGAGCGCGCCGGCGGCGCGTTTCGGATCGGTCACGACCGGGATCGCAAGGTGCGGCAGTCCGTTATAAACGGTAAGCTCGACCGCCTTCGGATCGATCATTATGAATTTGACCTCGTCCGGGCTCGCCTTGTATATTATGCTCATTATGATGCAGTTTTCGCAGATGGATTTACCGGAGCCGGTCGCGCCGGCGATAAGCATATGCGGCATCGAAGCGAGGTCGGCGATTATCGGATCGCCGGAAACGCCCTTGCCCATCGCTATCGTCAGGCGGCTGTGGCTGTCCGCAAAGCCCTTTGTCTCAAGCAGGTCGCGGAGAAACACCGTGCTGCGGGTCTTGTTCGGAACCTCGATGCCGACCGCCGCCTTGTTGGGTATCGGCGCCTCGATACGCACGCTGCTCGCGGCGAGCGAAAGCGCCAGGTCATCCGAAAGCCCGGTTATGCGGCTGACCTTCACGCCGGCCTCGGGCTGAAGCTCATAGCGCGTTACGGACGGGCCGCGGCAGACCTCGCTTATCGTGGTGGGAACGCCGAAGGAGCGCAGCGTGCGGACGAGCTTGTCCGCGTTCTCCTTCATCTCGTTGGAAACGTCCTCGGAGACGCCGCCGACGCCCTTTTTCAGCAGCGAAAGCGGCGGGAAAACGTAGCCGCCCTCGGTCGCCTCGGCGGGCTTGTCCGCGGGTTTTTCCTCGGGCTTGCTCTCGGAAGGGGACTGCTTATACGCCTCCTCCGGCGCGGCGGTCTGCTTCGGAGCCTCCGCGGAAGCGGCGGGCGCGTTCGCCTTGCTTATGATGTCGTCAATGCGTATCTCCGGCTTCGGAGACGGCTCGGCGATAGTCAGATCCGGCGCGGTTATCGGGCCGTCCGGAATTGGAATATCGATGGCGGAGCGCTTTTTCTTCTCCTGCTTCGCGGCGGGCTCGGCGGCGGTTTTTCCGCTCGCTTTGACCGGTTCTTCCTCTTCTTCCTCATCATCCTCGTCAACTCCGACCGTGAAGAGGTTCCTGAGCCAGTTGAAGACGTTGATGACCGTTATGCCGGCGGACATCATCAGCGCGCCGGCGAGCACGAGGAACAGAGCGATGAGACCTCCGATCCTGCCCAGCGCCTTCGTGAAGACGAAGCCGATGCCAAAGCCGACCGCGTTGACCTTGTCAAGGTTCCAGACCTCGACTATGTCCTCGCCGCCCGCTTTCAGGATGAAGACGACCGCCGCGAAGATAAATATCGCAAGCAGGCTGAACCAGAAGCGCATGGCTATGTATTTCTTCGTCTTCTGCACGGCGAGCAGCAGTCCGATATAGATGAACAACGCCGGCAGGAAGTACATCACCCACGAAAACAGAAACAACATTCCGCTCTGGATCGCGTCGCCGAGAAACCCCTTGTCGGAAACGACGAGCAGCACGAACAGGAGCACACCCGTGAGGATAAGCACGGTGCTCCATATAACGTTTTTGCTGCGCTGTCTCTCCGCCGCCGCGGAACGCGCCGCAGCGATGGTTTTTTTATTCTTCGAGCCCTTCGGCCTCCCTCTCTGAGCCATTTTCACACTTCCTGTTCTTTATAGTCCGCAAATTCCCGCTGCTACGGTGAAACCGCCGAGCAGGAACAGGTATACCGAGAATATCCAGAGCTTATCGTTCTTCACCATCCACGAGAGCGCCTTTATCGCAAAGAAGCCCACGACCGCCGCGGTGACGACTCCCACGATGAGCGGGAAGGCGCCGACGCCGACGCCTTCGGTGAAGGCGTCCTTCGCCTCGCTCACTCCGGCGGCGAGGATGACCGGGATGCTCATTATGAAGGAGAAATCGATCATATATCCGCGGTCGATCCCGGAAATCAGACCTGCGCCGACGGTAGAGCCGCTGCGCGAAACGCCCGGCAGCACCGCGATCGCCTGCATAAAGCCTATGTAAACGGCGCGTCCCGGAGTCGCCTCCGCAAGCGGCTCGGCGGTGCGCTTCGCGGTAAACTCCGCCAGCAGGAGCAGCACGGCTGTATAGATGAAGCACACGCCTTCGACGACCACGTCGTCATCCTCCGAGAGCGCGGAGACGGTATCCTTTATCGGATAAACGAAAAGCATCGGAACGAGCGCGAGGATCAGCATCAGCAGCATCCTTCGCGTCGGGCCGCAGTTTTTGAAGCTGAACCTGCCGCGGAAAATATCCGCGAGCATACGGAAGAATTCCAGAAACAGCTCCTTTATGCGCGGGAAGAATGCGAACACCACCGCAGCCAGCGTGCCGAGATGCAGGAAAACCGAAAACGTCGCCCCCGCGCCTTCTATGCCGAAAAAGTGCGCCGCGACCGAAAGGTGTCCCGAGCTGCTGACCGGAAGGAACTCCGTCAGCCCCTGTATCACACCTTGAAAAAACGCCTGAAAGACCGTCATTCTATCGCCTCTGATATGTACTGCGGCGAAACGCGCCGCCTTAATGCTTATGATACTCAGCCGCCCGGTTATTCCTCGATCAGCCGGTAAAGCGCGTCGACCGCGTCCCCGAGCCCTCCGACCGCGTCGATGAAGCCCTCGCGCACGGCGGCTTCGCCGTCGAGCACGCTGCCCATATCGGTCGCGAGCTCGCCGGTGTTCAGCATCAGCTCGCGCATACGCTCCGGCGAAACGCGGCTGTTGCCGGCGACGAAGCGCACTACGCGCTCCTGCATCTTCTGGAAATAATCGAACGTCTGCGGCACGCCGAGCACTAGCCCGGTAAGCCGAACGGGATGCACCGTCATCGTCGCCGTCGGGACGATGAACGACCTCCTCGCGCAGACCGCAAGCGGCACGCCTATCGAATGGCTGCCGCCGAGCACGAGCGAAACGGAGGGCGTCTTCATACTCGCGACGAGCTCCGCTATGGCGAGCCCCGCTTCTATATCGCCGCCGACGGTGTTCAGCAGCAGGAGCACGCCTTCAACGTCCGGCGACTGCTCCGCCGCGACGAGGCGCGGGATGATATGCTCGTAGCGCGTCGCCTTCTCGGTCGGCGGAAGTGCGTAGTGCCCTTCGATCTGCCCGATGACCGTCAGGCAGTAGAGCGTATGCGCTCCCGCCTTCACGGTCACGGCCCCGTCTTCATCCGACGGGTTGCTCGGTCTTATGTTTTCGCAGTCTTCAGTCATAACAAAACCACCTTCGGGATTATTATGCGCAGACGCGAAAACGATATGCCGCCTTATAGTCTTCTATATTTTACTATAATACTCCGAAAATGTCAAGAACGGGAATTATCTCATCGAAATCGGATGATTTTTTCGGTCGCGGGTTTTTATTCTTTACATTTTCGCAAAAACGTGTTATCATACTCCCGAGCAAGTTGGGCTGCTGCGTAAGCACTTTGTGTTTATGAGGAAAGTCCGGGCATCGCAGAGCGGGATAGCGGGTAACGCCCGCCGGAGGCGACTCCAGGGAAAGTGCAACAGAGATATACCGCCGGCTATGCCGGTAAGGGTGGAAAGGCGAGGTAAGAGCTCACCCGCCCCCTCGGTAACGCGGGGGCGCTGTAAACCCTATCCGATGCAACACCGACCGGGACCGTACGGTTGCTCGCCGTGTTCCGAAGGGTGGCGCGAGGCGCGCGGCAACGCGCGTCCCAGATAGATGGCAGTCTTAAAGGACAGAACCCGGCTTACAGGCTTGCTCACCCTTATAAATCACCCCGCAAGGGCATATAAAAACGGCGCACGACGTGCGCCGTTTTTCGTATACGGTTTTTTAAGTCTTACGCAAGCTTCGCGGCTATGCGGAGAAGCGCGAGCGCGTCCGCTACCGTGATTTTCCCGGCGTTATCCATATCGAAGACAGAAAGAATTACCGAATCGGCTTCGACAAGTCCGGCGGCGACGCGGAGAACGGCGAGCGCGGTTCCGACGGTTATCTCCATTTCACCGCCGTCGAAAGGATCGATTATGTCGGGGGCGGAATAGCTGTTAACCTCGGCGTATTTTACGTAAGGATTATCCTTGAGGGCGGCTATCGCCGCTTCCACCGCCTCGGTTGTCTTCTCGGTAAGCTTGACGCAGAAAGTCGTACCGACCTTTGCCACACTTGACGGCTTCCAGTTTTCCCGCGGCACCTGAGAAGTCAGAAGCACGGAGAGGTACAAATCGCTGTATTCCTCAATCTCAACCTCCGGAAGAATTTCCGCAAGATCGCCGCAGACCTCATCGTCGACAGTATAAAACTGCTCATATAAGCACACAGTCAGCTCGCCGGGAACGAATCCGTCCGCCGCGAACACCTCCGCGGGAAGCATCGCCGCCGCAAATACAAGACAAAGCGCCACGGCGATAAAGCGTTTATACAGTTTTTTCATAAGATTCCCTTCCTTATAATTCTAACAATATTTATGCACATATTTTATACGCAAGCAAACTTTAGTTTTTTAATGCTATAGCATCTACGCTTATAGCGTAATATAGTTTAGATAGAAAATCAACTTGAACGTTTCCAAATATTTCAAGGACGCATTCCTGTTTATAATAAAAACGCTTACAATAATCCACCCGCTCTGTATTACTATTCCCCGCCAAGCACACGCGCTATGTTCGGACAATTAGCGAATACGTATCGTCTCACTTCCGAGATGGCTTTGTTTGTCCCGTAATACGCCAGGTGAGCGACACCGTCCGAAACGTAAAAGCAATAGGTCGCCCCCTTGATTGGCGGCGGCAAGGAGGCAACATTTATCAGCTCTCGCAATGTTTCTTCATCGCACCCGGGGATATCGATATATATAAATCTTATCGGCTCGACAACGCGTCTTTCGGAAACATAGCAATTATATACAGAGCTGCGGATTCGACGAAATACCGGCTCATTATCCGGGGCAACGACAAACGCACGCACCTGCTCATATGTGAACATCCATCTTCCGCCGCGCAACTCGCCTTTGAGTTTGCCTTCGTGAATATACTTGCGTATGGTTCTGTCGGATATGCCGGTCAAGCGCGATAGTTCAAGTATGGTATACAGTGCATCTGACGTATTACTCATATTATTACCTATTCAATAGCGGTGAGCGATTAAATTCGCTAACGAAGACACTTCCAATAATCCAATACCCCAGTTACACTATTATGATACCTCGGTTACCAGTATTTGTCAATTTGAAATACTCCGTTTATTTCAAGTCGTAATTACTGCGTCTTACATTTACCAAACAACAGATTATTCGCACAGCCGCGACTGTCATTCCGAGGAGCCGCTTCGCGGCTTCGCTCCCTCCGTCATTTTTTGCGAGCAAAAAATGACACCTCCCTCGTCTGAGGGAGGTGTTCGGGTGTTTCTGCTGTTGACGGGGGATCCTTCGGCGCGGAGCGCCGAAGGATGACAACCCCTCAGTCATTTCTGCTCCGCAAAAATGACAGCTCCCCTTACACAGGGGAGCCTGTCTGCATTCTGCGTTACTTGGGGGATCCCTCGGGCTGTGCCCTCGGGATGACACCTCATCCGTCACGGACGATTGATAATCGCCCCTACGGTGACGCCGCTCCGCGGCTTTTCCTCTATTGATTATTCCATCTCGGAAAGGGTGTTTCCGATGTCGTCCGCGAGGCCGGAAATGTCGTCGTCGGAGGGGGCGTAAGCTTCGGCCTCAACGTCGATATCGGGCAGGACGGGCTTCGCGCACTTGATTTTCGGCTTCGTGAAGAAGCTGACGCGATACTTGCGCTTCCCTTCCTCGTCGTCGGTCGTGCGCTTTATGCCGAGCAGCCACGCCTTGTAGATGAAGTCGCCGTTCTCCTCCTTCTCATACTCGTAAGGGAAGAACATCGCGAGCAGTCCCGCGACGACGAACAGCGCCTTGAGAATATTCTTGAAAGTCTTCATAGTTATCTCTCCTTCCGGAAATCCATCTTACTTGAATATATTATACACCCGTTCGCGGCGATATGCAACAGTTATCAGAGATTTTTCCAGATCGGGACGGTGTATTTCCCCTCCGCCGTGAAGGCGGCGAGTTCTTCGCGCAGTTTCGGCAGGTCCTCCCGGTAGGTCATACCGCAGCAGCTTTCGCTCGACTCGAGCACCTTGACGCGCGCTTTGCCCTCTCTGAGCTGTCTGCCGACTAACTCCGGCAGATAGTATTCAGCCTTGTCAAGGCGGTCCGCGTTCTCCTCAAAGAAGCGCGGGAAGCCCTCGGCGAGCCTGTCGATAACGTCCGGAGTGAAGCCCCAGCAGTTCATCGACGCCATGGAGTCCTCCGGCAGCGCGATCCAGTTTTCGCCGTCCTCGGAATAGCGCACCCTGCCGCCGCGGCGCATAACCTTTGTGCGCTCGTCAATGCCGCGCAGGAAGCCGTCCTCGCCGACGTCGCAGACGCCGCGCGCGACCGCGCCGTTTTCCGAAAGGGTGTTCGCGACGCCGTAGCCGATCATACAGTATTCCGGAACGCCGCCGGAGATATCCGTCCGCGTCAGATGCTCAAACAGCAGCCGGTAAGCCTCGGCTCCGTAGTAGTCGTCCGCGTTGATGACGGCGAAGGGTTCGGTGACGATACCTTTGAGCGACATGATCGCCTGCCCCGTCCCCCACGGCTTCTTGCGCTCCGGCGGTACCTTCACGCCGGCGGGGATGTTGTTCGGGTCCTGAATGCAGAAATCGCGCCTGACCGAAGACGGGATGCGCGACGAAACGCGCTCCTTGAACTCCTCTTCTATCTTTTCGCTGATTATGAAAACGACTCTGCCGAAGCCGGCTTTCACCGCGTCGTGAACGGAATACTCGAGGATTATCTCGCCGCCTACGCCGACCGGCTCAAGCTGCTTGACACCTCCGAATCTGCTGCCTATCCCCGCCGCCATAACGACGAGCGCGGGACGGATCGTTGTTTCGCTCATTTGTTTGCCTCCGTTTTTTTAGCGCCGGGCTTCTTGCCCGTGATAGGGATGATCCTGTACTTGCATATGAAATCGCCGCCCGGCTTGAGCGCAAGCACTCCCCTGCGCTTTCTGAAAAGCGTGCCCTCGTCCTCGCACTTGCCGATCCCGATCCAGGGCTCGATACAGACGTAGGGCGCTTCGCCCGGGTAGCGCGTCCAGAACGCCATATAGTTGAAGCTGTCGTCCGCTTCGACGCGGACCCCGCAGCCCGAAACGCGGCTGCGCAGCGTGCAGGAACGCAGGTTTTCGTAGATGAGCGCGTCGTTTGAGAACAGCTCGCGGCTCAAGGCTATCACGCCGTCCTCGTCCGCCCTGCGGCGGTTCGAGAAGTCGATGAACATATCCTCCGTCATAGCGGGGACGGTCGGGTCGGGACACTCGCCCAGCTCGATCTCGTAGTCCTCGAAGCTCTCGTTTATGCGCAGCGGCACGTTGAAGCCGGGGTGCGCTCCGTAAGTGAACCACATCTTGTTCTCGCCGATGTTCTCGACGCGGGAAACGACGGTCAGCTCCCCGTTTTCGACGGTGTAGGTCATCAGAAGGCGGAAGCTGTATGGGTATATCTCACGCGTTTCCGCGGTATCCTCTATCTTCAGCGTTATGCTGTTCTCGCTCTGCGCCTGAACGGAAAACTCCATCCTCTTGGCAAAGCCGTGGGACGTCATCGGGTAATCCTTTCCGTCGATGCGGATAACGCCGTTGCGGCTGCGCGCGACGACGGGGAAAAGTATCGGCGCCTGCTCCTTCCAGTAGCGCTCGTCGCCCTGCCAGAGGTACTCTGTGCCGCTCTTCATAACGGAGCAGAGTTCCGCGCCCCGGCGCTTGACGCGGACGGTCAGCTTGCCGTCCGTTATCGTGTGGACGGTGCTCTCCTCGGGGATGTTTTTCATAAACAGACGCTTCTCCGCGGCGGTCAGCTCGCACCTCGAGATAAGGTCGGGGCGGCTCTTCGCCGTCAGGATGATGCTCTCCCTGCGGCGCCAGCGGTCGATCTCCTTCTGATTGCCTGAAAGCAGCACCTCAGGCACGCGCATCCCCTCGTATTCCTCCGGACGCGTGTACTGCGGGTATTCGAGCAGGCCGTGCTCGAAGCTCTCCTCCATATAGCTTTCGGAGGTTTTCAGCGTGCCGTCGAGCAGACGCGAAACGGCGTCGATGAGCACCGCCGCCGGAAGCTCGCCTCCGCTGAGTATGTAGTCGCCGACAGAGATCTCCTCATCGACGATAGTATCGATTATGCGGCGGTCGACACCCTCGTAGTGCCCGCAAAGGATCGCGATGTCGCCGCCCTTCGAAAGCTCGTGCGCCTTCTTCTGAGTGAATGGCGTTCCGTGCGGGGACATATAGATAAGCTTCGGGCGCTTCTTCGCCTTGCGGCACACCTCGGTGAAACAGTCGAAGACCGGCTGCGCCTGCATTATCATACCGAGCCCGCCGCCGTAGGGGTAGTCGTCGGTGCGGCGGTGCTTATCCGCGGTGAAATCGCGG
>JAFTEJ010000104.1 GCA_017453725.1 Clostridia bacterium | reverse complement strand
GACCGAGGTCTTGCCGACCCCGGGAGGACCGGCGAGGCAGATTATCTGACCCTTGATGTCGGGCGAGACCGCTCTCGCCGCGAGGAACTCGATTATGCGCTCCTTGACGTCGTCGAGACCGTAGTGATCGCGGTCGAGGACGGCGCGCGCGTGCTTGAGATCGAGATCGTCCTTTGTGAACGTATTCCACGGAAGCTCGAGGCAGTGGTCGAGATAGCTCCTTATGACCGCCGCGTCCGGGCTGCCGGGCTGCATGCGCGAAAGGTGCCTGCACTCCTTGAGGAGCTTCTCGGCGTTCTCCTTCGGCATGCCCGAGGCGAGTATCTTCTCGTGATAGCCGTCCGCCTCGCCCGCTTCGTCGAACGGGTCGCCCGGCATCTCGCCGAGCTGCTCGCGGATAATGTTGAGCTGCTCGCGCAGGAAGCCTTCCCTGTCCGCCTTGGCGATGCGGTTCTCGACCATCTCGTCGAGCTGCCTCTTGGTCGTGAGGACGGCGATCTCGCGCCTGAGCTCGAAAACGAGCGTCACGATGCGCTTCGCCGGGTCGCGTTCGTTCAGAAGCTCCTCTTTCTTATCGTCGGAAAGATAGATATACGAAGCGATGAAATCGGAGAGTCTTGAAGGCGACGTTTCGCGCGAGACCTCCTCGACCATATCGGTCGCGAAGCCGGGCGCGAGCTTGGCGTACTCGGCGAATTTCTCTTTGAGCAGGCGCATCGACGCGGCGGCGTTGACGCCGTCGGTGTCCCCGGCGGTATCGGCTATCCTGCGCACTCTCGCCGCCTTGATGCCGAGCCCGGACACGCTTATCATCCTCAGGCGCTCGCCCCTGTAGAGCCCGCGCACGACTATATGCACGGGTTCGTCGCCCGCGCCCTTTATGACCTCCTGCACCTGCGCGACGCAGCCGGTCTTGGATATTTCGCCCGAATAGATATCAGCCTTATCGCCGGAGCGGCGGTAAGTGATGAAAAGGTTGGACCCGTGCGCTACGGCGTGCTCCGCGGCGGCTTTTACCGCGGCGTCCTCGGCGTCGACGTGAAGTATCATGCCGGGGAAAAGCACCGGCGAGCGCAGCGGCACTACCGGCATCGCGCCGGCAAGGGGTAAATTATTGTCTGTACTCATAGTAGTCCTCGATATATGAAACGAATGATCCGTCAAAGGGAATATAACGCCTCTTAAAGGAAACATATAATATCACATTTTCCCCGATATGTCAATTGCAAAGAAAGCCGCTGACCGCGCCGGAAATAAAAGTCGAGCGCTTTTGATATTTTCGCCTCCGATACGTTCTCAACGCTTGACAAAACGTGAAAAAACAGATAGAATATACTTTGTAAATTTAGTTTCTCAACGAAACCGAATGAGCCCGTTTGCGGCCGCGTTCCGCGCTCATCACGGGCAGTAACAAGACAAGGAGAGAAGTTCCAATGGTCTACTCAAAAGAAGTCAGAGAAATGTGCCCCGTCCATCAGGGCGTCGCGCACGGCGCCGCTCCGATCCCGGAGGAGGCGAAGTGGGTCAAAGCCCGCGACGTGAAGGATATTTCCGGCTACACCCACGGCATCG
>JAFTEJ010000103.1 GCA_017453725.1 Clostridia bacterium | reverse complement strand
AGGAAGATCACGACCACGAAGAAGATGATGAGCACGAAGAAGAAGGGGAACATGAGGAGGAAGAGGAGTTTGACGAGCACGTCTGGCTGTCGCTTCGCAACGCAAAGACGATATGCGAATACTTAGCCGGACAGCTTTCCATAATGGACCCCGACGGATCCGATACATATTCCTCTAATCTCACCGACTATTCCGCAAAGCTTGAGGCGCTTGACGGAGAATATAAGTCGGCGGTCGGATCTGCCGAAAAAGACACTCTTGTATTCGCAGACCGCTTCCCGTTCCGCTATATGGTCGACGACTACGGGCTTGATTATTACGCGGCGTTTGTCGGATGTTCGACCGACTCGGAGGCGAGCTTCGAGACAGTCGTGTTTTTGGCGAACAAGCTGGACGAGCTGGAGCTTGACCACGTTATAGTCATAGAAGGTACCGATCATAAGATCGCCGATTCCGTCATATCAAGCTCTCAGAACAAAGACAGAGACATACTCGTGCTTGATTCGATGCAGGGCATCACCAAAGCGGGCTCCGAAAACGAATTCAGCTATATTTCCATAATGGAAAGTAATCTCGAGGTGCTTAGATCGGCACTGAATTAGTATTAGTATAAAAAGGAAGCATTAAATGGCACAGTTGACAGTAAAAGACCTAGCCCTCGGATACGAGGGCAAGGCGATAATCAGCGGCCTGTCGTTTGAGGTCGAGGCAGGGGACTACCTCTGTATCGTCGGCGAGAACGGTTCGGGCAAAAGTACGCTTATGAGGACTCTCCTACGCCTGCAAAATCCAATTTCCGGGACTATAGAAACGGGTGAAGGTTTAGCGCGCAGCGAGATAGGATATCTCCCCCAGCAGAGTATAGTACAGCGTGACTTTCCCGCTTCTGTGCGGGAGGTGGTTCTTTCCGGATGCCTTTCCCATATAGGAAAGCGTTTCTGGTACGGCCCGGCTGAAAAGAAACTCGCCCGCGAAAGCATGGAAAAGATGGACATAACACATCTTGCAAAAAGATGCTACCGCGAGCTGTCCGGCGGACAGCAGCAGCGCGTGCTTCTCGCACGGGCGCTCTGCGCCACCCGCAAAATGCTGCTGCTTGACGAGCCTGTCGCCGGTCTTGACCCGAAGGTCACGGCGGAAATGTACGAGCTTATAGCCCGCCTCAACCGCGAGGACGGTATCACCGTGATAATGATAACTCACGACGTCAACGCCGCGATAGAATACGCCGATAAGATACTCCACATCGGAAAGGACGTTTTCTTCGGCGCGCGCGATCAGTATTTATCTAACCGCGTTTCGTTAGGCTTCGCCTCTGCAAAGGGGGTGACGGAATGAGTTCTCTGTTCACCTGGCTCGGCGGAGTTTTTGATAAGATAGCCGCGTCATTTCAATTCGATTTTGTCGTTTACGCGATGATAGTCGGAGTGCTTATCGCGCTCTGCTCTTCGCTCTTCGGCGTAACGCTGGTGCTCAAACGCTTCTCTTTCATAGGCGACGGCTTGTCGCACGTCGCATTCGGCGCCATAACCATCGCCACCGTCCTGAAGCTGAGCAACAATATGCTGCTGACCCTGCCGGTAACGGTGATCTGCGCAGTGCTGCTGCTCCGCACGGGCGCCAATGCGAAGATCAAGGGCGACGCTTCGATCGCTATGATCTCGGTCGGCGCTCTCGGCGTCGGATATCTTATAATGAACGTCGCCACCCCCACCTCCGGCCGTTCCAACCTCGCGGGCGACGTCTGCAGCACGCTGTTCGGGTCTACTTCTATCCTGACGCTGAAAAAGACCGACGTCTGGCTTTCAGTCGGACTTTCCGCGGCGGTCATAATCGTATTCATACTGTTCTATAACAGATTGTTCTCGGTAACATTTGACGAGGCGTTCGCCCGCGCAAGCGGACTCCACGCGGGATTATACAATCTGATAATCGCCGTCATCATCGCCGTCATCATAGTCTTGGCGATGAATCTCGTCGGATCGCTGCTCATTTCCGCGCTGGTGATATTCCCGGCGATCTCTGCTATGCGGGTATTCAAGAGCTTCCGCTCCGTTATAATCTGCTCGGCGGTATTCTCAGTGGTATGCACCGCGCTCGGCATCATTATTTCGGTAGTGGGCAGCACGCCCGTCGGGTCGACCATCGTGGCGGTCGACATCGTCGGATTCGCGGTATTTACACTTATCGGCAAACTGAGAAGAGCATAGAAAGGCAAATAGAAAGGCAAGGTAAATCATATGAAAAAGATACTTCTGTTCGCGCTTTGCGCGTTGACCGTCTTTTGCGCCGTGAGCTGCGGCAATGAAAAGACCGAAGCCCCGTCTGTGACTGCGGACTCACCCTCGACGGATGCGGCGGGAGCTCCGGAAGCGACCGAACAGCCCGCCGAGACCGAAAAACCGGCGGCATCCGATTCGCACGTAGACGTAGACCTGACCACGCTCAACAGTACGATGGTATATTCCGAGGTCAGCAACATGATAAACGAGCCCGAGAAGTACGTCGGCAAGACGATAAAAATGAAGGGGCAGTTCAACGCGAGCTATTTTGAGGGTACAGGCAACTACTATTACTACGTTGTGATCGCCGACGCCACCGCCTGCTGCGCGCAGGGTCTGGAATTTGTCTGGGAGGGCGAGCACTCATTCCCGGACGACTATCCGGAAAACGGGGCGGAGGTCATAGTCACGGGCGTTTACGGACAGTACGAGGAGCT
>JAFTEJ010000102.1 GCA_017453725.1 Clostridia bacterium | reverse complement strand
GACAGCGCGCCCAGCGCGAACGCTTTTCCCTTCGTCTTCCCTTCCGCGTGGAGCGGCATCGAGATTATCGCGCCCTCCGGGAAGTTCTGTATCGCTATGCCGAGCGCGAGCGCCATCGCTCCGCCGGCGGTTATTTCACCCGAGCCTGTCAGAAGTCCCGCGCAGACCACGCCTACCGCCATTCCCTCCGGTATGTTATGGAGCGTCACGGCGAAGACCATCATGGTCGTTCTCGCCAGACGGCTCCTGGGCCCTTCGGCCTGATTCGCGTTTCTGTGAAGATGCGGTATCACGCGGTCGAGCAACAACAGGAACAGGACTCCCAGCCAGAAGCCGATGAAGGCGGGCAGGAACGACCACGCGCCCATATGCCCGGACTGTTCAATCGCGGGGATTATGAGGCTCCAGACGGACGCCGCGGTCATAACTCCCGCCGCGAAGCCGGTCAAGGCACGCTGAACTCCCGCGCTCAGCTCCTTTTTCATAAAGAAGACGCACGCCGCGCCCGCGGCGGTGCCTATAAACGGTATCAGCAATCCGAACAGCGTTTCTTTCATCCGATACCTCCGTTTTTTCCGGCACGGTTAGTACAGGCTAACCGCGCCCGTTTTTATACGGGGCACGCGCGCGGCATACCCCGTATATCATATTCGTTTCAAGCGCGGCAGGTTATGCCGTTCAGCCGACAAAAGACGAATCCGAAACGCTCGTCGGCGCGGGCGAATGATGAGTCTCCTGCGGCTCCTTTTCGCCTCCGTAGAGGCCTATCGCAAGGAAAGCGCCCCAGACGGCGACGGTTATCAGGGTTTTAGCCCATGATGGAAGCTTGCTGCGCGAAACAAGTATCGTGACAGGCACAGGGAAAATGAATATCCAGCCGAGCACCCAGAGCCAGGTCAGACGTCTGCGCGGCTGAGCGTACTCCGCCATCGCGCGTTGCCTGCCCATCTCGAACGCGTAACCCTCGCGCTCCGCGTCGCGGAACTCCGCTCCGTCGTCGATAAGCACGGACGAGCCGCAGTATTCGCAGACCGCTTTGGCGCAGTCCGCGTCGAGCTTCAGGTCGGCGCCGCAGCTCGGGCAGTTCATTTCGATTATACGAATCTTATCAGCCTTTTCCATAAATAATCCCGTCGTAAATTATTTGGCTCCGTTACGACCGTTCATCATTTGATTCATAGAGAAAAACTTCATTGTTGCAAAACTCGCAAACAGCGCGCTCTTTATCCGGTGTAACTTTCAGTTTTGCCCCGCAGCGCGGACACGAGAGTTCAACAAATTTTATCTTTCCTCTTCTTATTGTAGGCTCCTGCGGCTTATCCTTTTCTGTTTCGGTAACGGTCTTTAGCGGAGCGCTTTCCCTTTTTTCGAAACCAATCGACTTCGCCACCCGCGCGACCGCGGGCGCGAATACCACCGCGACGGCGAATTCTATCAGGAAGTTTATCCCGGCGAGCCCGACGATCGCGAAGACGATCGCGTTCTGTCCCGCGCTCCATTCTTCAAGCAGCGGACGGTAGAACAGCAGCATGCCGGCGATGAAGATACCGGTGTTCGCCACCGGCGCGACCATCGAGGCGAGATACGCGGCGAGCGTCTTCCGCTTCACCGCGCGGTAGACCACCGCGGGCAGAAGCCCTGTCACGGCGCCTCTTATCAGGCAGAAGAACCACGAGAGCACCGGAGCGAAAGCGAACACCATTTGCCCGCCCGGATCGCGGCCGGTCACCGAGAATATCGAGATAATCAGTCCGAACACGAGCCCGAGCGCCGCTCCGCAGACGGGTCCGAGCACGATCGCGCCGGCGACTATCGGAACGAGCGTCAGGGTTATCGACACCGGTCCGATGTTTATCCCGCCGATGAATTGCAGGCCGACGATCATCGCGGCGAGTATCGCCATCAGGACGAGATTTCTGATTCTTTCGGAATTCTTATTCATAATTTACTCCTTACTGTCGCTCCCTCGTGGATGCGGCGTATGAAATATGTGAACGGCGCACCCGTCCGCTTCCCGCCTGCCCCTCCGTCAGGATGGGACGGCGCGCGAACGCGCTGCCGGTATCACACAAAGCTTGAAGGCGCGGGGACGCTTACTCCTCGACCTTCGGGATATCGTCGAGCTCCTCGACCTTGACGACCTCGGCGATAACGACCTTCGCCTCCTTGATGCGGGCGCTGAAGACGGCGATGACGATAATGTCTATTATCCCCTCAAGGATAAGACCGATCCCGGCGATCCACATCATCGTGTCCGCGCCGACGAACATAACGACCGCGCCGACGGCTATGGAAGCGATCGCGATGAGGAATATCAGGAACCAGCCCTTTATCTTCGCTCTCGCGCAGTCGATGGCGTCAATAAGCGTTATCGTGCCGTCAATGACGATGAAGATTCCGAAGATCGCTGCGAGTATCGTCATAACGTCGTTCGGGCGGACTATACAAAAAACGCCCGCGAGCATAAGCGCGATGCCGAGCATCAGAGAATACCTGTCCATCCCCGTGCTGAAGGCGAATGACGCTATGAACGACACGACGCCGACGAGTATCAGCATTATGCCGGATATAGTGCAGAGAATTTCCTCTGCGGGTTTCGGAAGCGCTATGAAGAGCCCTCCGATGATTATAGCGAGCACCGCGGTTATTATGCGATCCCACTTGATTTTTTTGATAACTTCTTTCATTTTCGTCACTCCGTTATGTTGCAAAGTATTACTGTGCTCGGATTATAGCACTTTTTCGCGAAAAAGTCAACCGCGTCGGACTTTTTGCGCGTTTTTTCTTGACAAGCGGGGGTTCGGGTGATAAAATTGCAAATTGAAAACAGTTTTCATTTTCGGAAGTGATATTTTGAAACGTATTTTTGACGTTAACGGAAAAGCGGATAATCGTCACCCCGACGCATCGACGACGCGCGGAGCGGCGCGGAGGCTTACGGCGCTGCTGCTCGCGGCGGCGCTCTGCCTCGGGCTGTGCGCCTGCGGAAAAGCGGAGAGCGAAAGCCAAACCGACGGCGGCAGGCCAATCATCGTCGCGACGATATTCCCCTACTACGACTTCGCCAAAAACATATGCGGCGACGCGGCCGACGTCGTGCTGCTCGTGCCGCCCGGCGCGGACAGCCACTCCTACGAGCCGACGCCGAAGGACGTCAAGCTCGTCAGGGATTGCGACCTCTTCCTCTACACCGGCGGCGACGAGGACGGCGCGTTTCAGCAGCTTCTCGACTCCGCCGGGCCGCGGGTAAACTCGCTTATGCTCAGTCCATACGTCGAGTCCCTGAAGGAGGAGCTCGTCGAGGGTATGGAAGGCGAAGCCGACGGCGGTTACGACCCACACATCTGGACCTCCCCCGCGAACGCCATGGCTATATGCTTCGGGATACGCATAGCCGTCAAAGAGATCATCCCCGATCTCGATAACACGCTCTACGGAGATTACGACATGCAGCTTCTCCGGCTTGACCGCGACTTCGCCGACTACTTCGCGGAACACAAGGAGCCGCTGATCTTCGGCGACCGCTTCCCGTTCCGCTATTTTGCCGCCGAATACGGCGTCGAATACTACGCCGCGTTCCCCGGCTGCGCCGACTACACCGAGCCGAGCGCGAAAACGATAAAAACGCTGATCGAGAAGGCGAAAGAACACGGCGTCAAGACCATCTACTACGCCGAAGGCGCGGACACCTCCGCCGCCGAAAGCATCGCCGCCGAGATCGGCGGCGAGACCGCGCTGCTCCACTCCTGTCACCGCGTCACGCGGGAGGAGTTCGACTCCGGCAAGGGCTACGTCGACTTCATGCGCGAGAACCTCGAAACGCTGAAAAACTCCGACTGAACGGGAGAATAAAAATGCTTATCAAATGCGAAGACCTTTCTTTTGAGTACGAGGGGCGGCAGGTGCTCTCCGGGCTCACCTTCCATGTTGACGAAGGAGACTTCCTCTGCGTCGTCGGTGAGAACGGGAGCGGCAAATCCACCCTCGTCAAGGCGCTGCTCGGACTGAAAAAGCCGCAGCGCGGGAGCATAGAGTTCGGCGACGGGCTGAAGCCCACTCAGATAGGCTACCTCCCCCAGCGCACGGAGGCGCAGAGCGACTTCCCCGCGAGCGTGCGCGAGGTCGTGCTCTCCGGCTGCCGCAGCCGCGCGCCCTTTCACACGAGGGCGGAGAAAACACGCTGCGCGGATAATATGAAACTGATGGGCATAGACTCGCTCGCAAGCCGCAGCTTCCGCGAGCTTTCGGGCGGCCAGCAACAGCGCGTGCTGCTCGCCAGAGCGCTCTGCGGCACGGAGCGCCTGCTCCTGCTCGACGAGCCCACGGCGGGGCTCGACCCGATAGTCACACGCGAGCTTTATTCCGTCATAGACGCCCTGCACGAAAAGGGCATCACCGTCATAATGGTCACCCACGACGTCGTAGAAGCGCTCGAAAAGGCGACGCATATGCTTCATCTGCACGACAACCACAACTTCTTCGGCCCGACCGGGGATTACCTCGAATGCGACGACTGCCGCCGCTTCTCGGGAGGTGAGCATCGCCATGATTGACGCGATTCGGGATATGTTCTCGCTCGGCTATATGACGCGAGCGGTCATAGTCGGCTCGCTGATCTCGCTCTGCGCGGCGCTTCTCGGAGTTTCGCTCGTGCTCAAGCGCTTCTCGATGATAGGCGACGGGCTCTCTCACGTCGGCTTCGGCGCCCTCGCCGTCGCCGCCGCGCTGAACGCCGCCCCGCTCGCGGTCGCGATACCCGTAACCGTCGCCGCCGCGTTCCTGCTGCTCCGGCTCGGCAACAGCAAGCGCATAAAGGGCGACGCCGCTATTGCGCTGATCTCGACCGGCGCGCTCGCCGCGGGCGTGGTCATTTCGTATCTTTCGGGCAATTCCAACAGCGAGCTCTCGAATTTCCTTTTCGGACGCAGCGCGCTGTCCATAAAGCCATCCGATATGCCGGCGAGCGTCGCGCTCGCGGCGGCGGTGATAGTTTCTTTCATACTGCTCTATAACCGCGTCTTCGCCGTCACCTTCGACGAGACCTTCGCAAAGGCGTCCGGAGTGCGGACTGGGCTGATAAACGCGCTGATCTCGATTCTGACCGCCGTCACGGTCGTGCTCGGGATGCGGCTTATGGGCGCGCTGCTCATCTCCGCGCTGTTGATAATCCCGGCTCTTTCCGCGATGCGCGTCTTCGGTACCTTCAAGAGCGTAACGGTCACGGCGTCGGTTATGAGCGTATGCAGCTTCTTCGTCGGAAGCGTCGCCTCCTACGCACTGAATCTCCCCTACGGCGCCGCGATAGTGCTGACCGAGCTCGCGGTCTTCGGCTGCTTCTGCGCCGCCGCGGGAATAAAGCGGATGGTGAGAAAAAAGAAGTAGAAGTAAAATTGAACAGTAAAAAGGAACGCCCGCGGGCGTTCCTTTTTACTGTTATTTCCGAATATTCGCCCGCCGGTGCGGCATAATAAGCGTGAAAGGACAGGTGAAATTATGCAGTTATCCCAAAAAGAATCCTCCCTGCTCAACGAAATGAAGGAGCAGGAAAAGCTCTGCATCGAAAAATACGACAAGCACGCCCGATGCGCCCACGACGGACAGCTCAAAAACCTTTTCACGCAGCTTTCTTCCGCCGAGGGACAGCACTTAAGCTACCTCGACCAGATCGGCGAGGGCAGGATACCGCAGGTCAGCGCCGCCGGCGGCAGCATCCCCTCAAACTTCACACAGCACTACACCTCCGAAACGCCGGAGAAGCACGACGACTGCTACCTCTGCAGCGACCTGCTGACCGGGGAAAAGCACGTTTCCTCCCTTTACGACACCTGCATCTTCGAATTCCGCGACGAGGGCGTCCGAAACGTGCTGAACGCCATCCAGAAACAGGAGCAGAACCACGGCAAAACGCTCTACGATTATATGAGCGTCAACGGTATGTATCAGGTGAAGTGATTATGCGAAAACCCGGCTCTCCGCAACGGAAAGCCGGGTTTGTTTTTGTGTTTGTTTTCTTTCGGCGCGTTCCGCTGAAACGGAGGACTCGTCTTTAAGATCCTTCGACTTCGCGGCGTTCCGCCGCTTCGCTCAGGATGACATACTCCCTGCTTGCGGCGGGGGATCCTTCGACTCGCTTCGCTCGCTCAGGATGACAAATGGCGGCGGGGGACCCTTCGGGCTTCGCCCTCAGGATGACAGAGCGACCTCTGCGCCGCGTGAGATCCTTCGGCTCCGGTTTCGCCCGCTTCGCTCAGGACGACAGACTGACCGCGCTTTTCGTTATTCTTCGCCGCAGAGGCCGGTGATGAGCTCCTTCGCGTAAGGCAGTGACTCGATCCACTCGCAGAAGACGTGCCACTCGTCCAGCTTATGGGAGCGGCGGGCGTGGTAGATGTTTATCAGCGTTTCGTAATTCAGCGTGCAGGTGCGCATCTGATTATAGCTCGACGGGAGAAGCTGTATCATACTGTACCAGAGGGACTTATCCTTCGTCTCGTTATATTCCAGCCGAAGCGCCTCCAGCCTGTCGACGACCAACTGCATAACGGCTTTGCTCGCTTCGTCCATACGGTCGGTGCTCATATCGTCGAGCGAGAAGGGCTTGCTGTGGATCTTGTGCATCGTGCTGCAGGAGTTGGCGACGGTGCCGACCTTGTATGTATCGTATTCCTTCCACCAGTAAAGCGGCGCGTTGATGTCGACGGAAACGAATATCATACGCACGAACTTGCGGTGGTCGCTGCCGCTCTTGCAGAGACGGACGGCGAGCGAAAGGTCGTTTTCGCCGAGGACGTAGTTTCCGTTTTCGTCATAGAAGCTGTCGCTTCTCGCCCAGCTGTTGAGCGGGTTTCGCGCCCCGCGCATCGCGTTCTCGAAGTTCATAACCGAGGTGCGCATAAGTTCTATCATTTCATTCGCCTCCGTTTCTTATTTTGCAATAACAATAATCAGAGTATTATATGGACTTCGCCGAAGCGGAACTCCCTGTATTCGCCGTCCGACGAAACAATCAGACTGCCGGCGTCGGAAATATCTATCGCGGTGCCGCGGAAGGACTCCTTCACGGTGACGACCTCGACCTCCTGCCCGATGACGGCGGAAAGATCGCGCGCCTCGTCAACTATGTATCCGCGCTGCCATTCGACCGCGTCCGACTGCCCGAACTTCACCGCCGCGCTGCCGAAATAGGCCGAGTAAAAGTGTTCTATAAGCGCCGCGGCAAGGGCGTTCGGCTCCGGCGCCCCGCCGGAAAGCTCTTCTATCGAGCCGGCAATATTGCGTATGGAAGCGTCATAGCCGCCGGGAGGCGTCACGGTGTTCACTCCGATACCGACGACGCAGTAGGCGGGAACGCCCGCTTCCATATTCATCGTAAGCTCGGTCAGTATGCCGCCGATCTTTTTGCCGCCGACGACGATGTCGTTCGTCCACTTTATCGCGGGCTTAAGCGCCGTTGAAGCGGCGATCGCCTTGCAGAAGGCGACTCCCGCGAGGGTCGTCACGAAGGAAACGTCGGCCGCCTCGAGCGCCGGACGGATAAGCAGGCTCATATAAATCCCGCAGTCGCGTTCGCTCTCGAAGCTTTTGCCCTGCCTGCCCCTCCCCGCGGTCTGCTCGCGGGCAATGACCACGGTGCCGGAGGGCGCTCCCTCGTCCGCCATGGCGCGGAGCACGGCGTTCGTCGAGCCGGTCTTGTCGATGATCTTTATATCGACTCCTGCGAATTCGCGCGGCAGGTTGGCCTTTATGCTGTCCGCGTCGATGAGGTCGGGGGAAAAGCTGAGGCTGTAGCCCTTGTTGGTGACGGAATAGATCATATTCCCCTCTTTTTTAAGCTGCAGTACGGCCTTCCAGACGCTGCAGCGGGTAACTCCGAGCTGCTGCGCTATCTTTTCGCCGGAGACGTATTCTCCGCCCGCCTCCTTGAGCAGCTTCAGCACTTTTTGCGACGTCGACGACATTCGCGACACCCCCGATTTCAGGATTTTCCTTTCTTTTTTGAAGGAATTGTCAACTTGATGATTCTATTATAACATACAATCGCGAAAATTCAAGCGGGTTCGACAATTTTTCCGTCCGAAAGCGCAATAATTCTTCCGGCGCCGTCGGCGACCTTCATATCGTGGGTTATGACTACGAGAGTATGACCTTTTTCGTTCAGCTCGCGCAGCAGCGAAAGCACCTCCGCGCCGGTGCGGCTGTCGAGGTTGCCGGTGGGCTCGTCAGCGAGGATTATCGGAGGCGAAGGCGCGATCGCGCGCGCTATCGCCACGCGCTGCTGCTGTCCGCCCGAAAGCTCCGCCGGCTTGTGCTCCCGCCGCGAGGAAAGCCCCGTCGCGTCCAGCGCCGCGAGCGCCAGCTCGCGCCTGCGGCTTCGCGGAACGCCGCGGTAAAGCAGCGGCAGCTCGACGTTCTCCAGCGCGGTCAGCGTCGGGATGAGGTTGAACCCCTGGAAAATAAAGCCTACCCACTCGCGGCGTATCGCCGAAAGCTTCTTTTCCGAAAGGCGCGTGACGTCCCTGCCGCAGAGCGTATAGCTCCCCTGCGTCGGTACGTCGAGGCAGCCGATTATGTTCATAAGCGTCGACTTCCCGCTTCCGCTGCTGCCGATGACCGCGACCGATTCGCCTTCGCGCACCGAAAGCGAAACACCGCGGAGCGCTTCCACCTCGCGCTCCCCGCCGCCGTAAATTTTTCGCGCGTTTTCGAGCCTTATTACCTCCATACGCACCCCTCCCGTTATTCTATTCTGCCCGCAAAAACTTGATTTTCGCGGCCGCGGCGACGATTTTTCTTGACATAATCAGGTTTTGCGGGTATTCTTATTATGTATATTTATGAGAATAATTTGGGGAAGGTTGCGGATTGCCGCTATGAGAAGGATAAAGATATTCGATACGACGCTGCGCGACGGGGAGCAGGCTCCCGGCTGCTCGATGCACGTTGAGGAAAAATGCGAGATGGCGCACCGGCTTGAACGCCTCGGAGTGGACGTTATCGAGGCGGGCTTCGCCGCGGCCTCGCCCGGCGACGCGGAAGCGATCGCCGCCGTCGCCGCGAGAGTGAAGGAGACCGCCGTCGCCTCCCTCGCGAGAGCGAACAGGCACGACATCGACGCCTCCTACGCAGCGCTGAAGAACGCCGCCGCGCCGCTGCTGCACGTCGTCATCTCCACCTCTGACCTGCATATCGAGCGCAAGCTGCATATGACGCGCGCGCAGGTGCTTGAAGCGATAGCCGAGAGCGCCGCTTACGCGCATTCGCTCTGCCCGGACGTCGAGTACTCCTTCGAGGACGCGACGCGCAGCGACCGCGAATTCCTCGCGCAGTGCGTCCGCGCCGCGCTGAACGCCGGCGCCTCCACCGTCAACGTACCCGACACCGTCGGCTACGCGGTGCCCGCGGAGATGGCGGAGCTTATCAGATACCTGCGCGAAGCCGTTCCGGAGCTGGAGGGCAAGGGGCTTTCCACCCACTGCCACAACGATATGGGGCTCGCGGTCGCGAACTCCGTCGCCGCCGTGAGCGCGGGCGCGACGCAGGTCGAATGCACCGTCAACGGCATCGGCGAACGCGCCGGGAACGCCGCGCTTGAAGAGATAGTTATGGCGCTGCGCACCCGCGCGGACGTCTTCGGAGTCGAAACGGGAGTGAACACAAAGCAGATATGCCGCGCCAGCCGCACGCTCTCGCGCATTACCGGAATCCCGGTGCCTCCGAACAAGGCGATCGTCGGCGCGGGCGCGGTCGAGCACGAATCCGGCATACATCAGCACGGTATGCTCGCCGACCGCCGCACATACGAGATAATCTCCCCCGCCGACGTCGGCGCGGGCGAGGAACGGATAGTGCTCGGAAAGCACTCCGGCAGACACGCCTTCGAGGAGTACCTGCAGTCGCTCGGCTACGCCTTCGACGCGGCTCGCGTCGGCGACTTCTTCGCGGACTTCAAACTGCTCTGCGACCGCAAGAAGGAGATCTCCTCCGAAGACGTCGAGGCGATAATAATGCACAAGGCCGCCGCGATACCGGAGACCTATAAGCTTTCCGCGTTCGTGGTCAACAGCGGCAACGTCATCTCCTCCACCGCCACCGTCACGCTGGACAGGCTCGGCGAAAGGAAGGAGGGCGTCGCGATGGGCGACGGACCGGTCGACGCCGCCTTCAAGGCGGTCGAAAGCGTCACGGGGCTGAAGATGAAGCTGGACGACTACTCCATACGCAGCGTTTCCGAAGGCGGAGACGCGCTCGGCGAAGTCAGCATCCGCGTCACCTGCGACGGCAGGAAGTTCATAGGCAAGGGACTTTCCACCGACATCATCGAATCCTCGCTGCTCGCTTACGTCAACGCGGTCAACCGCATCATCGCGGCGGGCGAAAGGAGCGACGAAAATGCTTGAGATTTACGACTGCACTCTGCGCGAGGGTATGCAGGCGGAGGGGCTTTCCTTCTCCGTCTCGGACAAGCTCGCGGTAATAAGGGCGCTCGACTCGCTCGGGATCGCCTATATAGAAGCCGGCACGCCCGGCTCCAACCCGAAGGACGAGGAGCTTTTCCGCGCGCTCGCCGACGTAAGCACGGACGCCCGGATAGTCGCCTTCGGCGCGACGCGGCGCAAGGAACTGACCGCGGAGGAGGACGAAAACCTCGCCGCGCTCGCGAACGCCGGGACGAAGGTCGTCACGCTCTACGGCAAGGCGTGGGACAGGCAGGTCACGGAGGTCCTCCGCACCGACCTTGAAGAAAACCTCGCGATGGTGCGCGACAGCGTCGCCTTCCTGAAAAACGCTGGCAAGCGCGTCTTCTTCGACGCCGAGCACTTCTTCGACGGTATGGCGGGCAACGCGGAATACGCGCTCGCCGTAATCGAAGCGGCGCACGAGGCCGGCGCGGAACGCCTCATACTCTGCGACACGAACGGAGGCACCCTCCCCCACGTCGTCGGCGAAGGCGTCGCCGCCGCGAATAAGCGCCTGCCGGACGCCGTTATCGGCATCCACTGCCACAACGACGCGGGGCTCGCCGCCGCTTCGACAATAACCGCCGTCCTCGCCGGCGCGGCGCAGATACAGGGCACATTCTCCGGAGTCGGCGAACGCTGCGGCAACGCCGACCTTACCTGCGTCATACCCGACCTTGAGCTGAAATGCGGCGCCGAATGTCTGCCCGAAGGCAGACTTGAACGAATCACCCCCGTCGCCCGCAAGGTGGCGGAATATCTCAATATCAAAATCCCGAACCGCGCACCCTTCATCGGCAAGAGCGCCTTCGCGCACAAGGGCGGCTCGCACATAGACGGAGTGCTGAAAAACTCCGCCGCCTTCGAGCATATCGCGCCGGAGGCGGTCGGCAACAAGCGCCGCCTGCTCGTAAGCGAGCTTTCCGGCAGGGCCGCCGTCCGCAAGCTGCTCGAACGCATCCTGCCCGACACCCCCGTCTCCGACGACGAGGTGGGCGCCGTCCTCGCCGAGCTCAAGCGCCTGGAGGCGCAGGGCTACCAGTTCGAGGGCGCGGAGGAGAGCCTCGAGCTGCGCGTGCTCGCGCTGCTGGGACTCCGCAAGAAGCCGTTTGAGGTGGACTATTTCAAGATAATCGGCGAGACCGACCGCGGCGAAAGCTGCACCGCCACGGCGATGATCTCGCTCCACGTCGGCGACGAACGCAAGGTCACCGCCGCCGAGGGAATGGGCCCGGTCAACGCCCTCGACAACGCGCTCCGCAGGGCGCTTACGGCGTTTTACCCCTGCATTTCGCAGGTGATGCTGCGCGACTTCAAGGTGCGCGTCATCGACAACAAGGACTCCACCGCCGCTAAGGTCCGAGTGCTCATCGAAAGCACCGACGGCGTCTCCGCCTGGACGACCGTGGGCGTTTCCGCCGACGTCATCGAGGCGAGCTTCATCGCGCTCTCCGATTCGCTCGAGTATAAGCTGAGATAAGGAGATTGGACAGTGAGCAAAACAGATTTAGCTGAAAAACTGATACCCGAAATAGAATCTCAAACAAGTATCAGAATACTCGCCAGAGAAGAAACGCAGGAGTCAGTCGTCCTTCTCTTTAATAATGAAGCCCCATTTTGCGCGGATGTTTCCGATTCTTGTGTTGAAATAATATACGGCGATGATTCCGATGATTTCTTCGCATCAACTTATAAAAGCGAGCTCGCTTTCATATCAAGTGTTGTTTCATTCTTAAAAAGATTGAGCGAGAATGAATTGATGTACGAGTATGTGTACTACAAAGAAACGCTTTTACGTTACAAGGTTTGGAGCATCGGCAAGAATAACGACAAGCATCTTATAAAGCGAGTGAGCGTTTCTCGAAAGTGTTTTTTTAAGAAAAAATCACTCCGTAAAGTAAGCAAGCACATGACGTTGATACAGCGCGATTAGATAACTTCAAAAAAACCGCAAAATACCCCTTGATTTTCGCGGAAGTTGTGTTATAATGATTATCCCGAAACGGGGGCGCACCGGTTTCGACAGGGATTCGGAACCCGTATAAGCGAGCAGTGCCGCGGACGCACTTTAATCCCCGCAAAAAACAATACACGCGAATAACGAATTTGCGATCGCTGCCTAATTAGAGGCAGCCGTCCGCCGGGAGAGTACCGCGGCTTCCGAACGGGCGTCATCGAGCGGTGCACGTGAACGCGCAAAGCTTTGAGCGCGTCATGAAAAATGAAGCTACCCGACTCCGCAGCCTGCCGAACCGGCGGCGGACGAAGGGAATCTCTTAAAGAGCCGGCTACGCTCGTAGAAAGTGCGGCGGATGGGTTTTTGGACAGGAGTTCGACTCTCCTCGCCTCCACCAATAAAAAAGCACCCGTACGGGTGCTTTTTTATT
>JAFTEJ010000101.1 GCA_017453725.1 Clostridia bacterium | reverse complement strand
TCCTGACGCTTGTCGGCGACGGGGGAGAGGGATTCGAGCACCTCGCCCACGGCCTGGAGGAACTCTTTTTCACCGGCGTTGCGCTTCGCGACGCGGTCGTAAAGCTCTGCAAGATACGCGTTTTTGATTTCCATAATAATTCTTCCTTTCTGGGTGCGGCTTACAAAGTTCGCCGAAACACTCATTTTTATAGGGGAATTATAGCACTGTATGACCGGATATGCAAGATTTTTTTGCAGTCGGGTTGATTTTTTTCGCAATTTGAATTACAATTATACTATAAAGAAGATTTTTTGTGTTTAACGCGCTGAAATGTTAAAGCGTTTTGAACCGTATCGGTCCCGAACGGAGGCGGAAATTTGAACGGAATAACCCTTATCAACGAAAAAGTGTTCCTGCTCGGCGGCACGGAGCTCAAGAAGGCTTCGGAGTGCCCGCTCGATGCGGAAGCGGCGGCGGCCGGCCGCATCGCCGACCGCATACTGGCGGCGCACGATACCGGCGACGGAAAGCAGCTTCGCGTGAAGTTCGACGCGATGACGAGCCACGACATAACCTACGTCAGCATCATCCAGACGGCGCGTATCAGCGGGCTGGAGCGCTTCCCGATACCCTACGTCCTGACCAACTGCCACAACAGCCTCTGCGCCGTCGGCGGCACGATAAACGAGGACGACCACCGCTTCGGGCTTTCCGCGGCGGTGAAATACGGCGGCGAGTTCGTCCCGCCGCACGTCGCGGTCATCCACCAGTATATGCGCGAGATGTACGCCGGATGCGGCAGGATGATCCTCGGCTCGGACAGCCACACGCGCTACGGAGCGCTCGGCACCCTCGGCGTCGGCGAAGGCGGCGGCGAGCTCGTCAAGCAGCTCCTCGGCAGGACCTGGGACGCCGCGAAGCCGGAGGTCGTATGCGTTGACCTGAAAGGCGCGCCGCGCCCGGGCGTCGGCCCGCAGGACGTCGCGCTCGCGATCATCGGCGCGGTCTTCGAGAACGGCTTCGTCAAGAACAAGATAATGGAGTTCGTCGGCGAAGGCGTTTCGGCGTTGAGCGCGGAATACCGCTTCGGGGTCGACGTTATGACGACCGAGACGACCTGCCTTTCCTCCGTCTGGCGCACCGACGGAAAGATAAAAGAATACCTGACCGCCCACGGGCGTCCGCAGGACTACGCGGAGCTTAATCCCGCGCCCGCGGCGTGCTACGACGGCGCGATAGTCGTCGAGCTCGATAAGATAGAGAATATGATCGCGCTGCCCTTCCACCCCTCAAACGTCTTCACGGTGAAGGAGCTGAACGAAAACGCCGCCGATATCCTCGCCGCGCAGGCGGAGAACGGCTTCGACCTGCGTCCGCTGGTGAAGGACGGGCGGCTGACGGCGCGTCAGCACGTCATCGCCGGCTGCGCCGGCGGCGGCTACGAAAACCTCGCCGCGGCGGCGGATATTCTGGAGGCGCTCGGCGGCAGCCGCGGCGAGCTTTCGCTTTATCCCGCGAGCCAGCCGGTATACGCGCGGCTGATGAAAAACGGCGTCGCGCAGCGGCTCATCGCCTCCGGCGCGGTGCTGAAAACCGCCTTTTGCGGCCCATGCTTCGGCGCGGGCGACATCCCCGCCAACGGCACGCTTTCCGTCAGGCACACCACCCGCAACTTCCCCAACCGCGAGGGCAGCAAGCCCGGCGAAGGGCAGTCGGCGTTCGTCGCGCTTATGGACGCGCGTTCCATCGCGGCGACTGCGGCGAACGGCGGAAGGCTCACCCCCGCGACGGAGCTCGGGATTCCCGAGCGGGAGCTCGGCTGCGAGTTCGATCCGTCGAGCTACGATAAGCGCGTTTATAAGGGAGTCGGCTTCGCGAAGCCGGAGACCGCGCTCGAGAAGGGTCCGAACATCACCGACTGGCCGGAGATGGACGACCTTGCCGAGAATATGCTTTTCCGCGTCGCCTGCGCGCTGCGCGACGGCGTGACGACGACCGACGAGCTGATACCGTCGGGCGAGACCTCGTCCTACCGCTCCAACCCGCTGAGGCTGGCGCGTTTCGCGCTTTCGCGCAAGGCGCCGGACTACGTGCCCGAGTGCGAGCGCATAGCGGCGCTTACGGAGGCGGAGGCGAAGGCGGTTTTGCCGGAGTTCGACCCGGCGACGACGCGTATCGCGAGCCTGCTCGTGGCGGTGCGCCCCGGCGACGGCTCCGCGCGCGAACAGGCGGCGTCCTGCCAGCGCGTGCTCGGCGGCAAGGCGAATATCGCTCAGAAGTACGCGACCAAGCGTTACCGCAGCAACCTCGTCAACTGGGGTATGCTGCCCTTCGAATACGCCGATACCGACTCGCTGGAGAAGGGGGATTACGTTTATATCCCGCGCCTCCGCGAGCTGGTGGAGTCCGGCGCGGAGGAGGTCTCCGCGACCGTCATCAGGGACGGCGAGCGGCGTGAGATCACGCTTTCTCTGCCCGCGATGACGGCGCAGGAGCGCGAGATCGTCCTCGCCGGCTGCCTTGCGAACTACTACGGAAAGGGGAACGCGTGATGAAAAACAAGCTGCGCCTCGGCGAAGGCGTCGAGCCGTGCTGCGGCTTCTGCGCGCATTCGGCGGATACCGCCGAGGAGGGCAAGTACCTGTGCGTGAAAAAAGGCTTCGTCTACTCCCCGGACGTATGCAGGAAGTATGAATACGACCCCTTCAAGCGCGTGCCCGTTCCCGCGCCTGAGTTGCATGAGCACGCGAAAGAGGAGTTTGAAATCTGAAGAAACGCCCGGCAAGCCCCCTCAGGCGAGGGGGCTGTCTTTTTTTGTGAAGCAAAAAAATGACCGGGGGAGGGAAACGGGCGAACGCTGAGGCGTTCGCAGTGAAGAGTGAATAGTGAATAGTGAAGAGGTAAGGAACAAATCGGCTTTGCCGATTTGAATGTATTGCCGCGCTCCGCGCGTCGGCGTAGGGACGAGCATCGCTCGTCCGGGGGCTCCGCTGTGCAAGGGGAGCTGGATTGCCGGAGCAAAGCGACGGCAAGACTGAGGGGTTGTTGGACTCCTTTTAGCCTACACACTATTTCCTATACAACGCCGTTACCTTCAGGATCCTTCGACTGCGCGGGCTTCGCCCGCTCCGCTCAGGATGACAGAAACGCAGTCGACTGCAAACGGCGTTGGATTCCTCGTCGGCGCTGCGCGGCTCCTCGGAATGACAGGCGCCGCCGAAAATCATCCGAAAATCCCTCGCTTTTATGCGTGCATTTAAACGGCGCTGAAAGCGTAGGGGCGATCTTGATCGCCCGCGCATTTACGCAGAAACTTTGGTAATTCAAAAGCAGGTTTCGCCCGCCGACCGCGATATAACTCAAAACCGCGCCCGTCAGGGCGCGGTTTCGTTCGTGTTGTTCGCTTTTTATTTCAGCTCAAAGAAGAGCGTCGCCTTATTGCTCGTTCCGTTCGGAACGGCGGCGACGAGGCGGTAGCCGTCGGCGGCCTTGGCGTTGACGAGCTCTTCGAGCGCGTCCGCGTCCTTCAGCTCGGCGATGACGACGGTGTAAGCCTTCGGCTCGGCGGGCGCTTCGGCGACGGGAGCGGGCTCAACTGCCGGAATCGGCTCCGCGACCGGCGGAACAGGCGCGGGCTGAGGAGCCGGAGCGACCGGAGGCTGAACCGGAGCCTGAACAGGCTGCTGTACCGGAGCCGGAGCGGGGGTGCCCGGCGCGGCGGGAGCTCCGCAATTCAGACAGAACTTGTGAGTTTCTTCCATCGGCTTACCGCACTGCATACAAAACTTACCCATAGTTATCCTCCTTGTTCGCGGCGACGCCGCGTTTTTTATATGTATGTATATTATAACATAAACCGGTTTTTGTCAACAGGAAATCGCGGGCGTGAAAAAGAGGGCTTCCCTCGGGGCGTACTCCGTAAAGAAGTTGCTTTGAGGTTTCAATCACCGTCTCAAAAGGATATGAGACAGGCGTGACCACAACGGTCACGCCTGTTTTGTCTTTCGGATTTTGAGGGGCAAAATCCGATGCTCGTTATGAATGTGGACAAGGATGCATCCCCACCTCATCCGACCTCGCTTCGCTCAGCCACCTTCCTCTCAAGGGGACGGCTTTTTCTGCCCTCGCGGCATCTCCGCAAACCGGAATTTGTCGATCTGTCAGACTTTATTCTTCAAAACATGAATGATCTGCAAACCGTCGCTTTCGTGCCCCTTGCATATGATCCTGTAGCGAATCGGAATGACAGTGAACAGAAACTGAAAGAAGTTAAAATATAAAAGGAAGGCGGATACCGAAAGCAGGACTTCATAGAGACCACTTCCGGACTGAACAAACTCCGGAATACAGAAACGAAGGATGCCATACAAGATGGCCTGAATCAAAGAAACGCAAGGTCCGCCAGCAAGCGTTATCATCTTTGCCTTTTTTGTTCCTTCTTCTTCATCCGGAATGAAATAACCGCCTACAGGGATCAAGCAGAAGATATATCTCGACGTGCCAAACATCCTGGGGCCAGATCCCGCAATGACTTTCCATTTTGCTTTTCCTGTGGAAATCCGATATCCCAGTGCATGGCCAAGCTCATGAAGAAATACGCTTAAAAGGCAAAGAAGCCATATAAGAAGAATCCACGCCAATGAATATATATGTTCCAAACGCTCCTCAGCCTCCCTTCACATGCACAAATGCCGATTTGTCAATATAACTATTTCTTTCTATCCTCATTAGGCTCTGTCT
>JAFTEJ010000100.1 GCA_017453725.1 Clostridia bacterium | reverse complement strand
TGCGCGTCCGGCGGCGGGCGATTTTAATCGCCCGCGACGAGCGCAGCGAGTCAATACGTTCAAACTGCGACCGGAGGGAGCGGTTGGGTCGATAATATCCGCGCCGGCGGATATATCATATTTGCCGTCAGGCAAATATATCATACGCGGAGCGTATATCATATCGCCGCAAGGCGATATATCATTGCGGCGTTCCGCGTCCGTCACGCGGGCGGCGGGCGAAGCCCGCTTTCAAGTTGCCGCGTGACTGCAAAAGGAAGACTTCACGGGCGATCTTTATCGCCCGCAAACATATTCAAATCGGCAAAGCCGATTTGTTCCTTACCTATTCACTATTCACTATTACTTATTCACTGCGAACGCGTCAGCGTTCGCCCGGGGGATCCCTTGTCGGCGCTCCGCGGCTCCTCGGAATGACAGCTTCGCTGTCAGTTTAGAGTTTAAAACTATGATACCGCCTGCGGCGGCAGTTATGATGCTCGCTGCCGCTCGCAGTTGTTCGCCTTCGGCGAACCGGAAAGGACAACCCACATATGGAATTCAAAACGATCGCGCGCCTTCACGGCGACTTCCCGGAAAAATTCGGCGTTCCGCGCCAGAGCGGACTGACGAAAACGCTTTCCCGCGTCGTTTTCGAGCCGGAGTTCCGCGACCCGAACGCCCTGCGCGGCATCGAGGAATACTCGCACCTGTGGCTGCTCTGGCGGTTTGACGTCGGGGAAGGGGAGCGCGGCCCGACCGTCCGCCCGCCGCGGCTCGGCGGCAACAAACGCGTCGGCGTTTTCGCGACCCGCTCGCCGTTCCGGCCGAACCCGATCGGGCTTTCGCTCGTGCGGCTCGTGAAGGCGGAGAAGGAGCCGGGACTCGGGGTCGTGCTGACCGTCGAGGGCGCGGACATGACCGACGGCACGGCGATCTTCGATATAAAGCCGTACCTGCCTTACGCGGACTGCGCGCCGGAGGCGTCCGGCGGCTTCGGCGAAGCGCTGAAGGGCGCGAAGCTGACGGTGGAGATCCCGCCTTCCGAGGCGGCGAAACTGCCGCCGGAGAAGCTCCCGGCGCTCATCTCCGCGCTGGAGCAGGACCCGCGCCCAGCTTACCGCGACGAGCCCGACCGCGTATACGGCCTTTCCTACGCCGGCCGGCAGGTGAGGTTCACCGTCAGCGGCGCCACGGCGACGGTCGTGAGCGTTGAGTAGGAACGCGGGGCGGGCGTCGTTCGTCTGGAGTCGTATCTGCCGCGAAGCGTCAATATCACTATCGCGTCAGCGATAATATCACCGCCGACAAAGTCGGCGCCTTGGCTCCCCTGTGTAAGGGGAGCTGTCGAGGGCGACGTTTACGGCGTCCGAGACTGAGGGGTTGTTGGTTTTCTTAAAACCGAGTGATTAATTGCACAACCCCTCCGCCTTTCGCCGATCGGCGAAAGGCACCTCCCCTTACACAGGGGAGGCCGGACGAGCATGCTCGCCCCTACGGCGCCGCGCGGAGCGCGGCAATACGTTCAAATCGGCAAAGCCGATTTGCTCCTTACCTCTTCACTCTTCACTATTACCTCTTCACTGCGAACGCTCCTGCGTTCGCCAGCCGCCGCTAATCGCCGAAAAAAACAGCTCCGCGTCCCGGCAGGGAAACGGAGCTGTTCATTAAAACCGATATAATACGCGTGAACGCGTTACTTGCTGCTTTCGCTGCTCGCGTTTTCGGAGCCGGAGTCCGCGCCGCCTTCGCTTTCAACGGCGCTGCTGCTCGGCGCCTCGTCCTCGTAGCTGCCGGAGGGCACGGAATCGCTTATGAAGAAGCTGCTGTAGGTGACTTCCTCCTCCTCGGACTCCTCGGCGAGGCGGCCGCTGGAGGGATCCCAGCCGGCGTTTATCGCGGCCAGGCGTATGACCTTGAGGAAATCGCCGACCGAAATCGAAACGGAAACGCTCAGGTCGGGCTCGCCCGGAACGCTCGGGCGGGTATCGTCGATATAGACGGTCTTCATATTCAGCAGGTCGCCGACCTTCTTGCCGACCGCCCACTTCTCGAAGTTCGCCACCTGCTCGAACCACTCGAGCGAGAGCTTGGAGGAGGACTTCATTCCGTAGTCGTAGGCGAGTTCCTTGGCGCTCTTGACGCCGTCGGTGGAGATGTCGCCGACGAGGTAGCCGTTTTCGTCGACCTCGACGGCGAGCTCGTATTTATCGAGCTTCAGGGAACGGATGACGTTTTCCTTGTCGAGGGTGATGGACGCGGTCAGCACGTTGACGCCGACGCTGCCGCCTTCGAACGCGGGCTTCGCCGGTTCGGGCGCGGAGCTTTCGTCTTCGGAGCCGTCTTCGGAGGAGCTGTCGCCGTCGGCTACTTCGGCTTCGCCGCCCTCATCTTCGGAGGAGGGCTCCGGCTCGGAGCTCTGCTCTTCGCCGGGCTCGGGCGCGGTCTTGAAGGTGGTGGAGGTCGTCACGATGGAGGCCTGCCCGAGGTGGAGTCCCTCGGTCGCGCAGCCGGACGTCGCGAGGACCGTCGTCAGCAATATTGCCGCCGCGATGAGCGCGGTCAGTAAACGTTTCATTGAAATACCTCGATTCACGGGCGAGCGCCGCCCTGTTTTCAGTACGAGGGTATTATACCACAAAAAGTTACAAAGTCAACCGATTTTGTAACTTTTTTGTAACTATTTTGTAACTTATTCTTGTTGAAAGGAATAGAGGGAATAGAAATACGCGTTTCGCGGATGATAAAAGCCTCCCCGAGCAAGCCTCCCCTTGCACAGGGGAGGTGCCCCGAAGAGGGGAGGGGTTGT
>JAFTEJ010000099.1 GCA_017453725.1 Clostridia bacterium | reverse complement strand
TGTGCTCGATGACGACGACGGTGTTGCCCGCGTCGACGAGCCGCTGCAGCACCTCAACGAGCTTCAGGACGTCCGCCGAGTGCAGTCCGGTGCTCGGCTCGTCGAGGAAGTATATCGTCTTGCCGGTGGCGCGTTTCGCCAGCTCGGTCGCGAGCTTCACGCGCTGCGCCTCGCCGCCGGAAAGCGTCGTGGCTGGCTGTCCGAGTTTGATGGAGCCGAGCCCGACGTCGGAAAGCACCTGCAGCTTGCGCTTTATCTTCGGCAGGCTGTCGAAGAAGGCAAGCGCCTCGTCCACCGTCATTTCGAGCACGTCGTGGATGCTTTTGCCCTTGTATTTTACCGCGAGCGTTTCGCGGTTGTAGCGCTTGCCCTTGCAGACGTCGCAGGGAACGTAGACGTCCGGCAGGAAGTGCATCTCGATCTTCACGATGCCGTTGCCCTCGCATGCCTCGCAGCGGCCGCCGCGCACGTTGAAGGAGAACCTGCCGGCGCTGAATCCGCGTTCCTTCGCGCCCGTCGTTTCCGCGAAGAGCGCGCGGATGTCGTTGAAAACGCCCGTGTAGGTCGCGGGGTTGGAGCTCGGCATCCTGCCGATGGGGTCCTGATCGATGTTGATGACCTTGTTCAGGTGCTCCCTGCCGAGGATGTCGTCGCATTTTCCGCCCTTCTGCTTCGTGCGGTTGTATTCGGCGCTCAGGCGCTTGAAGAGTATTTCGTTGACGAGACTCGACTTGCCGGAGCCGGAAACGCCGGTCACGCAGGTCAAAGCGCCGAGCGGGATGTCGACGTCGATACCCTTCAGGTTGTTTTCCCTCGCGCCGACGACGGTGAGCTTTTCGCCCGTTCCCTTGCGGCGCTTCTCCGGTACGGGGATGCGCTTTTTGCCGCTCAGGTACTGCCCGGTGACGGAGGCTTCGCACGCCATTATCTCCTCTGCGGTCCCCTGCGCGACGAGTCTGCCGCCGTTCGCGCCCGCGCCGGGGCCTATGTCGATGACCATATCCGCCTCGCGCATCGTTTCTTCGTCGTGCTCGACGACGATAAGGGTGTTGCCGAGGTCGCGCAGACGCTTGAGCGCGTCGAGCAGTTTGCGGTTGTCGCGCTGGTGGAGTCCGATGCTCGGCTCGTCGAGGATGTAAAGCACGCCCATAAGCGAGGAGCCGATCTGCGTCGCGAGCCGGATACGCTGGTTTTCGCCGCCGGAAAGCGTCGAGGCGGCGCGTGAAAGCGTTATGTAGCCCAGCCCGACGTTTTTCAGGAAGCCGAGGCGGGATTTTATCTCCTTGATTATCATACCGGCGATCTTCAGCTCGCGCTCGGTCAGCTTCAGGTTATCGAAGAAGTCGAGCTCACGCTCTATCGAAAGCGATGTCAGCTCGTATATGTTTTTCCCGCCGACGGTTACGGCGAGGATCTCCGGCTTGAGCCGCGCTCCGTGACAGCTTTCGCACGGGACGGCGCTCATACAGCTCTCGATCTCCGAGCGCGACCAGTCGCTCTGAGTTTCGCGGTAGCGGCGCTCGAGGTTGTTCACCACGCCCTCGAAGTCGGAAAGGTACGTCCCGGAGCCGTATTCGTTGATACGCTCGATGACGATGCGCTCGCCGCCTGTGCCGTAAAGCAGCGCGTTTATCGCGTAGCGCGGCAGGTCCTTGACCGGCGTTTCGAGCGAGAAGCCGTAGTGCTTCGCGAGCCCGTTGAAGTACATCTTGCAGATGCTGTTGCCGCCGTAGTTCCAGCCGCTCGCCTTTATCGCGCCCTGCGCGACCGAAAGCTCCTTGTCGGGTATTATCAGGTCGGGGTCGAGCTTCATAAATACGCCCAGGCCGGAGCACTTTTCGCATGCTCCGTAGGGGTTGTTGAAGGAGAACATACGCGGGGTGAGCTCCTCGAGGCTGACGTTTTCGTGGTCTGGACAGGAATAGTTCTGCGAGAAGAGTATCTCCCCCTCCTCCGTGGACGCGGCGACGAGCCCTTCGCCCATTCGCAGCGCCGTTTCGACGGAGTCGGTGATCCTCCCCTTGACCTCGTCGCGCACGATGACGCGGTCGACGACGATGTCTATGCGGTGCTTGACGTTTTTATCCAGCGGTATGCTTTCGCCGAGGTCATACATTATCCCGTCCACGCGGACGCGGACGAAGCCCGCCTTCGCCGCCGCTTCGAGAAGCTTCTGGTGCTCGCCCTTGCGGTTGCGGACTATCGGCGCGAGTATCATCAGCTTCGTGCCGTCGGGGTACGCGAGGATGCGGTCGACGATCTGATCGACCGACTGCTGCTCGATGACTCTGCCGCAGACCGGGCAGTGCGCGACGCCGATGTTCGCGTAAAGCAGGCGCAGGTAGTCGTATATCTCCGTCACCGTGCCGACGGTCGAGCGCGGGTTTTTCGAGGTCGTCTTCTGATCTATCGAGATCGCGGGCGAAAGCCCCTCGATGGTATCGACGTCGGGCTTATCCATCTGCCCGAGGAATTGGCGGGCGTATGACGAAAGCGACTCGATATAGCGCCTCTGCCCTTCCGCAAAGACGGTGTCGAACGCGAGGCTCGACTTACCGGAGCCGGAAACGCCCGTCAGCACGACGAGCTTATCGCGCGGTATTTCGACGTCGATATTTTTGAGGTTGTGTTCCCTCGCGCCTTTTATGATGATTTTATCTGTCATCAGTTTTCTCCGTTTTCGATACTTCTTATCTTGTCACGCAGGAACGCCGCGTGTTCGAATTCAAGCAGCTTTGCCGCCGCCTTCATCTCCTTCGTGAGCTGCTCGACAAGGCGGACGCGCTCCTTCGCGGAGAGGCGGCGGACGTTGATGTTCTCCGTCTTCTCCTTCGTGGATATCTCGATTATGTCGCGGACGTCCTTCCGGATAGTCTGCGGTGTTATGCCGTTCGCGGCGTTGTAGGCGGATTGTATGCCGCGGCGGCGGTCGGTTTCGCGGATGGCGTATTCCATCGCGCCGGTCACTTCGTCGCCGTACATAATCACCTTGCCGTTGGCGTTGCGGGCGGCTCTGCCGATGGTCTGTATAAGCGAGGTGCCGCTGCGCAGGAAGCCCTGCTTATCCGCGTCGAGGATGGCGACGAGCGAAACCTCGGGGATGTCGAGCCCCTCGCGAAGCAGGTTGATGCCGACAAGCACGTCGAACTCGCCGAGGCGCAGGTCGCGGATGATCTCCATTCGCTCTATCGTGTCGACGTCGTGGTGCAGGTATCTTACCTTTACGCCGAGCGTTTCCAGATACGCGGAAAGGTCCTCCGCCATCTTCTTCGTCATCGTCGTGACGAGGACGCGCTCGCCCGCTTCGATGCGTGCGTTTATCTCGCCTACGAGGTCGTCGATCTGGTTCTCCGTCGGGCGGACGGAGATCTCCGGATCGAGCAGTCCCGTCGGGCGGATTATCTGCTCCGCGACCGCGGATGAGCGCTGAAGCTCGTATTCCGCGGGGGTAGCGGAAACGTAGATTATCTGATTGAGTCGCTCGTTGAACTCGGTGAAGTTCAGCGGGCGGTTATCGAACGCGGACGGCAGGCGGAAGCCGTATTCGACGAGCGTTTCCTTGCGGGCGCGGTCGCCGGCGTACATCGCTCTGACCTGCGGCACGGTGACGTGCGATTCGTCCACCATCAGCAGGAAGTCCGGCGGGAAGTAGTCGAGCAGAGTGAAGGGCGCGGCGCCCGGTTCCCTGCCCGCAAGGACGCGGGAGTAGTTCTCGATGCCGCTGCAGAAGCCCGTTTCGCGGAGCATTTCAATATCGTACATCGTGCGCTGCTCGATGCGCTGCGCCTCGATGAGCCGGTCGCGGGAACGGAAGTATTCCACCCGCTCGCGCATTTCCTGCTCGATGTCGCGCAGCGCCTGCTCGCGCCTTTCGTCCGGCACGATGTAGTGCGACGCGGGATAGATGCCCGCGTGGTGGAGCTCCGCCTTGACCTTGCCGGTGAGGACGTTTATCTCGGTCAGGCGCTCGACCTCGTCGCCGAAAAGCTCGACGCGTATAGCGGTATCGGTGTTATAAGCCGGATATATCTCCACAATGTCGCCGCGGACGCGGAACTTGTTGCGGACAAAGTTGATATCGTTGCGCTCGTATTTCAGGGAAACGAGCTTGCGGACGAGCGCGTCGCGCTCCCACTTCATACCCGGGCGCAGCGAGATAATCATATTGCGGTAGTCGATCGGGTTGCCGAGCGTGTAGATGCAGGATACGGACGAAACGACGATGACGTCGCGCCGCTCCGAAAGCGAACAGGTCGCGGAGTGGCGGAGCTTGTCGATCTCATCGTTTATCGCGCTGTCCTTTTCGATATAGGAGTCGGTCGCGGGGATGTACGCCTCCGGCTGGTAGTAGTCGTAGTAGCTGACGAAATACTCGACGGCGTTGTTCGGGAAGAACTCCTTGAGCTCGCTGCAGAGCTGGGCGGCGAGCGTTTTGTTATGCGCCAGAACGAGCGTCGGGCGGTTGACGCGCGCTATGACGTTCGCCATCGTGAAGGTCTTGCCGGAGCCGGTAACGCCGAGCAGCACCTGCTCGCGCAAGCCCTTTTCGACTCCGGACGCGAGCTTGTCTATCGCCTGCGGCTGATCGCCGGTCGGCTCGAAGCCGGAAACGAGCTGAAACTTATCCGTTGCGATCACCCCGCATTCTCTCATAATATCATATTATACCACGCGCTTTTTAAAATGAAAAGTGAAAGATTGAATTTTGCGCGGGTTTTATCGCGGGTTTTGCGCAGAGCGCGTTGCGGAGCACGCGCAAACGCAAGGCGAAAACGCGCGAGCGTACGCAAACGCAATGCGGAAACGCATAAGAGTACGCAAGAACGCCGACGGCTTTCGCCGTCGGCGTTGAGATGATGATTGTATCGGGAGTCAGCGTCGCAAAACCATCCGCGGCTGAAATCAGTCGCCGGACGTATCCGTCGATGAGCCCGCGCCGCTATCCGTGGTAACCGGGATGATTGACGATGCTCCCGCGGAGTCAATGCTGATAGTATCGCCGACGTTAAGCGGATCGCCGTTCACGCCGGAATACGTTCCCCAGAGCGGGATGAACTCGACAGTCAAAGGTACGTCGGCGACGATCTTCAGCGAACGCGACGTCGTTATATCGGCATCCGCGTGATTCGCGACCGCTATCTGCTTCGAGTAGTACGTCGACACTACCGGGTCGGCGTTTTCGGGCTCATAAGTGATGACTATCTTGCAATACCCGGAAGCCGAGGTGGCGGTAACGCCGTCTTTTATCGCGATATTGACCGAATAGCCGACTTCTTTGTCAGACAGGCTGCCTTCGCCTTCGGCTTTGGTATCGGGAAGCACGGTGAGCGTGTATTTGTGCGGTTCGGATGGATCCGGGGAAACAGACGCGTCAGGGACAACCGTTTCGGTAACGGGCGGATTCGCGGTAGAATCCGCAAGCGTCGTCACCTGCTTTGTCGCGGTTATCGTCAGGTCGTAAGTGGCCGTCGAATACGTCTTATTCAATGAGGAGGTATCCGAAAAGAACGCTCCGGCAGATATGGAGAGGGCGCACAGACATAAGAGTATCAGGCATATAGACATCGTAATTTTTTTGGTGAAAACCTTGTCAGACATTATCGCCTTTTCTCCTTTCTAAGCCACTTGATGATTTACAGCGCGGAATATTCCGCTGCTGGCAGTGTTTCGTGTTAAAGCGCGGTGCGGTCGCTTAGGTGAACGGAAATCTATCCGAACGCGCCGCAGTATTATAACTGACCTATCGTTCCGCTCTGGGAGGCGAACACGGTAACGCCGAGGTTAACGCTGGGCTGGTTATCGCCGACGTAGTTGGCTGCGTTGCCGACCTCCTCGGGCATATAGACCACGATGGCGGCGTACTTCGTCTCATTGGCTCCGAGCGAAGCGCTGTTGCTGTTATAGTGGTTGAGGGATTCGTAATCCTCCATATCGAGACCCGCGATGTTGCGCGCGTCCGGACGGCCGCCGACAGCGTTGACCGCCGCCGCAAGGCTGGAGAGATTGTCATCCACAAGTATACCGAATTTCAGATAAGACGGGAGATGTATGGGATTGCCAAGAGCGTTCCTGCCGTCGACCCAGCTGTTCGCCGTGACGGAGATTCTGAAATCGGCGTCTACGTTGCCGATGTTTTCAACTTTGATATAAACGACCTTCGTGTAACCTGGCTCGTAAAGCGCGTTTTCATCGAAGAGATCCGTCGTCGTCGGAAGCAGATCCTTGAATTCGTAGGTCGGATTCGGAACGAGGCTGTAATACGTGACCTTCAGATCAACGCGCCCGAGAATGAACTGATTGCGTATATCGGTGACTGTATCGGTGAACCAAGCCAGCGAAGCGCCGGCTCCGAGGAGGCTCCACAAAATAAGCAAAGCGATGCTTATGGAAAGGGCTGTCTTTGTCGCTTTCTTCATTCTTTATTCCTCCTCAATAATAGTGTTATGGGCGAATTACTTCTTGCGCTTGAAAACCACAAGCAGGATAACGATCAGGACGAGCGCGCCGCCGCCGGCGAACCACACCCAGACGGGCAATCCTTCATCGCCGGTGTGAGGCTCCTCGACAGGGATCTCTTCCACCTTGAACTCCCAGTCTATGTAACCGATCGCACTTTTGAACTCGTTGCCGATGGTTACGGGCACGTCGAGCTGAACGGTCAGATCGGTCGTGCCGCCGGAATGCAGCGTGCCGAGCAGGACCCACTCCGTGAGTCCGTCGGTCTGATCGGCGGGGGCGTCGAACAGGACCTTATCGGAGCTCTCGATGACCTTCATCGAAAGCTGAGAAAGGAAAACCTCGGTGCCCTCCTGCGCTCCGTGAGAACGCATATAGACCTTTACGTCGACCTTTTTATCCGCCGTGTTGCGGAGCGTTATCTTCTGAGTGAGACTGTCGCCCGGCATAACGTCCTTGAGATCCGGGAAAAGGTCGGTCGGCGAATACTCGCTGCCCGGCGCGAAGATGAAATCTCTCGCGGTTCCGTCATAGACGACTTCTCCGTTATAGGCGAACGCGGGAACGGCGCCGGCAAGCAGTATGAACGCCGCCGTCAGCATTGCCAGAAACTTAGCAATTCTCTTCATCAGCCGCCTCAACTTTCTACCGGCCAGCCTGCGGCCTCAAACGGGTTATCGGCGTTATTTTCGCTCTGGACGACGAAGACCTTGACGGTGACGTTCAGAATCGTGCCGATATACTCCTTCGTTATCTTGTCGCCGACGATTTCGACCTCGCGGAAAAGCGGCTCCGTTTCGCCGTAACCGGCGACCGCCTTGTTATAGTAATAATATCCGTCTTCAGCTAACGTCCAGTTGACGTTGTCTGTCTCGATAGCCATGCATTCCTCGGGAGTGAGCTCGACGTTATCCGCGCCCTTGACAAGCTTTACGCGGACGTAGAAGGGGTGCGAGGACAAATTGGCGACCTTCACAATCTTGCTGACGTGATCGCCGGGCATCACGTATACGCCCTCCTCGGGGAACTCGTCGCCGGTGGCGGTCGTTTCGATAACCTCAGAAGGCAGGCTGCCGAAGGTTATGACGTTCCGCGCAGTGCCCGTAACGGTGTAAAACGCGACGGTCTCAAAAGACAGCAGAGACATTATGCACATCAGAAACGCAATAAAGCACAATTTTACTTTTGCCATACGCTTCCTCCTTAACAACTGCCGGTGTGTGTTTTCCTTACGAACAAAGGGTTTGAGTCTCAAGCCCTTTGTTCGCCGCTCGAACTTTTGCGGATTCGAGCGGAACGAATCTTGGATTGATTTGTGTTTTGCTATTCAAACGCATGTCATGCTGCGTCAGAAACACAGGGGAAAAAGTTTTTACGCACCCAGTACGGTGAACGCGGCCTTCGCGGCGAGCGCGACGGTGGCGTAATCGTCGGGATCGACGATGTTCCTCGTCTGGACAGCGTCAGCCTTGACCTTCAGATCGAAGGAAACAGGGCTGTTTTCGACAGTGGCTTCATCGGGGAACTCGAATCCCAGGAATACAGGCTCACTTGTCGCTCCGGGAGCCAGAATCTTGTTGTAGTAATAAACAACAGTCATACCGTCATCGGAGATGTTGTCGAAGACAAAAATGTCAGGATCGACACCCTTGAGACAACTTGTGAGCTGGAATCCGGGAACCATCTCAGCCCACTGTTCGGCATCGCCAACGAGCGTTACCGTGATCTTGATGTACTCATCATACGCGCCGGTGTTGACGGCCTTGGGCTCCTTGGAAAGATAATCTCCGGGGAGAATGGCGTCATACTTCAAGCCGGTTGGATTCTGATCGTCATCATAGATAACGGTAGGAACGACATCGCTGACTTCGTCGTTAACGGACTCGATCAGATCAACAGAGAAATCAGGCTGTCCTTCACCATCGGAAGAAACAATGAACTTGTTGACCTTTTCCTGCGAATCGCTGTACCACGCCAAAGTGCCGACTGACAGAATGGAAATGACAGCAACGATAGCCGCAACGACTAAAACCTTTCTCTTCATTAAGTCTTCTCCTTTCTTCAAGTTTTTATTTCAAAGGAGATTTTTGTCGTTCACGTGCGACGACAAATAAATTTCACCTTGAAAACCGAATCAGTCTGCGAAACCGAAAATCAGTTCCAGAAGCCGTCAAAGTGCGCGGCGGCGTCGGCGGCGCTCATTGCGGCGAAATCTCCGAACGCAGTCTCGGTGGCGGTCTTCGCGTCCGCGAAGCCGCGGGCCTGGACGCCCTCGGTGGCTACGAGCACGTTGATCTTGTATTCGCCCGTCTGCGCGTCGGTGATGATGCAATCGGCGGCGGGAACTTCAATAAGCGCGGTGTCGCCGGGATGAGTCAGATGCGTGAGAGCGCCCGCGGCGTCGACCTTGAGATCGGTCGCCCAGTCGAGATATACGCCGTTGAGCAGAGCCGCGGTCGTATCGCCGGAAGCGAGAGAGGCGTCATAGTAATAGGCATAGACGTTATAATCGATGTCGCCCTTCGTGATAACGGCGACGGGGTCGGCGGAAACGGCTGTCCAGTCGGTGCCGGCTTTGATGTCCTGCTTGAGGATACCCGCGTCGTCAAGCGCCTTCGGAACGGCTATGTAGGTGCGAACATACGCGTCTTCGCTGCCGACGTTCTCGACGGTGACGATCTTGTCGCGGAAGTTCGGATCGACGGGCATACCCGCGTCGTCTCTGGCTTCGTCAGCCTCGTTATCGGTGCCGAGGTCTTTATCGATGACCGGGATAAGCAGACCGTTATCCTCGAAGGGGTTGCCTTCCCTGTCGGTCTCGTGCTGTTCTATGTCGATGGTGCCGACCGTGAAGACGTTGATCTTCTCATCGGTATCCTGGAAGAACGCGAGCGATGAGCCGACTATCGCGATGGCGACCAGCGCAACGATCGCGGACACAACTATTATTTTCTTTTTCATAGTGAGTTCTCCTTTTCCGAGGATGTTATATTAAGGTTATTGAACGCTGTCTTTGTCTTCGCCGGGGATATCGTTGGGAGGCGTTTCCTCCGCGGAAGCACCCGCGGCGGGCGTGATTTCACCGGACGAAGCGCACCCGACAGGGGGAACTTCCTGCGCGACGACCGCTTCGGACTTTTTCTTGGCCCTCTTGCCTATCATATCCGGCAGGAATACGAGGATCAGGAGCACCGCGCCGATCGTGACCGCTATGTATGTTCCGGGCGGGTTCTGCACCCAATCGGCAACGTATCCGAGAAGCGGAAGCTTGAAAACGACCTTACCGACGAGGTTCTTGAAGTGAACGGGGTTGCTGTCGGGAGTCTCGTTGGCGTCGCCCTTCGTGAAGAAGTGGCTGTTTTCAAGATCTATGCCCACGACGCGGTGGGTCGCGACGGTCAGGCTTTCATCGAGGACGAAGGTTATCGCGTCGCCGATCTCTATCGTTTCGGGGTCGACGTTCTTGACGTAGACAAGGTCTCCGACATTGTACGCCGGGGTCATCGAAGGAGATATGACGCTGAAGGTCTTCAGCCCGATAATCTTCGTACCCATAAGCAAAACGGCTATGAGCACGACTATCGCCACGAGGACGATGGAGACTATGCTCCAGACCTTCTGCAGCGTACTGCGGGCGTCTGCTGTGCTGTTATCCTTGCTCATAAAATTCCTCCGGGAAGGATTTGTGCATATCGGCAATTACTCCGTGACGTTGCCGCTTTACTGCGTCACGGGCTTCTCGATCGCAATCGCGCCGGTTTCGGAAACGGCTGTGACCGCGCTTATCGTCGAGCTTACGGACGGAATTTGAGGATTGCTCTCGGTATCGGCTGCCCAGGTCACTTTGAAGTTGTCGACGGAAATGTTGACGACCTTGTTAGCGTCGGAAGGCGCGGACGCGGTCAGGTTGAAGAGCGCGGCGGTCGTCGCGTCGGTTGCGACGTCGAGCTTGAAGCCGCTGATAACGCGGCTGAGCGTTTCGGTCGATTCCGGCGTCTCTTTATAGCCGCCGTCGAATATTCCCGCGAATGAACCGGTCAGAGGCCACGGATTCAAGGTGACAACAGTGTTATTGAGAGAATCGACTGTCGAAAGATCTATATTGGTCGTGAGCTTGACGGTCTTGCCGGCAAAATCGGTGCCGCCGTTCGCTGTACCCTTATTCACCACGCTGACGAATCTGTCGAAGTCGTCTCTGTCGTTAATATAATAGGTTCCGTTATCGCCGGTATTCTGATAAAGCAGAGCCGTGGTATCAAGCTGATACCTGACGGTTTCGACGACGGCGGTCGGCGGAGTGTGATCGGTTGTATTACCGAACGCGTCCGCGGTAGCCTTCTGGACCGCGGTGACGACTATACGCACGTCGAACTTCGGGAGCGGCATTCCACTCTTCGTCGTCGAGGCGTAAACGCCCTTGTGCGTAACCGTATCTACGTTGTCGACAGTCTCGACAACGTCTTCGGAATCGTCGGGCATCGCAATGGTCACGATGACGTATTTCGAAGCGTTGGCGTCGATGCTTTCCGTCAGCTCCGTATCCGGGAATCCGAAATCAGTCAAAGCGCAGGCGGCTTCCTTGAGAGCATCGGTGCCGTTGATCGCATCGACAGCGAGCTCCGCCGTGTCCTTGAGCTGCTGATTCACCTTGAGATAATCGGAGATGAAGAACTGCTCTCCATCGGTGTTTATGCTGCCGTATTCGGTCGCGGCGTTTGTATTGAACGCGAAATTGACAGGCAGATCGCCTTTGTTGCGGATCTCGAGAGCGCGGGAATACGCCGCGCCGGGCTGCCATTCAATATCTTCGAATATATCCCCGGTCGCCTCCAGCCATTCGCCTTCAGTTATGTCGTAGTAGTAGAGATCGATATCGAGCGTTCCGGACAGGACCTTGTTGTTACTGCTGGTGACGCTGTCGGTCAGCCACGCGTAAGTCGTGCCGACGAGCATCGAGAAGCACATAAACGTAACAGAAACAGACAACAGCAGTACCTTGAGCGCCGCGTGCTTACGCTTTTTCAGTTTTAACAGATCTTTCCCGATCAAAGCTGCCGCCTCCTATCCATATCGTTTTACGCTTTCGTATTATCGGCGGAAAACCGCCGCGTATACGCTCGGTTATTTCGCTTCGCCTTCGGAGCCGTCTCCGGCGCCGCCCTCGGGCTGGGACATCTGCGCGTCAAGCTTCGCCTTGAGCTCCATCATCTCGCGCATCATCTTCTCCGCCTCCGCCTTCTGCGCCTCAAGCGCCGCCCTCTCGCTCGCGAGGGGATCCTCCTCCGGCTGGGATTCCGGCTGAGTTTCCGGCTCGGGCTTCGCTTCGGACTCAGGCTTCGTTTCCGGCGCGGGTTCGGGCTTGGCTTCGGGCTGCGCGGCCTGCTCGGCGGGCGGAGCGGCGTTCTGAGCCTGCTGTCCGGTGAGCTGCGCCTTGAGCTCGAGCATCTCGCGCATCATCTTCTCGGCTTCCGCCTTCTGCGCCGCGATCTCAGCCTTCTCGGCGTCGAGCTCGGCGTGCTGTTCCTTCTTGTAGATACGGAACAGACGGACGCTCTTGATGCCCTGGATTATAATCAGAACCACGAAAGGTACGAATATGCAGGTTATGTAGCCGACGGTCGACTTCTGGAACTCGAGGAAGGTGCCGAGCTTCGGGATCTTGCCGGCGTATTTACCGAGGATGAAGTCGGGAGTGACTATCGTTTCGTCGTCGGTGTTGGTATTGATACCGTAAGTGACGAAGCCGAGGCCGCCTTCGGCAGTCGCGGTGATTCTTCTGATTTTATGGGTTACGACCTCGCCGAAGTTGTCGCCGTTCTGAGACTGGAAGGTGATGACGTCGCCGGGCTGAAGCGCGGCGCACTCCTCGAGATCGAGTGACTTGCTGAAAATAAGGTCGCCGGGCTCGAAGTTGACGCCTTCCTTATCCTCGGGAAGCGTATCCTGCTCGGAAATGCTCATCGATCCCGACAGAACGATGAACATCTTGATTCCGAAAACTCCTCTGTCTCTGCGGTTGAACAACGTCGCCGATATGATTGTGAATATCATCATAGCCACGGCGAAGACGACAACAATCCAGGTGAAAACGGTCTTCACTATCGAAAAGACCTTTTTCGCGGTTGAAACCTGTTCTTCGGTCGCCTGTTCCTCGACAGCGGTGTTTACGTTTTCTTCTTTTTCTTTTTTATTCCTCATTTTTACCTCCGGAGCAGATCGCGAACGGGTTCTCCTGCCGCCGCGATTTTTTCTTGAAACAAGAAAATCTAAATAGAAAAGTGCGCTTTACACTGCCTACCGGCACCTTCCGACACCTATAGACAGCATAAAACTACATCAAATCATTTAAAGTATATCGCACAATCTCAAATATGTCAAGCAAAAAACAAATTAAAATCAATTTTTTCTTAATTTTCGCCTCGCCGATGTCCGGTGAACATACGGGCGGATAGAACGAACAAAACCGCCGGAAGAAATCACTTCCCGACGGTTTCGGTCCGCACCTGATCGGGCGAATCCACCTTAATATATACGCGGTTTTCATCGGCGGCGGAGCCGAACTCCGCGACGCGGGAGCGCATCGCGTTTTTCACTCGCAGGCAAAGCTCCGCGCGCGCTTCCCTTTCGCCGAGCGCGGGATCCGCGTAGAACGGTCCGTCGTATATAGCGAATCCTTTCGTGCGCCCGCCGCGCTTGCTTTTATACACGGTCGTCCTGACGAAGCAGGGCGCGCCGAGCTTCACGGGGTAAGCGAAGGAAACGTCGGGAAAGTCGCGTATCGCGTTATACTTCGGCCAGATGTGCGCTTCGGGATAGACGACTATCGGACAGCCCTTTTCGTAAAGCGTCTTCACGGCGCCGGCGAAGTCGGCGTAGTTCCTGCGCGAAGACGGCGTCGGCAGCGCTCCGACGAAGCGCACGAGCGTGCGGATGCCCTTTATCGAAAGCGCGTCCGGGTTGCAGACGACGTAGCACTGTCGCGGGAAGGTCGCGACCGCGCCCGCGACCGCGTCGGAAAAGGCGGCAGTGTGGTTGCCGTAGATGAAGAAGCCTTTCGAGCGGTCGGCGCGGTCCTTCAGCACCTTTTTGTTCCGCCCGCGCACCGCGACGCCGAGCAGCTCGCACAGCCGGCACGCTCCACGGACGGGATAGTATACGACCGGCTTGAAAAAGCGGAAAAGCCGGCTTTTCGGCAGGTATTCGTAGTCGGCGGGAAGCGGCTTTGTGTCTATTCCGTTGTTCGCGAAGTCGTCGTTACGCTCGTCGTAGTAATAGTAATATCGCGTTTTGCGGCTCATAGTCGCAAGCCTCCGTTCGGGTACGTTTTTCGCCGCACGGCGCGCTCGAAGCGCTCGGGTGTTGCGGCGTGCGGGTTCGGAAAAGCGTCAGTGATTGAGCGGACTGCCGCAGCCGATACAGAATTTGGCCTCATCGGCGTTCTGCTTGCCGCAGTTAGGGCAGTAGAATCCCGCGCCGACGGCGAGGTCGGGCAGCTTCGCGCCGCAGTTTGTGCAGAAGTTCATGGAAGCGTCGCACCCCGTGCCGCAGGAGGAGCAGATCTTCAGATTTTTCGCCGCCTCGAGCGCCGCCTGCACAGCCGCGTCGTTCTTCGTCGCCTCCGCGAACGCGTTCTGCGCAGCTTTGTTGGCGTAGGCGTCCGCCTTCGGCTGCAGCGCCTTGCGCGCACCGTAGGAAACGCCCTCCTCGATCGCGTCTTTGATGACCCATTTCAGAATGCTCATATCCAAACGTCCTTTCGGTGTTTTAGCTGTGATAATTATAACATCGCACAGCCGCGAGGTCAACAGTTGATTTTCGCATTTCGCGGCGGCGTATACGGTTGCGTCGTCACGAGGGCGCGGTGTTCCTGTCATTCCGAGAAGCCGCGCAGCGCCGACGAGGAATCCCACACCGCAAGCGGGGCGCGGGGGAAGGCTTCCCCTTGAGGGGAAGCTGTCGAGCCCGCGTCAGCGGGCGAGACTGATGAGGTGTCATCCTGAGCGGAGCGACCGCAGGGAGCGCCGCAGGGACGGGCGATTGATAATCGCCCCTACGATACGCCGCCTGCGGCGATACAACCCCTCAGCCATTTTTGCTCCGCAAAAATGACAGCTCCCCTTACACAGGGGAGCCAACGGACGAGCGATGCTCGTCCCTACCGATGACGCCGCTGCGCGGCTACACCTCATCCGTCATCGTCGCCTTCGGCTCCGCTGACACCTTCCCCTCGAGGGGAAGGCTTTCCGACGCTCACCTCTCAAGTAATCGCCCCTACTTTACGCCGCCGGAGTAGCGGACGAAGCCGCACTTCTGCGAATCCGTGCCGTCGACGCGGTAGACGACGAGGTAGACGCCGTCGATGACGCCGCGGCACTCGCAGCTTTCATAAGGCGCAAGCGAGCCGATTGAACGCCGCCGCGCTTTGCAGTCATCCGACGTCT
>JAFTEJ010000098.1 GCA_017453725.1 Clostridia bacterium | reverse complement strand
TGAGGGGAGCCGGCATAGCCTGGTTCACGTCGGATGAGGTGTAGCCGCCGAATGCGGCCTTGGCTCCCTCTGAGGGGTGACGAGCCCGACCGCCGCCGGTGGCGGAATAAGGGAGGGCGAGGAAGTGCCGCGGTCGATAGGCGCGAGGGTGATTTATCGCCCGATGCGCATATCGGGTACCGCAAACAGGCAAAAGCTGGCGAGAAGGGCAACGCCCTTCGAGACTGAGGGAGAGATAACGCCGAGTTGCGATTTGCAGGGAGTTGTATCCGAAGACGGCTAATCATCTCCCGCACATCCACCTCGTTTTTAGCACAATGCTTATATATAAGGAAAGCTGTCGTTATCTCTCCCTCCGTATTTTGCCTTCGGCAGAATCCACCTCCCTCCTCAGAGGGAGGCAAGACCCCACGGCTGCGTTCGCGCGTGAGATTCCTTGTCGGCGCGTTCGCGGCTCCTCGGAATGACAGAGGCGCTGCGCGTAGCTGCGGATATGCGACACGCTGCGCGTAACGGCGGATACGCGCCGCAAGCCCTTATGCGTGCGTTTTTCCGTTTGTGCGTCTGAGGGGATTATGCTATAATGAATGAAGCGGCCGGTTGGCGATAAAGCCAACCCGCCCGATAAGCGGTCAAATCCGCCTCACGGAGCCGCGCCGCCCTACCGCCGAACGGCCGGTAAAAAATTTTTTACAAAAGCGTAACTTTTCACGCCCGTTTATCGGGTATATAAGTGAAAGGACCTTTCAGCAGAGAGGAGTTGCAGCGTGGACGATTATGAAATAGTCGGGCTGTTTCTCGAACGAAACGAAACCGCGCCTGCCGAGGCGGAGGCGAAATACCGGAGCTACTGCCTGTATATCGCCCGCAACCTCCTCGGCGACGAGGGCGACGCCGAAGAATGCGTCAACGACGCGCTGCTCGCGGCTTGGGAAAGCATACCCCCGCAGCGGCCGGAAAACCTGAGGACCTACCTCGGCAAGCTCGTGCGCGAAACCGCAATAGACAGACTGCGCGCGAAAAACGCCAGAAAGCGCAGTCCGGAATCCTGCGCTTCGCTGGAGGAGCTCGCGGAGGCTGTTCCGGTCGCGGATCCGGAAAGCTTCACCGCGAGAGTCGAGCTCGCGGCGCAGATATCGGAATTCCTGCGCTCCGAAGGCGAACTCGAGCGCGGCGTCTTCATCCGCAGATACTGGTATTACGATACCATAGACGCGATATGCGCCGGATACGGCCTCGGCAGGCGCCGGGTGCGAACGATGCTCAGGCGGTCGCGCGAGCGCCTCGCCGCGTATTTAAGAGAGGAAGGATATAATGAGTATCTATAATATAAATCAGGCGATGGGACTGATAGACGACGATCTTATAGAAGCCGCCGTTTATCCGTCGGAGCCGAAGGCGAAAACAGCGAAGACGGCCGTCTTCGCGCCGGACTTTGCGCGTAGGCCGTGGGTGAAATACGCGGTTGCCGCCGCTGCGTTTATCGTCGTAGTCGCGGGAGCGCTCGTCGCTATCAACGTGACCGGCGCGTGGCGGAACGATAACCTCGTTCCTCCGAACAGCGGCTCGGAAAACCCCGGCGTAATACCTTCCACCGGAAGCGACAGCGGCGAGCCCGACGGCAGATCCGCACCGGACTCGGAAAACCCCGGAAGCGCTCCCGGCAGCGAGGGAACGCCGGCGATAAGTGATAACTCCTCCGCGCAGAGCGGCGGAAACAGCGACTCCGAAAACCACGGCGGGCGTAGCTCGACTCCGGATAAGCCCGACGGTACACAGACTCCGCCCTCGGAAGAGCCGGAGGTCGTTATCGAAGGCGACTTTATGAAGGATAATATGCCGGCGGTCACATATCGCATCGCCGGAGAAAGCAGGACCTTCGTTTATCAGAAGTCCTCTGTGGTAAAAACGAGCGAAAGCGGCGACGGCAAACCGACCTACAGCGTCGTCGACCGCTACGCCGACCACGACGGCGCCACTCTCTCTGTAAACGCCGATACGGGGGAACTTATACAATATGTTGCTAATAGGCCTTCTTCGCTTTCTCCGGCAGGAGGGATATCTGAAGCAGATGCGGTTGAAGAGGCGAGGCATATAGCTTTGAATACTGATATTGCTGTTAACGGAGTAGAAAATGCAGTAGTTGCAAATAAAATTTCGGATGAAGGATATTACTCTATTTCGGATGAAGGATATTGCGTTGCTTTACTTGCCGATGATGGAGTTGTGGAAGTTTGCCTTGACAACACGGGGAATTTGTTATACTTGTCCGTCATCAAGGCTGATTAGGTGTGGTGGTTTCGAGATAGTCAGCATATTTTTGGGTGTTTCCCATAGAGCTCTAATTGGGATATAATCAATAAAGAAAGGAGGAAAAACTATGAAGAAACTCTATAAACGCATTCTCGCTGCGGTGCTTTGTCTCGCGCTTATGGCGGCAATCGTTCCGGCGACTGTGTTTGCGGAGGATGTGCCGGATGACCAATGGATACAGGATGAGCATTTTTGGCCCGGACAGCTTTATCTGACACTGAAAGGTATATTCACAGGCGATCTTACCAAGCTGTTTCCTGAGTTAGACATCGAAAAATATGAACTTAGGGGGAGATTCCCTGTCACGGACGAAGAGTTAAGCAACCCACGTTATTTCGGAATGCAGTCCTCGACATATTACGTTGAACTCCGTGAAAAAACGCGCGAAGCAGTGCTCAATGCGATGGTGCTCCTGAAGGATAATCAGTATCTGTTTGCAGCGAGGCCTGTGCGTGGCGGCATAGTTCCCGGCGAGGTAAACGTGCTTTTGAAAGAGCAGTATTACACTTATCAAGGTCCGGATGGCGGCCCTTATCCCGATCTTCGCGATATTCTTCCGGAAATAGAAATTGAATCATACCGCGATTTGTGTCTTTCTGTTATCAATGTGCGGGAGCGACCGATAGAGGAGCATAGCTCTATAATAGTTGCGCACGTCGGAACGGAATTCGCGATTAGACTCACTGAAAAGACGGAAGAAGCGTCGATGCGCGCTGCTGAACTGCTTAAAGACAACCCGTATGTTAAAGGCGCGAGCCCGAACCAATATCTCTATATTGCTGACGATGTAGAGGATAACTCTACAGGGTTTTCGGTAGGTGACGCGTTGCGTGTTTTGCGAGTTGCAGCAAATCTTGTTGAAGCCGACCCTGAAATAGCGGCCGCGTTTTATGACAAGGATGGAGATGGAGCAGTTACCGTTGGAGACGCTCTGCTGGTGCTCCGAATAGCCGCAGGCCTTGCGTAAGCTCTGTTGTTTTCCTCAAACAAACGAGAAAACCCCTCCCGCCGTGCGGGAGGGGTTTTTCATATGCGTTATTGTCCTTACATCGTGCCGAAGATACGGTCGCCGGCGTCGCCGAGGCCGGGGACGATGTAGCCGTTTTCGTTGAGCTTTTCGTCGACGCAGCCGCAGTAGAGCTGGACGTCGGGGTGGGTATCCATCAGGCGCTTGATGCCGACGGGCGCGGAGATGATGGACATAAACTTGATATGCTTGCAGCCGCGCTGCTTGATGAAGTCGACGGCGGCGCAGGCGCTTCCGCCCGTCGCGAGCATCGGGTCGAGCAGGATGACGAGGCGCTTATCGATGTCCTCCGGCAGCTTGCAGTAGTATTCATGGGGCTCAAGGGTCTCGTGATCACGATAAAGTCCGATGTGACCGACCTTCGCGGCGGGGACGAGAGCGTGTATGCCGTTGACCATTCCCAGACCGGCGCGGAGTATCGGCACGATGGCGAGCTTTTTGCCGGCGATGACCGGAGACTTGGTCTTCGTGATGGGCGTTTCGATGTCGATATACTCGGTGGGCAGATCGCGGAGCGCTTCGTAGCCCATCAGTATGGCTATTTCCTCAACGAGCTCGCGGAACTGCTTGTTTCCGGTCCTGACGTCTCGCAGCAGTGTGATCTTGTGCGAGATCAGCGGATGATTGAAGATAGTCGGATTTTCGTGATTCATTTTCTTTTGCCCCTCTCATATTTCTCCCATTATAACACAAGCTTCGACTCAATGCAACAGAATAATGATATAATATTTGCTTTTATCGGCGGGGTGTGATAGAATTAGACATACCGCGTATATCATAATGAAGATTCAGGGCGTGATGATTATGAAAATGAAACGCTTCGCCGCATTTGCGCTGCTGCTATGCTTCGCTTTCGCATTTGCCGCCTGCGGCGCGAAGGAGCCGCTGCCGGCGTCCCCGTCCTCATCCGCGTCTTCCGCGGAGCCGTCCGCGCCGAAGCCGGACTCCGTCGTGCGCCTTATGGCGGTGGGGGATAATCTCATCCACAACGTCATATACAACCAGGCGAAGGCGCGCGGAACGGCGGAGCTTGAATACGATTTCTCCTACGTTTACGAGCGCGTCAAGCCGATAATACAAAAAGCGGACGTTGCCTTCATCAATCAGGAAACCGTCCTCGCGGGGAAGTATTTCGAGCCGTCGAACTACCCGCGCTTCTGCACTCCGACGGAGATGGGCGACTGCCTGCTCGAGGTCGGCTTCAACGTCTTCAACCACGCCAACAACCATATGCTCGACAAGGGGCGCAAGGGCATCGCCGCCACCCTCGAATACTGGGATACGCGGTCGGATAAGGACTTCTGCGTCTGCGGTATGTATAAGGACGAGGCGGACCTCTACTCCTGCCATTATATCGAGAAGAACGGCGTGAAGATAGGCTTCTTCGGCTTCACCGAGCACACCAACGGGCTCGTCGCGCCGGACGCAATGACCGAGCGCATCGTCTACGCCTCGCAGGAGGAGGTCATCAGGCGCGCGGTCGAGGTTATGAAGGCGGAATGCGACGCGGTCGTCGTTTCCGCGCACTGGGGCGACGAGAACTACTCCGAGCGCACGAAGACCGCGCTGACCTCGCTCGAGAAGACGCTTTCGCAGAAGCTCGCCGACTGGGGCGTCGACCTGATAATCGGCACGCACCCGCACGTCATACAGCCGATGAAGTGGCTCGACCGCGCCGACGGCGGCAGGACCTTCTGCATCTATTCGCTCGGCAACTTCGTTTCCGCGATGAACGGCCCCTGCAATATGCTCGGCGGGCTCGTCGACCTCGATATACGCAAAAACAACAATACCGGCGAGATAACGATAGAGAATATCTGCTACGTCCCCGTCGTCACCCACTATAACAGGGGGATGAAGGACGTCCGCGTCTATCCGCTTTCCGAATACACCGAGGAGCTCGCCTCCGCCCACGGCTGCAAGGCGAAGACCTATTCCGGCTTCTCGCTGAAATACCTTAACAAGGTCGTCACCGACAACATCGAAGAGGAGTACCTTTTTGAAAAATGATCGCATAGAAGCGTGCCTGAAGAAGGCGAATTCGCTTCCGCTGACTCCCGGCGTCTACATTATGAAAAACCGCGAGGGGGAAATCATTTATATAGGCAAGGCGAAGAAGCTCCGCAGCCGCGTGAGCCAGTATTTCGCGCGCTTCGAAAGCCACACCGGCAAGACGCGCCGTATGGTCGAGAACGTATACGACTTCGACTATATACTGACCACCTCCGAGCTGGAGGCGCTTACTCTCGAATGCTCGCAGATAAAGCAGCACCGCCCGAAGTACAACATCCTGCTGAAGGACGACAAGGGCTTCTGCTTTATACGGCTGAGCCGCGAGCAGTACCCGCGCTTCACCGTCGTCTACCGCAAAAAGGAGGACGGCGCGGAATATTTCGGCCCGTATATGTCCGCCGGCTCGGCGCGGCAGACGCTTGAGCTCGCCTCGAAGCTGTTCCTGCTGCCGACCTGCGCGCGCAGGCTCGAATACGGGAAGCGCTCGGAGCGCCCCTGCCTCAATTATTTCATAAAGCAGTGCTGTGCGCCCTGCACCGGCAGGGTGCCGCCGGAGCGTTACGCCGAGAGCGTCAGGGACGCGCTGGCGTTCATAAGCGGCGGTATGAAGCAGGCGGTGGAGGATATGACCGCGCGTATGAAGGCGTATTCCGACGCGCTTGAGTTCGAGAAGGCGGCGCAGCTCCGCGACCGTATAGCCGCCGTGGACCGCATCTGGCAGAGGCAGGGAGTCGTCTCCGACGACTGCCGCGAGCACGACGCCTTCGCCGTCACCTCCGACGGCGTGACGCAGTGCGTCTGCGTGCTGAACGTCCGCGACGGCAGGGTGAAGCTCAAGGAGAGCAGCTTCTTCGACTGCGACGAGACCGAGAGCGGGCCCGAGCTGCTGACGAGCTTCATATGCGAATACTATTCCGGCGAGCGGGAGATCCCTCCCGTTGTCGCCCTCGCCTCCGAGCCGGAGGATTTCACGCTGCTGCGCGAGTGGCTTTCGGCGCAGCGCGGCAAGCGCGTTTCCCTGCGCTGCAAGGGCAGGGGCGAGCTGCCGAAGACGGCGCGTATCTGCCTCGATAACGCCGAGGAGGCGCTGGTGCAGTACAGCGTCCGCCGCGGCGGCAGGAAGACGAAGGCCGCCGAGGAGCTCAAGGCTTACCTCGGTCTAACCGGCGAGCTGACGCGCATCGAGGCTTACGACATTTCCCACACCGGCGGAAAAACGACGGTCGGAGGGATGGTCGTTTTCGAGAACGGCGCTCCGAAAAAGAGCGATTACCGCCGCTTTCGCGTTTCCGTCACCGGCGGCGACGATTACGCCGCGACCGCGGAGGTGCTTTCGCGCCGTCTGGCGCACCTCGGCGAAAGGGGCTTTGAGCGCCCGGACGTGATACTGCTCGACGGCGGCGCACAGCACGTCGCCGCAATAGGCGAGCTTTTCAGGGAGAAGGGCGTGGATATACCCTTCTTCGGAATGGTCAAGGATAACAAGCACTCCCTGCGCGGGCTCGTTTCGCCGGAGGGCGAGCTTGATATAGGCAAAACCACGCGGGCGTTCCGCCTGCTTTACGCCGTCTCCGAGGAGGTGCACCGCTTCGCGGTAAGCTACCACCGAGCCGCCCGCTCCGCGGAGCTGAAAACGTCGAGGCTCACCGTCATAGACGGCGTGGGCGAAGGCCGCGCCGCCGCGCTGCTCAGGGCGTTCGGCAGCGTGGACGCGATACGCGCCGCCTCGGTCGAGGAGCTCGCCGCCGTGAAGGGTATGAGCCGCCCCGCCGCGGAAAGCGTGCGCAAGTTCTTCGACGCCATCCCGGCGGAGGACTGACGAAACCGCGCCTTGATATATCGCGTTCGCTTTGAATTGAGAAAATTTCCGTGAAAAATCAAAAAATCGCTTGCCATAATCCTTCGGATATGGTAACATATATTACTAAGGTGGAAAAGTGGGACTTCGGTTTGGCTTTCCGCCCGTTCACGCTGTAAAAACGGAGTGAGACGATGAGAGTTGTCAGCGGAAGCGCGAAGGGCACGGTGCTCGAAGCGCCGAAGGGTATGACCACCCGCCCGACGAGCGACAAGGCGAAGGAGGGCGTTTTCAGCGCGATCCAGTGCGAGCTCGGAGGCGCGAGGGTGCTTGATATTTTCGCCGGCAGCGGCGGAATGGGCATCGAGGCGCTCAGCCGCGGAGCCGCTTCCTGCGTCTTCGTGGATATTGACAACAGCGCACTGCGCTGCATAAGAAGCAACCTCGCGAAGACGAAGCTGAAGGGCGAGGTCGTCCGCAGGGACGCGATAGCGTTCCTGAACTCCTGCGCCGTCCGCTTTGATATAATATTCAGCGACCCGCCTTACAACAAGGGCTGGACGGCGAAGCTGCTGCCGCTTGCGGCGGAGCGGCTGGACGATGGCGGCGTGCTGCTCTGCGAAACGGATTCCGCCGAGCCGCGCCCGGAGCCGGTCGAGGGACTTCGCCTCCGCAAGACCTACGTTTACGGCAGGGCGGTCGTCACGCTGTTTGAGAAGATTTCCGAGAAAGGAGCCGACGCCTATGAGGACAGCGGTTTATCCGGGCAGCTTTGACCCGATAACGATGGGGCACATCGATATAATCAAACGCGCTTCCGTGATGTTCGATAAGCTGATAATCTGCGTGATGTCGAACGCGAAGAAGACGCCGATATTCACTCCCGAGGAGCGCGTGGAGCTCATCACCCGCGCGACCGAGGGTATAGAAAACATCGAGGTCACGTCCTACGGCGGACTGCTCGCGGACTTTGCCCGTCAGCGCGGAGCCGGCTTCATCGTCAGGGGACTGCGCGCGCTTTCGGACTTCGAATACGAGTTCCAGATGGCGCTGACCAACCGCAAGCTCAACCCCGACGCGGACACCGTCTTCCTGACGACCAGCGCGGAGTATATGTACCTAAGCTCAAGCATAGTCAAAGAAGTAATTCGCAACGGCGGCGTCGTCCGGGACGCGATTCCCGAGCAGATCGCCGATGACGTTGTCAAAAAAATAAGAGCGTAAGGAGAAAGAACTATGGATATGAACATTGACGACCTGCTCGATATAATGGACGAGCTTATCGACAAGGCGTGGAAGGTGCCGCTCTCCTCCAAGAGTATGGTCGACGTCGAACAGATCAAGGACGTTGTCCAGGACATCCGCCTGAATATGCCCGCCGAGATCCGCCAGGCGAAGACCATCGTCGCGGACCGCAACAAGATCATCGCCGACGCCAGACGCGAGGCGGATACCGTTATCCGCGTCGCCGAGGAGAAGGCGGCGTTCATGGTCACGCAGGAGGAGGTCTACAAGGCGGCGCAGCAGAAGGCGAACGAGACGGTCGCCCAGGCGAACAAGATGTCCGCCGAGCTGAAGCGTTCCACCAACGAGTATATCGAGAATATGCTCAAGCATACCGACGAGGTACTCACGCAGGAGCTTACCGAGATTCGCAAGGCGCGTCAGAATATGAAGAACATCGGACGCGGCGACGCCGAGGTCGAGTAATGCTCAACGTAGCGATAGACGGCCCCGCCGGCGCGGGTAAAAGCTCCGTCGCCAGGGAGGTCGCGGCGCGTCACGGTCTGCTTTATCTCGATACGGGCGCGCTTTACCGCGCCGTCGGACTGCGCGCGCTTGAAAGCGGCGCGGACACGCGCGACGAAGCCGCCGTGGAGGCGCTGCTGCCGGGGACCGATATATCCCTTCGCTTTGTCGAAGGCGAACAGCGCGTGCTGCTCGGCGACCGCGACGTCAGCGAGGATATCCGCACGCAGCCGGTTGCGATGGCGGCGTCCGACGTTTCCGCGATGCCGGCGGTCAGGAGCTTCCTGCTCGAGCTGCAGCGCAGCATCGCCGCGAAGAACAACTGCGTGATGGACGGCCGCGACATCGGGACCGTTATCCTGCCGGACGCCGATATAAAGATATTCCTCACCGCCTCCGCCGAGGAACGCGCCGCGCGGCGCGTCAGACAGCTCGCGGAGAAGGGGAAGGAAGCGGACTACGCGACCGTTGTCGAGGAGATAAAGCGCCGCGACGAGCAGGACAGCACGCGCGAGATCGCGCCACTGAAACCCGCGCCCGACGCCTGCGTCATCGACTCGACGAATATGACCTTCGAGCAGGTGGTCGCGCTTATTTCCGGAATGATAGGAGAGCTTGTCTGATGAGCTTTTACGCGGTAGCCAAGGTTATCGTTTATCCGTTTTTCAAGCTGTTTTACGGTCAGCGCGTCATAAACAAGAGCGGCTTCCCGATGGACGAGCAGGTGATAGTCGCCTCGAACCACACTTCATTCATCGACCCGATACTTATCGGTATGGCGTGCAAAAAGCGGCTGTATTATATGGGGAAGGCGGAGCTCTTCCGTTTCAAGCCGTTCGGCGCGCTGATAAAGGCGCTCGGCGCCTTCCCGGTGCATCGCGGTATGCGCGATTCGGACGCGACCGAACGCGTTTACGAAATAATCCGCGAGGGCAAGACCTTCGCGCTCTTCCCGCAGGGGACGCGCCTTCCGCGTAAGGAGGACCCCGAGGACGGCAAGCCCGGAGTCGCGATGTTCTCCGACAAGACCGGGGTCGGCGTCCTGCCGGTGTACGTGTTTAACAAAAAAGGTATGGTGTGCGCGTTTTCGCGCAACGTCGTCGTCATCGGCGAAATCGTCCCCGCGTCGGAGTTTTCCGTCGAAGGCGGCTCGATGCTCGACTACCGCCGCAAGGCGAAGGAGTTTATGGAAACGCTCTTCGCGCTGAAGGAAAGGGTGCCGGAAAAATGGAGGTAATTCTCGCCGAAACCGCCGGCTTCTGCTTCGGAGTCGCGCGCGCCGTTGAGCTTGCCCGGGAGCTTGCCGCGTCCGGCGAACCTGCCGCGACGCTGGGCGAGCTGATACATAACCCTGACGTCACCCGCGAGCTGGCTGAAGCCGGCGTCCGCCGTATCGACGCGCCGCGGGAGGCGCGCGAGGGCGAGACCGTCGTCATCCGCTCCCACGGCGAAGGGCCCGGCGTATACGCGGAGCTCGCCGCGGCGGGCGCGAAGGTCGCGGACGCGACCTGCCCGTTCGTTAAGCGCATTCACGGGCTCGCGGAGTCGCTCGGCGAAGGCGATTTGCTGCTTCTGGCGGGCGACGGAGCGCACCCCGAGGTCAAAGGAATAGTAAAATACGCGAAATGTGCCGTTTTTGTATTCGAAAATGAAAAAAAATTAAAAAAAACTCTTTACGAATTGCGAAATATAGAGTATAATAATATCTCTATGGTGGCTCAGACCACCTTCTCCGCGTCAGAATGGGAAAAATGCGCGGCGCTCGCCGCGGAACTCCTCCCGGAAGCGAAGGTAGTCAACACCATCTGCAGCGCCACTCAGGCGCGGCAGCGCGAGGCCGCGGAGCTCGCCGCGAAGTGCGACGCGATGATCGTCGTCGGCGGCAGAAACAGCTCCAACACCGCGAAGCTTTATGAGCTTTGCCTTCAGCGTTGCGACAATACCGTCCTTGTCGAGACTGCGGACGAAATCGACAGGGGCAGGTATGAATATACCGATATTGTCGGGATTACCGCCGGAGCGTCCACACCGTCGGGAATAATTGAGGAGGTTGTTCACAAGATGAACGAAGAAACAAAAGATGCGATCATCGAATCGCAGGAGCCCGAGGCTATAGCCGAGGAGACCAAAGCGGCCGAGGCCGTTGAAACTGAAGTCAAGGAGGAAGAACCTGTTAAGGAAGTAGACCTTGACGAGATGAGCTTTGCTGAAGCAGTAGATTACACGTTCAAGACTTTATATAACGGGGAAAGGGTAACCGGTAGAGTTATAGGCATAACTCCCACCGAGGTACAGATCGAGCTGAATACCAAGCATTACGCTTTTATTCCGCTTTCCGAGCTGAGCAGCGACACGACCAAGTCTGCCGAAGAACTCGTTTCCGTCGGCGACGAGCTCGACCTTATCGTCACCAGAGTCAACGACGTTGACGGCATGGTCACGCTTTCCAAGAAGCGCGTCGACGCCATGAGAGGCTACGAAGAGATCGAGAAGGCCGTCGGCACCCAGGTCCCGCTCGAAGGCACCGTCACCGACGCCGTCAACGGCGGCGTAATCGCGATCGTCAACGGCGTGCGCGTGTTCATTCCCGCGTCCCGCACCGGCGTTCCGCGCGACGGCGACCTTTCCGTTCTGGTCGGCACCACGCAGAAGATAGTCATCCTCGAGATCAACCCGCGCCGCCGCAGAGTCATCGGCTCCATCAAGGCGGGCGAACGCCGCACGCGCAAGGAGCTTGCCGCGCAGCTCTGGTCCGAGATCGAGGTCGGCAAGAAATACACCGGCAAGGTCAAGTCCCTGACGAGCTACGGCGCGTTCATCGACATCGGCGGAGTGGACGGAATGGTCCACGTTTCCGAGATGTCCTGGGAGCGCGGCAAGAAGCCGGAAGACATCTTCGCCATCGGCGACAGAGTCGAAGTCTTCATCAAGGATTTCGATCAGGAGAAGAAACGCATCTCCCTCGGCTACCGCAAGGAAGAGGATAACCCGTGGAACACCTTCACCGATAACTTCGCCGTCGGCGACGTCATCGACGTGACGGTCAACCGCCTGATGAGCTTCGGCGCGTTTGTCGCGATCGTTCCGGGCATCGACGGACTCATCCACATCTCGCAGATCGCGGACCGCCGCATCGAGAAGGCGTCCGATGAGCTGAAGGTCGGCCAGCAGGTCAAGGCGAAGATCACCTCGATCGATACCGAGAACCACAAGGTCGGGCTCTCCATCAGAGCGCTGATCCCGAAGAAGGCCGAAGAAGAAGCTCCCGCCGGCGAAGCCGAAGAGGCAGCCGAAGCCGCCGAGGACCCCGCCGCCGTTGAAGCCGCGGAAGTCGCTCCGGTCGAGGCTCCCGCTGAAGCTCCGGTCGAAGAGGCCGCTCCCGTCGAGGAAGCCGCCGCTGCCGAAGCCGCCGACGCCGCTGAAGCCGAAGCTCCGGCTGAAGAAAAAGCCGAGTAAACGGTCGACCAAACGGTCGCGCAGCATAAGCTGATACGTTACGCGCCTCCCTCGTAATGAGGGAGGCGCCGTTTTTTTGTAGGTGCTGTTTTTTGGATTTTCCGTTTTTGCGCTGCAAAGAATCAAAAACACCGTCATTCCGAGGAGCGGAGCGACGAGGAATCACCCAAGCCAAGCAGAACGTTTGGGCGGCTCCATCAGACGAGGGAGCTGTCGCCGTAAGGCGACTGAGGGAGTGAAAAATGACGCGCAGCGTCATCCTGAGCGAGCGAAGCGAGTCGAAGGATCCACTTCCGTTTGCAGCCGTCAGAGGCAGGCGGGGGATCCCTCGTCGGCTCTGCCTCCTCGGGATGACGGACGCCGCCCCCTGTCATCCTGAACGGTTTGCTCCGCGAATTCTATCCTAAAGGTCGCAGCCTCGCACGCGTAAGCCCTGCTACACTTAAAAAGAACCTGGCGTTAATCAACGCCAGGCCCAAAAAGGTTATTAACTTCCAAAAACCAGTAGATTTATT
>JAFTEJ010000097.1 GCA_017453725.1 Clostridia bacterium | reverse complement strand
TTGCCCGTTTGCGGTACCCGATATGCGCATCGGGCGATAAATCACCCTCGCGCCTATCGACCGCGGCACTTCCTCGCCCTCCCTTATTCCGCCACCGGCGGCGGTCGGGCTCGTCACCCCCAGAGGGAGCCAAGGCCGCGCGCGTTACGCTCGCGTTAATATCCACAATCCATAACACGCAAAAACGGACGGTCTCGCGGCCGTCCGTTCTGTTATATCCGTTTTTCTTCTGTTATATTATTCCGCTATTTCTCCTGCGCATCCGCGATCTTCTTCTCGGTATCCGCGCGCATTTCGCGGCGCAGCTCCTTCAGGAACGCGCTGTCGCCGCAGCGGTCCTCCGCGTAGGTTTTGTTCAGCTCATACTCCTTCGATATCCATGTCGAGATGTCGGAAAGGTTATGCTGGATGACGGCGTCGAAGCCGTCGATCGCTTTATAGATCCGCGCCTCGGGCGTCTTCTTTTCCTCCATCTCGGAATAAAGCGCCGTCAGCTCCGCGCGAAGCTCCGGCGGCAGGGTGCGCACCCATTCCGCGAGCAGACGCTCCTCGGTTTTTTCGTCCGCGTCGCTCTTCTCGAAGCTCGGGATATCGCCGGTAAACGCCTCGCCGAGGTCGTGGATGAGGCACATTTTTATCACCTTGTCCATATCGACTCCGGGGAACTCGCCCTTGATAAAATACGCGGTGAGCGCGGCGGACCAGCTATGCTCCGCGACGCTTTCGCGCCGCCCGCCGGCGGTATAACAATGGCGCGTCACGTCCTTCAGACGCAGCGCGGTTTCGAGCGCGTCAAGCAGTTCTCGCCCCTTCATCGGACACCTCCGCTCTGTTCTGCTCCGTCACCTCTTCGCGGGTGACGTTGTTTAGCCATTTCATCGACCTGAAACGCAGGAGCACTACCGGGAATTTCATCAGCTCGTCGCAGGTCAGTATCACAAACACCCATTTCACGTCCAGATCCCACACGAACGCCGCGAGGAAGCCGAGCGGCAGGCACACGAACCAAAGCGTGCCGACGTCGAGCAGCAGTCCCATACGCGTATCGCCGCCGGCGCGGAAGACGCCGACTATAGCCGTCGCGGAAACTGACCCGAAGACGACGTAGAACGATAAGGCAAGCATCATAAATCTCAGATAATCAGCCGCGAGCTCGGAGAGGTTGCCCATAAGCTCCGGAATGACCGGACGCAGAGCGAGCATCAGCGCCGCGCCGCAAACGCCGGCGACGAAGCTGAAGCGCATCAGCTTGCGCGAATACGTCTTCGCGCGTTCGACGCGACCGGCGCCGATCTCCTTGCCGACGATTATCGCCGTCGCGTTCGCGATGCCGAAGACGACCACCATCGCGAGCTGGCGCACGGTCGACGCGACCGACTGAGCGGCTATAGCCTCCTGCCCGAGGTGCCCTATCACCGTCGCGGAAAGCGAGATCGCCGTTCCCCACAGCATTTCGTTGAGCACGACCGGCATCGAATATCTCAAAAAGTCCTTCGACAGCAGTTTGCTTCGCTTGAATATATCGCCGAAGCGCAGACGCACGGCGGAGCTTTTGCTCCGGACGTAAACGAGCGTTATAAATATCTCGAGCACGCGCGCGGAGACGGTCGCTATCGCGACTCCGGTTATGCCTATCTGCGGGAATCCGAGCCAGCCCTTGATGAAGCAGAGGTTCAGCCCGATGTTCGTAAACAGCGAAATCAGATAGACGACCGTCGATATATTCACGCGCTCGACGGAGCGCAGTACGTTCAGGCAGATTATCGTCACCGCGGTTATCGGATAGGAGCACGCCATTATGCGCAGATACGGCACGCCCTCGTCGATTACCTCCGGGACGTCGGTCAGCACGCTCATCACCGCGCGCGGGAAGCAGAAAGCGACGATAAAGAAGACTATACTCACCGCGACGGAGAAGCGGACGGTCATTCCCATCACCTTCTCAACGGTGCGCGTATCGCGCTTGCCCCAGTACTGCGCGGTAAGCACCGCCGCGCCGCTGGACATGCCGAAAAGTATCAGCGTCAGGATAAAATAGACCTGCCCAGCCATCGAAGCGGCGGAAAGGGAGGTCTCTCCTATCATCTGCAGCATAAAAACGTCGGCTCCGTTGACGGCGACGTTTATGAGGTTTTGCAAAGCAATCGGCAGGACGAGCGACAGCACCGTCCTGCCGAAGGATTTTTCTTTAGTCAGATTTTCATTCATTGGTTCTCTATTTTATTACCAGCCATCCGTTAGGAACTCTGCGTTCGCCTGAGCCGCTCGAAGGCAGGTTCAGTATCTCTCCGTCGAGCACCATCGACGTGGAGGAGCCGCCGTCGAGATTCGCGGCGTTGACGGCGCCGTAGGCTATCATAAGGTCCTGCACCTCCGGCATCGTGGCTCCGATGCTGCTCGGGGGATTCCTGCCCTCGATGACGAGCATAAGCACGACTCCGTCGGCGCGCTGGCCTATCGCCGTTCTGGGCGCCATTCCCCAGCCGCCGTTGCCCTTTATCGTCGCGGGCTGACCGTTGACTATAAGGAACGGTCGGAATTCGACCGCGTCGCGTAGCTCCATAGCCTCTATCTCCTCGCGCGTGAACTCGCCGACGATCAGAACGCTGTTGTTGTCAAAGCCGATTATTCCCTGATTCTTTGAAATGCCGCCGTGGATAACCTTGCCGTCCTTGATGACAAGTCCGATGACGGTACCGCCGTTGCCGACGTAGCCCGGGTCGGCAAATCCGCTGGCGTTTATCGCCGCGAACGCGCCGAGGCGCTTCGACATTTCCTGAAGCCGCTCGCCCGCCGAGCCTATGTTCTTCGCAATGCCGAGGCGTACCGTCTTCGGATCGCGCACGAGCATCATCCAGCCCTTGAAACTGCTGAACTTGAACTCCTCGACGATAATATCGTCGTCGGCGTACGTTATCTCCGCTTCCTTTATAGTCGGCCTGGCGTTCTTCCCCGCCCAGGACGCGGCTCCGACGTTTATCATCCCGATATCGGTCGTTTCGCCCGACTCGATGACGGTGTTTTCGCGCATGACCTCGTCGATCTGCTGCTCGTCATAGAGCATCGTGGCGATCCACTGGTGATTGAGCGTCGTCATCGCGGAGGTGATGATATAATCGCGCACGTAGGAATACGGGCCGTAAAGCGCGAACGCCATCCCGCTGAAAACCACGGAAAGCGTCAGCGCTGCAGAAAGCCCGAACACGGCCGCTTTTTTGAACTTCAGTTCCTTCTTTTCCAAAACCTTACCCTTTTGATGAGCGTCAATAGCCGGAGCTTCCGTCGAGACTGTCGTCATTGGCTATCCAGTCCTCGGTCTTTATGCATGTGTAGGTGTTCTTCGTGTTTCTGATAACTACGCGCTCGATGCCCGCGTTGATTATCAGGCGCTTGCAGAGCGCGCATGGCGCGGCGTTCTTAACGTAGCTCCCGTCGCTTTCGGTGCCGACGAGGTACATGGTGGAGCCCATCATAGAGTCGCGGGACGCCGATATGATCGCGTTCATCTCCGCGTGGACGGAGCGGCAGAGCTCATAGCGTTCGCCTCTGGGAACGTTCATCTCGTCGCGTACGCAGCGCCCAAGATCGCAGCAGTTCTTTCTGCCGCGGGGAGCGCCGGCGTAACCGGTGGAGATTATCTGATCGAAATTTACGATTATCGCGCCGTAGTTGCGGCGAAGACAGGTGCCGCGCTTGGATACCGTTTCCGCTATGTCGAGGTAGTAGTTGATCTTATCAAGTCTTTCCATAATGAAGCTCCCGTTATAGTATTGACCGCAGCGCGGTATGTATTCTCCCCGCTCCGCGATCGCGGAGCGGGGAACGTTTTTCGTCTTTATTTGCCGAGTCTCTCACGGAGTCCGGCGAGCTCGTCGTAAAGCTCCTTCGGCATACGGCCGCCGACGCTGTCGATCTTCTTGTAGAATTCCTCAACGCCGTCAGCGTCCTGCAGCCACAGGTCCGCGTCAACGGAAAGCAGTCCTCTGATGGTCTCGACGTCGATGCCGTTAAGGCCTTCGGTTTCGATGTCCTCGGGGTTCGGGAGGTAGCCGATCGCGGATTCCTGCGCTCCGATCTTATCCTCGCAGCGGGCAAGGATCCACATCAGAACGCGCATATTATCGCCGAATCCGGGCCAGATGAAGTGACCTTCGTCGTCGGTGCGGAACCAGTTGACGTTGAAGATTTTGGGCGGGTTGGGTATCTTCTTGCCCATATCGAGCCAGTGCGCGAAGTAATCGCCCATATTGTAGCCGCAGAAGGGAAGCATCGCCATGGGATCGCGGCGGACGACGCCGACGGCGCCGGAGGCTGCCGCGGTCGTTTCGCTCGCCATGGCGGAGCCGACGTACACACCGTGCTGCCAGCTTCTGGACTGGTACACCAGCGGAGCGGTCTTGGCGCGGCGTCCGCCGAAGATGATAGCGGAGATCGGCACGCCCTTCGGGTTATAGAACTCCTTGGAGAGGCAGGGGCAGTTGACGGCGGGAGCGGTGAAGCGGCTGTTCGGATGAGCGCCCTTCTCGGTCGCGGTCTTGCCGTTCCAGGGATTGCCCTTCCAGTCGACGGCGTTTTCGGGCGGGTTCTTATCGAGGCCCTCCCACCATACGGTGTTGTTATCGAGGTTGTGGCAGACGTTGGTGAAGATGGTGCCCTTCCTCGTCGCGGCAAGGGCGTTGGGGTTGGTCTTTTCGCTCGTGCCGGGGGCGACTCCGAAGAAGCCGTTCTCGGGGTTGACGGCCCAGAGTCTGCCGTCTTCGCCGATGCGGAGCCAGGCGATGTCGTCGCCGACGCACCAGACCTTATAGCCCTTGGAGGCGTAGTATTCCGGCGG
>JAFTEJ010000096.1 GCA_017453725.1 Clostridia bacterium | reverse complement strand
CGCCAACGGCGTCGTCATAACACAATCAGTTTACAGTTTAGAACTATGATGCGGCTTCGCCGCATTTATGAGCCCGCTTCGCGAGCACAACCCCTCCGGCGCTTCGCGCCACCTTCCCTTACACAGGGGAGGCCGCCGTGCGTGATAGCAAACGCAAAAAAGCACCCTGCGAGGGGTGCTTTTTCAACGCTTATTCTCAGCCTGTTCTTACGCCTTCATCTTGTTCAGTATCTCCCGCGCGACGAAGACGCCGCTGGCGGAGGCGTGGGAGAGCGAGTGGGTGACGCCGCTGCAGTCGCCGATTATATAGAGCCCGTCGTGCTTCGTTTCGAGGTTGGCGTTGACCTCGACCTCCATATTGTAGAACTTGACCTCGACTCCGTAGAGGAGGGTATCGTCGTTGGCGGTGCCGGGCGCGATCTTGTCGAGGGCGTAGAGCATTTCTATAACGCCGTCGAGTATGCGTTTGGGGAGCACCAGCCCGAGGTCGCCGGGCTCTGCCTTCAGCGTCGGCGTGACGAAGCATTCGTCGATGCGCTTCTGCTTGCTGCGCCTGCCGCGCATCAGGTCGCCGAAGCGCTGCACGATGACTCCGCCGCCGAGCATATTCGAGAGCCGCGCTATGGATTCGCCGTAGCCGTTGCTGTCTCTGAAGGGGTCGGTGAAATGCTTTGAAACGAGCAGCGCGAAGTTGGTATTATCCGTCTGCTTCGCTGGGTCGTTGAAGCTGTGTCCGTTGACGGTCACGATGCCGTTGGTGTTCTCGGTGACGACGATGCCGTGCGGATTCATACAGAAGGTGCGGACCTTGTCCTCGTATTTCTCGGTGCGGTAGACAATCTTGCTTTCATATAGCTCGTCGGTCAGGTGCGAAAACAGCGTCGCGGGCAGCTCGACGCGGACTCCGATATCGACGCGGTTGGACATCGTTGGGATTTCGAGCTCGCGGCAGACCTGCTCCATCCACTTGCTGCCGCTCCTGCCGACGGAGACTACGCAGCGGTCGCAGTCGAACTCCCTGTCGGCGGTTGTCACGCGGAAGCCGCCGTTCGTCGCCTCGATATGCTCGACCGGCGTCTGGAAATAGAAGTCGACGCGTTCGTCGAGGAACTTATAGAGGTTCTCCAGAACGGTGTAGTTGACGTCCGTGCCGAGGTGCCGGACGGAGGCGTCGAGGAGCTTCAGCTCGTTCTGAGCGCAGATCTTTTTCAGCTCCGTGTTCGCGGTCGAGTAGAGCTTCGTGCCCTCGCCGCCGTAGGCGAGGTTGATGCCGTCAACGTATTTCATCAGCTCGATAGCCTTTTCCTTGCCGATGTATTCGTGGAGCGTGCCGCCGAAGTCGTTCGTGATATTGTATTTGCCGTCGGAGAAGGCTCCCGCGCCGCCGAAGCCGCTCATAATCGAGCAGTTGGGGCAGTTTATGCAGGTCTTGACCTTGTCGCCGTCGATGGGACAGCGGCGCTTGTTGAGCACGGTGCCCGCCTCGAAGACGGCGACCTTTAGCCGCGGAGCGTTCTTTACCAGCTCGTAGGCGGAGAAGATACCGCCCGGGCCGGCGCCGATGATTATAACGTCGTATTTCATAGTTGTCCTCCCTATACCTGAGCGAGGCTCATCCTGCCGAGTTTCAGATGCGTTTGCCTACGGCTCTTTTATTATATCACATCCGGGAGAAAAAGTCATCTCAATTTATATTATACTATTACGGAACGCTTCCGGCGGGGATTCACCGAAGCGCTTTTCAGATTATGTTTCTGACGACGCCCCATACGAGGAGCAGAGGGATCGCGATCCATATGACGGTTTCCGCGGCGCGGTCGCGCGTCGTTCCGCGCCGTATGTAAACGTAAACGAGCCTGCCGGCCGCGAAAAGCAGAAGCGGCAGCAGACAGAGCAGCGCCGCGTTCGCCTCGAAAGCGGCGGCGAAGTCCAGCTGCATCAGCGCGAGGAGCATACGCGAAACTCCGCAGCCGGGGCATTCATAGCCGGTCGCGAGCCGTATCGGGCAGGGGATACCGCGCCCCAATAGGGTTACGACAAGTGCATAAAGCGCCCCGATCCCGAGAAGGACCAAGGCGCCTTTTATTATCTTTTTCCGTCTTTCAGCCATCAGGCTCTGGGAGCGCCGTGATATTCGGCGATTTTGTTAAGCTCGTTCTGTATCAGCGCGTACGCAACGAGCGAAAGTCCGAATATGCCAAGCACGAGATAGAGAACGCCGGAGTTGGAATCCGAAGGTATTCCGCGCTGCATCTTCGCTCTGTGGAGCGAGTCGCCGGCCTTGTAGAACCAGTAGTATAAATATATGCTGCAGGTGACGATGGAGAGCAGGAAGACCATTCCGCCGGACGTGCCGTTCGGATTTCCGCTCGCCTCGTTTATCTGGTCGGCCATATTTATCAGCCAGATAATGCCGTAGATGCCGCAGGTAACTATGGAAAGGATTATCGCGACGGCGATGTTGCGCTGGCCGAAGCTTACCCCGTTGTTGCCGTTCGGAGCGCCGTAAGGCTGCTGATACGGCGGCTGGGGCTGCGGCTGAGCGTCAACAGGCGCTCCGCAGGCGGCACAGAAAGGGGTGTTGTCCGGAACGTTCGCTCCGCAATTTCTGCAAAAACTCATTGTGATTTCTCCTTTTTGATAAAGCATATGTATCGGTGGGCGTTTCCTGCGTGACCCGGCTCCGAAAGCCGCGCAGCGCTGCCGCCCGACGACGCAAATATATTATCATATTCCGCCGTGTTTGTCAACAAGATAAATAGAAAAACAAGGTAAATCCTCCGCGATAACGCCGCAGCGGACGATCTGCCCGGAGACGGGAAGGCCGGACCCGCGATGAGCGAAAGCGACGTCGTTTTGCCGCCGCTTTCCGCCGCGCGGCGAAGCTTCGCGCAGGTTAATAGAGCTTCGCTCCGGCGGGGATGCGCGGATCGACCTGCAAAAGATGCAGTTTTTCTTCGTCGCACACTTTATGGACGGCGGAGAGGAGCATATCGCAACTCTCAATTCCCGTCATTGTCGGCAAAAAGACCATTCAGGTTAGTTTTTTATGCGTACTGATATTTCTCTTTGTATTTCTTTAAGAACGCAAACGTCATAAACGTTGCAAGCAGTTCAGAAAAGACGACGGAATACCAAACGCCGTAGAACGCCGCTTCATAGCTCGAGCCGAATACATAGAAGAAAATGATCGGTACGATGATAACGGTCGCCAGGTTGAACACCAGTGTTCTAACTATAGAAATGATACCTGACACCTTCCCGTTGTTGAACGCGGTAAAGAGTCCTGAACCGAAGGTCGGAATCCCTTTGAACAGGAAAGACAGCGTGAAGATCGATAGACCATCGACCGTGATCTGCATTAGATCCGCGTCTCCGTGAGAAAACGCGCTTGCCAGCGGGGTCGCCAGCGCTTCTATCAAAACGGTCGCAAGGGCACTGAAAACGAACACAATTGTTATACTCTTCGTATACAGATTTTTCAGATTGTCCTTATTTCCTGCTCCGTAATTATATGAGATTAATGGGGAGATGCCAAGCACGAAGCCGGAAGCGACAGCGGTAAAAATCGAGTTGACGTATCCAACCGTACCGTAGGCGGCAACGCCCATATCACCTATCATATAGAGGAACAAGCTGTTGTAAACCATATTGATTATGGAGCCGGAAATATTGGTAAAGAATTCGGATGAGCCATTACCGCATGCTTTAGCGAGCGCCTTGCCGTCCGTCTCCGGTTTGCCGAGGCGAAGGAGGCTCTTGTTTTTGCAGGCGAAATAAATCATCGGAATGACACCGCCGACGAAAAGACCCGCCGCCGTCGAAATTGCGGCTCCCTGAATTGCCTTGGTAGGATCTCCGTTCGATAGAACCCCGACAAGAATCGCGTCGCCAACGACATTCGTTATTCCTGCGAGAACCGTGAAAACAAGTCCGAGACCGGGTTTTTTCGCGGTTGCAAGAAAGCTTTGAAAATAAAACTGGAGCATGAAAAGCGTTATCGCAGGAATCAGTATATTGCTGTATGCGATACAGAACGGCATCATCGTTTCTGTTACGCCAAGAACGGTAAGGAGCGGCTTCATGATGAAAATCAGAACGATAGAGAAAACAACGCCGATGCCGATCAAAACGTATGCGAAGAATGAAAAGAGACCGTTTGCCCGCTTTGTATCCCCCTCTCCTAAAACCTTCCCGACCAGAGCGCTGCCGCCTGTCCCGAACATAAAACCGATGGCGGCGATGATCATAAAAACAGGCGAAACCTGGTTGATCGCAGCAAATGCCGTCGTTCCGCCGAAGTTGGATACGAAAATACCGTCGACGATCGTGTAGAGTGAAGCAAGAAGCACCGCCAGGATCGAGGGTAAAACGAACTTGAATAGTTTACCGGTTGTAAAGTTTTGCGTTAAAGTGTTTGTTTTTTCGTTCATAATTTGATCCTCTTTGTAAAAAAATTGTTATTTTTTATATAGATTTGTCTTTTTCAGATGTTATTATAATTGTTGTCGTGGTTCCTGCGCTGCAGGTTCTTTCAACGGTCAGCGTTTCGCCGCACTGTATTTCAAGTCTGCGGCAAGCGTTCTTTAACACATTATTATTTATGGTGCGCGGCGGTCGACTCATTGCCGGTCCGACGTTTGAAACCGAAAGGAATATCATACAACATATTTAATACAGTTTTGCGCCTGCCGGGATGTGGGGATCGACTTGAAGCAGATGCAGTTTTTCTTCGTCGCCCTCTTTATGGACGGCGGAGAGGAGCATACCGCAGCTCTCAATTCCCATCATCGCTCTGGGCGGCAGATTCGTTATTGCTATAAGCGTCTTGCCGATAAGCTGTTCGGGCTCGTAAAATGCGTGAATACCGCTTAAAATGGTGCGATTCGCGCCCGTTCCGTCGTCGAGCGTGAACTTCAGAAGCTTCTTCGACTTCGGCACTGCTTCGCATTCAAGCACCTTTACGGCTCTGAAATCGGACTTCGAGAAGGTCTCAAAATCGACGAAATCAGAGAACAACGGTTCAATCTGCACGTTTGAAAAGTCGGGCTTTTCCGCTGAAATGATCGGCGCGCCTTCTATCACAGACGCCGCTTCCGCGGTTTCTTCCGCCGCTTTTTCCGCTTTCTTGCCGTCCATGGACTTCATAGTAGGAAAGAGCAGAACGTCGCGGATGGATGGGCTGTTGGTCAGCAGCATGGTGAGCCTGTCGATGCCGTATCCGATGCCGCCGGTGGGAGGCATACCGAGCTCGAGCGCGTTGAGGAAGTCCTCGTCGGTGTGGTTCGCCTCGGCGTCGCCGGCGGCGGCGAGGGCGTCCTGCGCCTTGCAGCGCTCGCGCTGGTCGATCGGGTCGGTAAGCTCGGAGTAGGCGTTGCACATCTCCCAGCCGTTGACGTAGAGCTCGAAGCGTTCGACGTAGTCGGGCGCGTCGGGTTTGCGCTTGGTCAGCGGCGAGATCTCGACCGGGTGGTCCATAACGAAGGTCGGCTGTATCAGATGCTCCTCGACGAACTCGTCGAAGAAAAGGTTGAGGATGTCGCCCTTCTTGTGATGATCGGCGTACTCGATCCCCTTTTCCTTCGCAGCCGCTCTCGCTTCGTCGACCGTCTTTATCTCATTGAAATCAACGTCCGAATACTTCTTTACGGCGTCGACCATCG